>NZ_JACONW010000055.1 GCF_014357575.1 Pseudomonas folii | reverse complement strand
ATACTGCGATATCTTCTACAGAAAAGCCGACCCTTAGCGCAGTTCAACAATGACCATGAACGCCACCCTCCCACCCCGCCCGCGCTGGCGCAGCCTCGCGCTACTTGCTCTGTGCCTGGCGCCGCTGCTCTGGCCGCTGGAGCATCTGGCCGAGCGTTATTACCGTAACGAACTGGTCAGCCAGAACCGGCAGACGCTGGACCTCTACGTCGCCAACCTGCTGGGTACGCTGCATCGCTATGAAACCCTGCCGCAGATTCTCAGCCAGCTCCCGGACCTGCCCGCCGCGCTAAAAGCCCCGCAGGGCAGCGCGCCACAAGAGGCTGCCAACCATTTGCTGCAAACCATCGTTCGCCAGACCGGGGCGGAAGTCATGTACCTGATGAACGCAGACGGCACCACGATTGCTGCGTCCAACTGGGACAAGCGCGACAGTTTTGTCGGCCGCAATTTCGCGTTTCGCCCGTATTTCAGCGACGCCATGGCAGGCAACCTGGGGCGCTTTTTCGGCCTTGGCACCACCTCGGCAAAACGCGGTTACTTCTTCGCCTCCGCGGTGCGTGACAGTGGCAAAGTGATTGGTGTGCTGGTGGTCAAGATTGATCTGGACCACACCGAAAACCTGTGGGGTAAAACCCCTGAGCAGCTGCTGCTCACCGACCACAACGGAGTTGTCGTTCTCACCTCAAGGCCTGAATGGCGCTTCCGCTCGACCCGTGCTCTGAGCGAAGAAGAAAAACAAGCCATTGTAGCGATCCAGCCCTACCCGACCCGCGATCCACGTCCGCTGTTGCTCGATGAAAACGCCTGGCTGACCCAAAGCCAGGAGATCGAAGAAACCGGCTGGAGCGTGAACATTCTGGCCCCTCGTGCGTTGATTGATCGCCCGGTACGCACCGTCGTTGCCGTTGGTGGCGCAGCGTTACTGGTGGTCATGCTGCTGCTTGGCATCCTGATCCAGCGGCGTCGGCATTATCTGGATCGTATCGCTTTCGAAGCCAAGGCCCGGCGCGAACTGGAAGTTCGAGTGGTGGAGCGCACCAGCGATCTGGAAGGTTTGAACAGCCGTCTGAGGCAGGAAGTACTTGAGCGCGAGCAGGCGCAACAGGAACTGGTTCGCGCTCAGGACGAGCTGGTACAGGCAGGCAAGCTGTCGGCGCTGGGCACCATGTCCGCCAGCATCAGCCATGAACTCAACCAACCCTTGGCGGCGATCCGCAGTTATGCGGAAAACGCGGAAATCCTGCTGGACCATTCGCGCACGGATGACGCACGGGGCAACCTCAAACAGATCGGCGAATTGACGGGCCGCATGGCATCCATCATCGCCCACCTGCGCGCCTTCGCCCGCCGCGACCGCCATGCGCCGGAAAGCGTCGCCCTGCAACCTGCGCTGGACGACACCCTGGCGCTGCTGGCAAAGCGACGCAGGGCCATGGAAGTCGAGCTGATTCGCGACTTGCCTGACGCTACTCTATGGGTCCAGGCCGGTGAGACGCGGCTGCGCCAGGTACTCGGCAACCTGCTGGCCAATGCCTTGGACGCGCTGACCGAAAAAGGCCCACCGCGCAAAATATGGATCAGTGCTGAACAGACGCCGGATGGCGTCAATCTGTTCATTCGGGACAACGGCCCGGGGTTTACCCAGGAAGCCCTGGCCCGCGCCCGAGAACCCTTCTTTACCACCAAGACCCGGACTCAGGGGCTTGGCCTTGGTTTGGCGATCTGCGATACCCTGATGCGCGCGCTGGGCGGTGAACTGCTGTTCGATAATCACCCGACCGGAGGCGCACTGCTGACGCTGCGCCTGCGCGATGGCGCGTCCGGGGTCAACCTTCAACCGCCAGAGGATTTATCTGCATGACCGCCATCGACAGCAAGATCCAGGTAGTGCTGATCGACGACGACCCGCATTTGCGTCAGGCCTTGAGCCAGACCCTTGACCTTGCTGGCCTGAAAGTCCTGACCTTGCCGGAAGCCAATGGCCTGGCGGCCAGAATTGAACATGATTGGCCCGGCGTTGTGGTCAGCGACATTCGCATGCCCGGCATGGACGGCCTCGAATTGTTGAGCGACCTGCATGGCAGAGACCCGGAGTTACCGGTCCTGCTGATTACTGGCCATGGCGATGTTCCACTTGCCGTGCAGGCGATGCGCGCCGGTGCTTACGACTTTCTGGAAAAGCCTTTCGCCAGCGATGCACTGCTCGACAGCGTGCGTCGGGCATTGGCCCTGCGACGTCTGGTACTGGATAACCGCAGCCTGCGATTGGCCTTGAGCGATCGCCAACAACTGAGTGCGCGTCTGGTCGGGCAATCCGCCCCTATGCTGCGTTTGCGTCAGCAGATCGGCGCATTGGCCGCGACCAAAGCCGATGTACTGATTCTCGGCGAAACCGGTGCAGGCAAAGAAGTCGTGGCGCGAGCACTGCACGATTTGTCCAACCGCCGTACCGGGCCATTTGTTGCAATAAACGCCGGGGCGCTGGCGGAGTCCGTGGTCGAAAGCGAACTCTTCGGGCACGAGCCTGGCGCGTTCACCGGAGCCCAGAAGCGCCGAATCGGCAAGTTCGAATTCGCCAACGGCGGCACGCTGTTCCTCGATGAAATCGAAAGCATGAGCATGGACGTGCAGGTCAAACTGCTGCGCCTCTTGCAAGAGCGAATGGTCGAGCGACTGGGTGGCAATCAGCAAATCCCGCTGGATATTCGGGTGATTGCGGCCACCAAGGAAGACCTGCGTCAGGCAGCCGACCAAGGCCGCTTCCGCGCGGACTTGTATTACCGGCTCAACGTTGCGCCGTTACGAATTCCGCCGTTACGCGAGCGTGGCGAAGATGCGCTGATGCTGTTCCAGCACTATGCCGACGCGGCGAGCATGCGCCACGGACTGCCCAAACATGAACTGCAGCCCGCGCAACGCGCCCTGTTGCTGCGCCACACCTGGCCGGGCAATGTCCGTGAACTGCAAAACGCCGCCGAGCGTTTCGCCCTGGGCCTGGAGCTCGCACTGGAGGGCAATGAAGTGCCGGTGGTTCCCACCATCACGGGTGGCCTTAGTGAGCAGGTTGAAAGTTTTGAACGTGCCTTGATCGCGGCCGAGCTGACCCGGCCGCACAGCTCCGTGCGCAGCCTGGCCGAGGCGCTGGGCCTGCCGCGTAAAACCCTGCACGACAAACTGCGCAAACACGGACTGAGCTTCGGCGGCGGCGCGGATGAGCAGGAATGAAACCCGAGGACAATGAGATGTCACTAGAGGCCGCCGCACTGCAACAGGTGCTGCATCACGACATCCCGCTCACTCAGGCGATGGGTATGAAAGTCTTGAGCTGGCAGGATCACCAGTTGCGCCTGCATCTGCCACTCGCGCCTAACATCAATCACAAAAGTACGGTGTTCGGCGGCAGTTTGTACTGCGGCGCAGTGCTCGCGGGCTGGGGGTGGCTGCACTTGCGCCTGCAGGAGGCCGGAATCGGAGGCGGGCACATCGTGATTCAGGACGGGCAGATCAGCTATCCACTGCCAGTACGCGAAGATGCTGTGGCGATTTGCGATGCGCCGGATGAAGCCGTCTGGGAAAGATTTGTCACGACTTACCAGCGCCGTGGCCGGGCGCGGTTGACGTTACCAACGAGAATTTGTGCGCACGGAAGTGATCAGGAGGCGGTGCACTTTATCGGCCAATTTGTTTTGCATCGGTAGCGAAGCGCCTATCAACACAATGCAATTACCTGATTTGGGAATGCTTTTCCTTAGGAGCTCACGAGCACCGCGAGGCAGCGATGGCGTCCTGTCTGATCCACCGCTATCGCGGCCTCGCGGTGCTCGTGCGCTCCTACGGATCCATGTTTGCTGCGCGGCAGCGCTCACACAGCAATCGCCTACATAGATTGCATGTGCGATCAGGAGCGCGCTAATTCCAGCAAGTCGGAACGCCAGGCGGCCCCCGCTGGCAGCGCCAGAAAGAACGGGTTCAACAGGGATTCACGTGGCGGGTAGCTGAATGGCTCGCCGGACAGTTCAAGCACTTCACCGCCAGCGCCTTCGAGTACGCCTTGCGCTGCGGCGGTGTCCCACTGCGACGTGAGTGCGAGCCTTGGATAGCAATCGGCAGCCCCTTCAGCCAAGAGGCAGAACTTCAGCGAACTGCCGATATTGGTCAGGTGCAGATGCCCCACAGCCGCTGACAACCCCGCCAGCAGACGCTCTTGCTCAGGGCTGGTATGGCGGCGACTGGCGACAACCGTAAAATCATGTCCCGCGCCCGGTTCCTGACGAACGCTGATCGGCGTCAGGTGACTTTCGTCATCACTGCGCCACGCCCCAAGGCCCGCGCCACCGAAGTAGCAACGGTTGTTGGTCGGCATGGAAACAACGCCAAATACCACCCGGCCATGTTCGATCAGTGCAACGTTTACGGTGAACTCTTCGCTGCCAGAGATGAACTCCTTGGTGCCGTCCAGCGGATCGACCAGCCACCAACGCTCCCACTTCGCGCGTTCGCTCAGCGGGATATCAGCATCTTCTTCAGACAGCACATGAATATCAGGTGCCAGCGCCAGCAAGCCTTCAGCGAGTACCTGATGAGCGGCGAGATCCGCCGCCGTCACAGGCGAGTCATCAGCCTTGGAAGTGACGGTCACATTGGCGCGCCAATGCGGCAGGATCACTTCCCCGGCGAGCCGCACAAGCTTGATAACCGGTTCCAGAAGCGGGTGTGGCAGGTTGTTGAAAACATCGGTCATGGCAAAAACAATCCACGCTGGGTCAATAAGTCACGCGCCAGATACAACGCGGCCAAGGCTCGGCCCTCACTGAACTGGGGATGTTCGATCAAACTCGATAGCTCGCGCAAATTCACTTTATCCACGCGCATGGGCTCAGGCTCGTCACCTTCCAGACGCTCTTCGTAAAGATCGGAAGCCAGCACTATCTGAATTTTCTGGCTCATGTAGCCAGGTGACAGGGAAAGCTCGGTCAGGTGTTCCAGTTGTCGTGCGCCATAGCCTGCTTCTTCCTTGAGTTCGCGATTGGCGGCGGCCAGTACGTCTTCGCCTGGCTCAATGAGCCCCTTGGGCAAAGAGAGCTCGTATTCGTCGGTGCCACCGCAATATTCTTCGATCAAAACCACATGATCGGCATCCAGCATTGCGACGATCATCACTGCGCCATAGCCATTGCCACGCCCCACCAATCGTTCATAAGTGCGCTCGACACCATTGGCAAATCGCAGGTGCAGCTCTTCAACACGGAACAGACGACTGCTGGCGACGATTTCTCGGGCAAGTACGGTGGGTTTCTGGCGCATGACAGGCTCCTTTGCGTAGACGGGTTACTATACCGTGGCTTTTCCAATTGTCTGTCTCGGATATGCTGACGTCACCATCAATGACTTGCGAGACCCGAATGCCTTCCATGCCCTGGCGCGACATCGATACCGTTCTTCTCGATATGGACGGCACCCTGCTGGATCTTTATTACGACGAGCACTTCTGGCTGCAACATTTGCCGCAGCGTTACGCCGACCTGCATGGCGTCAGCCTGGCGATGGCGCTGCTGGAGATGAAGCCGCTGTTTGAGAAAAATGCGGGCACGCTCAACTGGTATTGCCTGGATTACTGGAGCGCCGAGTTGAAGCTGTCAGTGCGTGACCTAAAGCTGGAAACCGCCAATCTGATTGCCCTCCGGCCCGACGCCGAAACATTCCTCGCCGCGATCAAGCAGGCAGGCAAGCGGGTGATCATGATCACCAATGCGCACCGGGATTCGTTGTCACTGAAAATGGAGCGCATCGAACTGGCCCCGTATTTCGAACGCCTGATCAGCTCCCATGACTATGGTTTCCCCAAGGAAAGCCCGCACTTCTGGGACGCGCTGCAGGCTGACATCGTATTTGATCCATCGCGCAGCCTGTTTATCGACGACACCCTGCCCATCCTGCGTAGCGCCCGCACTTTCGGCATCGGCCATCTTCTGGCGGTCAGTGAACCGAACAGCCAGAAAGGACCGAAAGACACCGAAGAGTTCGCGGCGGTGAAGGATTATCGGGAGTTGATTGAGGGGCTCTAAAAATATGTAGGAACTGCCGAAGACTGAGATCCGGGCGTGTCAGGGAATCCATTCGCAGCCTTCGGCAGCTCCTACAGGGATCTTCGCTAATCTGGAATACGTAACACCTGCCCCGGATAAATCTTGTCCACATCCTTGAGCATCGGTTTGTTGGCCTCGAAGATTTTTTGATATTTATTCGGGTCACCGTATACCCGTTTGGATATGGCACTTAGTGTGTCGCCCTTCTCTACCGTCACGAACTTCGCGGCAGTCACGGGTGCGGCACCGGCGGCAACAGTCATCTGGTCATCGACCTTTTCTACACCGCTGATATTACCCAGTGTCAGCAGGATTTTTTCCTTCTCTTCCTGGCTGGCGGCTTCGCCAGTGACCGTCACCGTACTGCCTTCCACGGTGGTCTGAATGTCGGGATTGCCGAGCCCTACTTCTGATATGTGCTTTTTGAGCGCTTCATTCGAGGCGTTGGCATCACCGGGTGTAATTGCATCGAGGATCTTCTCCCCGGCTTCTTTCAAGAAACTGAAAATGCTCATGTGCGGTTCTCCTTGATTGTTATTGTCATGCCCAACACACAAGGTTAGTCGTAACAGGTCATGGAAAACGGTCATCCGACCGGCAGCCGACCGCCCATCCGACACCTCTACAGGCTAGAATTACGCGCTTGCAGTACCAATGGAGCGAATATGGACATCAAACAACTCAAATTCCTGATCGCCCTCGATGAGACGAGGCACTTCGGCCAGGCTGCCGCACGTTGCAATATCACCCAGCCGACCCTGTCGATGCGCCTGCGCAATCTGGAAGAAGAGCTTGAGCTGCCACTGGTCGTTCGCGGACAGCGCTTCGAGGGTTTTACCGCCCCGGGCGAGCGCGTGCTGGCTTGGGCACGCACGGTATTGGCGGCTTATGACGGCTTGCAGGCCGAAGCAGCTGCATGTCGCGGCCACCTGGTCGGTACGCTGCGGATGGGCGTAGTGCCGTTGTCGAGCTTCGATCCGCTGCCGCTATTGCGGTTGCTGCACGAAAGCCACCCCAACCTGCGCTTCGAACTGTCGGCCCTCAGCTCCGAGCAGATTCTGGAACAATTAGCGAGCAATCGCATTGATCTGGGCGTTTCCTACATGGAGCATCTGGACAGCGAACGTTTCGACTCCCTGACCCTGGCCGAAACCCGCATGGGACTGCTTTACGATCATCGCCACTTCAGTTTCGGCGAGCACCCATTGACCTGGGCGGATTTGATTGAGCTGCCCTTGGGCTTGTTGACCAGCGGCATGCATTTTCGGCAATCCATCGATCACAACTTCCACAGCCGCGGCCTGCAGTTCATTCCGATGCTGCAGACTGATGCCGTTCATCAGTTACTTCAGGCCGTGCATGGCGGCTTCTGCTGCGCGATCATGCCGCTGGAAGGCGAGCTGGTTAACCTGACGGAAGATCTGCGTCTGCAACCCATCGACGACGCCCGCACCATGGCCCGTCTGGGCATGATCATGCGGCGTAGCGCACCTCGCTCGGTGCTGGCTGAAGCGTGTTTTGCGCTGTATCAGAAGCTCATGGAAAAACATTGATCGACGTCATCTATCAGTGCATTGGAACTAGCGATTAGACGATATCCGACAAGACGCCTAGTCTTGTGCGATATCACTCTGCCGGTACGTTCCCATGCACGCCAAGCGAACGGTCAGTACGGCGCCCGCAGAACCATCGCCCGCGCCCGCCGCAAGCCAGTCATACAGCTATTCGAACCTCGACCGCGATGTGTCGGCGCCTGCCGATCTCGCTGAAGAAGTCGCGCTGGCCATCGCCTTTAACGGCATCAGCCAGGCAGTCATGCTGGTCACCCCGAACGACCTTGAAGACTTTGTTGTAGGCTTCAGCCTGGGCAGCGGCATCATCGCTTCGCCCGATGAAATCTACGACATCAAGCTCAGCGGCTGCGGTTCTGCGCAGCAGGCCGAAGTCGAAATCGCCAGCCGCGCCTTCTGGGATCTCAAGCAGCAGCGCCGACAGATGGCGGGGACCAGCGGTTGTGGTCTGTGCGGAGTGGAAGCTGTTGAACAGGCGCTGCCTGAACTGAATGTCTTGCCGGGCGCACCTCTACCGCCTATCGAATGGCTTGAAGGCTTGCGTCAACGCATTGGTGAATTCCAGCCATTGGGTCGCCATTGCGGTGCAGTGCATGCCGCAGTTTTCATGAATAACCAAGGGCAATTGCTGCTGGGCCGGGAAGACATCGGTCGACACAACGCCCTCGACAAGTTGATCGGCGCCCTGGTGCGCCAGGAAATTCCAATAATCGGCGGCCTTGCCATCGTCACCAGTCGTTGCAGTCTGGAGTTGATCCAGAAAGTCCTGCGCGCTGGCATTCAGACGCTGGTCAGCTTGTCCTCGCCTACCGGCCTGGCCTTGCAATGGGCACGTCGTCATAACCTGAACCTAATTCACCTGCCGCAACACAGTGCGCCGCGGGTTTTTAGTCCCGTGATGGAGAGTCAAGCATGAGCCTGCATAAAGAAGCCGACCAGAAACCAGTCCCGCGTTACAAGCCCTACAAAGGTGCCGCCGGTGGTTGGGGTGCATTGATCAGCGTGACTCATCACTGGCTATCCAGCGACAACGCACTGAAAAACCTGCGCATGATGCTCAAGACCAACCAGAACGGCGGCTTTGACTGCCCTGGTTGCGCGTGGGGTGATTCGCCGGAAAGCGGCATGGTCAAGTTCTGCGAAAACGGCGCCAAAGCGGTGAACTGGGAAGCGACCAAGCGTCGTGTCGACCCGTCCTTCTTTGCCCGCTACAGCGTCAGCGCCCTGCGCGAGCAGAGCGACTACTGGCTCGAATACCAAGGCCGCCTGACCGAGCCCATGGTCTATGACGCCGAAACCGATCGCTACAAGCCGATCAGCTGGGACGACTCCTTTGCGCTGATCGCCAAGCACCTCAAAGCATTGCCGAACCCGAACATGGCCGAGTTCTACACTTCGGGCCGGGCCAGCAACGAAGCCGCTTATTTGTACCAACTGTTCGTTCGCGCCTATGGGACCAACAACTTCCCTGACTGCTCGAACATGTGCCACGAAGCCAGCGGTGTTGCATTGTCGCAAAGCGTTGGCGTCGGTAAAGGCACCGTGACCTTCGACGACTTCGAACACGCCGATGCGATTTTCGTTTGGGGCCAGAACCCTGGCACCAACCACCCGCGCATGCTTGAGCCGTTGCGTGAAGCGGTTCAACGCGGCGCTCAGGTGGTGTGCGTCAACCCGCTTAAAGAGCGTGGTCTGGAGCGCTTCCAGCATCCACAACACCCGATCGAGATGCTCACCAACGGTGACCGTCCAACCAACACCGCCTATTTCCGCCCGGCACTGGGTGGCGACATGGCACTGTTGCGTGGCATGGCCAAGTTCCTGCTGCAATGGGAGCGCGACGCGCAGGCGGCCAATGAGCCGTCGGTGTTCGACCACGCCTTCCTGAACGAACACACCCATGGCGTGCTCGACTACCTGGCGACTATCGACGACACCCCATGGGACAAGATCGTCGAGCAGTCTGGCCTGACGCTGGTGGATATCGAAAAATCCGCACGCATGTACCTCAAGGGCAAGAACGTCATCATGTGCTGGGCGATGGGTATCACCCAACACCGCCACTCGGTGGCGACCATTCAGGAAATCGCCAACCTGATGCTGCTGCGCGGCAACATCGGCCGCCCAGGCGCTGGCCTGTGCCCGGTGCGCGGTCACAGTAACGTGCAGGGCGACCGCACCATGGGGATCAATGAGCGTCCACCGGCGTTTTTCCTTGATGCGCTGGAGCGTCGCTTCCAGTTCAAAGTCCCGCGTGAAAACGGTCACAACGTGGTTGAAGCCATCCACGCCATGGCCGAAGGTCGCGCCAAAGTCTTCATCGCGCTGGGCGGTAACTTCGCCCAGGCGACGCCAGACAGCGCCCGCACCGTTGCAGCTCTCAGCAACTGCGACCTGACCGTGCAGATCAGTACCAAACTCAACCGCAGCCACCTGAGCCACGGTAAAGAAGCGTTGATCCTGCCGTGCTTCGGTCGTACCGACATCGACATGCAGGCCAACGGTCCACAAGCAGTGACCGTGGAAGACTCGTTCAGTATGGTTCACGCTTCCAATGGCCAGTTGCAGCCGTCGTCGCGCCATATGCGTTCCGAGCCTGCAATCCTCGCGGGCATTGCCAACGCGACACTGGGCAAGCAACCGGTGGACTGGCTGTGGCTGGTGGAAGATTACAACCGCATCCGCGAGCTCATTGCTGACACCATTCCGGGCTTCAAAGACTTCAACCAGCGCCTGGAACACCCGGGCGGCTTCTACCTGGGCAACGCGGCCGGCGCTCGTCGCTGGAACACCGCAACCGAGCGCGCCAACTTCAAACCCAACATGCTGCCGCTGGATCTGGTGCACGCCAGCGTACGCTCAACGGGTCAGGAACCTGACCTGATCATGCAGTCCATGCGCTCCCACGATCAGTACAACACCACTATTTATGGCCTGGACGACCGTTATCGCGGCGTGAAGGGTCAGCGTGACGTGGTGTTCGTCAACGAAGCCGACATCATTCGCCTGGGCTACCAGCCAGGGCAGAAGGTTGACCTGATTTCGATCTGGGGCGATGGCCGCGAGCGCCGCGTGAAGAACTTCACCTTGCTGGCTTTCGATATCCCGGCTGGCCAGGCTGCTGCTTACTACCCAGAGGTCAACCCACTGGTACCGCTGGAAAGCGTCGGCGATGGCAGCAGCACGCCAACCTCGAAGTTCGTGGCGATCAAACTGGAGCGTGCGGCTGAGTCGGCACGGATTGTTTGATCAGGATTTAGCTTGATCCCAGAGGAACACACTACCTCTGTAGCAACTGCCGCAGGCTGCGAATCCCGTTGTGTCAGTGATGATGCAATCGCAGCCTGCGGCAGCTCCTACAGAAGCCTTTTCATACGCACAAAAAAAGGCCCGTTTCGCGAGAAACGGGCCTTGATCAAGTAAGCTCAGACTGCCAATCACGACTTAAGTTCCTTAGCAAAAACAGTAACTTAGGTATTTGTGCACCAGTCGTGTTACTCGTCGGATTTGCGTTGCCACAATCTCGGCAGGACCTCAGCATCGGCGCCGTCATCCCTTTGAGGTTCATTGCATGAAGTATTCCTCGATTCTGTTGTTGTCACTCACTCTGGCCAGTGGTCTCGCCTCAGCAGGCGGTACGGTTGAATCGGGTGTGGGCGGTGCATTGGGTGGGGTACTTGGTTCCGTTGTCGGCCAACAGCTGGGCGGCAACACAGGTGCAGCGATTGGCGCAGGCTTGGGTGGCGCCGGTGGCGCTGCCGTCGGTGCCGACCGTCGCAGTCGTACAGAAGCAGCCATTGGCGGCGGTCTGGGCGCTGCAGGCGGTAACGTGATTGGTCGCAGCGTGGGCGGCAGCACGGGTAGCCTTGTCGGCGCAGCGGCAGGCGGTGGCGCTGGTGGTGCACTGGGTAACTACATGGGCAACGAAAGCCGCGCCGATGATCGTGATAACCGTCGCTATCGCGGTGACCGTGGTCCGCGCGGCCACGCGCATGGCCACCGGAAAAACAAACACCACTACCGTCATCGTTAAGTGACGTGTTTGACCTGACAAGCACACTGGCCGCCCATGAAGCGGCCAGTGTTCTTTCAGACGACTAAAACCTGCAACGCCTCGCGCAGCGTGTCAGGGATGGATACCGGCAGATTCGACCCCCGATCCACGAACACATGAACAAAGCGCCCCGCCGCACAAGCCTCATCTTCCCCAGCCTTGAACACCGCCAACTCGTATTGCACGGAGCTGTTGCCCAGCTTCGCAACACGCAAGCCGACCTCGATCAGGTCGGGATAGGCAATGGACGCGAAGTAATCACACGACGAACTCACCACAAAGCCCACTACCGAACCGTCATGAATATCCAGCCCACCGCGCTCGATCAGGTAGGTATTCACTGTGCTGTCGAAAAAGCTGTAATAGGTCACGTTGTTCACATGGCCGTAGATGTCGTTGTCGTGCCAACGCGTGGTGATGGGCTGAAAGTGACGGTAGTCGGCGCGTTGCGGGGTTGTGTGGGTCATGGAGTTCTCTTGTCGAAAGTTGGGATTTGTAGGAGCTGCCGAAGGCTGCGAAGACTGTTTGTCAGACACACCGCGCTCGCAGCCTTCGGCAGCTCCTACAACTATTCAGAGTGGATATTAACCCGCACCCAATCCCTCACCGCCGCATACGGATAATCCTCCAGCTGACCAAAGCCCGGTATCCCTCGCGCCTTGAGTTTGGTGAACAACGGCACGCTGATGCCGCACAGGAAGCGAGTCACGCAGTCGGCACTCGGGACGTGGTCTCTGTAATCCTGATGTTTGAGGATGAACTCACCGCACAATTGCTCGAAACTCTGCGCTTCCAGGGGGGCCAACGCCGGTGGCTCCGGTAACCGCGCGACGTGCCCGGCACAGACTGAACAATGCCCGCAGCGCCGAGGGGCTTTGTGATCACCAAAGTAATCCGCCAGCCGACCGCTTAAGCATTGCTCGCTGGCAAACAGCTCAAGCATCGCGTGGATCCGCTTCACTTCCGAGGTTTCATGCTCGCTGAAATACTCATGCAGCTCGACGCTCAACGCCTGAACATCAAAATCGGTGACCAGCAGGCTGTACACCTCAGTCATCTGCTTACTTTCGAGCTCGATCCAGCCTTTCTCCTGAAAGTAATCCAGCGCCGTCACGACCCGTCCACGCTCAGCCTGATACTGCTGATACATCGCATCGAAATCCACAGTCGCCCAGGTGCGCGCCCGTGCGGACGTCGCAACCAAAGCCTCGACAAACTGCCGACGCTCCCCTTCGAAACGCTGCACAAGCGCCTCCGGCTCGATCAGAAACTTGAAACGGTATTCCGCAAAATACGCGTAGCGTGGCGCAATAATGCCGCGCAGCTCCAGTTGCACCAGCAAGGTTTTCAACGGCAATTGGCGAATATTGGCCTGCTCCGCCAGCGGTCCAAGCAAAAACTCCCACTGCCCTTGCGGCCCGGCATCCAGTAAATCCTCAAGGACATAACGAATGCCGAACAACTCCGGCGTGTCGCCGTAAACAAAGTTTTCCAGCACGGTGAGGCTGTCGCGATTGGCCAACACCAGGCAATCAGACCGAGCGCCGTCACGCCCGGCGCGGCCGATTTCCTGGCTGTAGTTCTCGATGGATTTGGGCAGATCAAAATGCACCACGTTGCGGATATCGCTCTTGTCGATGCCCATGCCAAACGCAATGGTCGCCACGATGCAATTGAGCTGCCCGGCCATGAACTGCCGCTGGATCGACTCGCGCTGATCGTGAGGCAATCCGGCGTGATAGGCACTGGCTGCAACGCCGTTCTGCTCCAGATGAGCGGCTGTGTATTCGGCGGTTTTTTGCAGCGTGACGTAAACGATAGTCGGCTGATCGGGCTTGGCGCCCAGCCACTCTACCAGTCGGCGACGCTTGTCCCACCCTGTCACGGGTTCGACCCACAGATTCAGGTTGGAGCGATAAAACCCTGTAGTGACTACGTCCTGCGGTTCGATGCCAAACTTGGCCTGCATGTCATCAATCACTTGCGGCGTGGCTGTAGCAGTCAGCAACAGCGCCTGAGGGATATTGAATTCGCGCTGGTAGTCCGGCAGCTTGAGATAGTCAGGCCGAAAGTTGTGGCCCCATTCAGAGATACAGTGAGCCTCGTCGACCACCAACAAGGAGATTGGCACCTGCGAGATGAAGTGCCGAAAGCGCTCATTCTTCAGCCGCTCCACGGAAATCATCAGGATCTTCAGCTCACCCGAGCGCGCACGGGTCATGACCTGAGCAACGTCATCACGGCTCTGCGCCGAGTCGATGCTGGCGGCCGAAATGCCGTGGCGCTGCAAAAACGCCAACTGGTCTTGAATCAATGCCAGCAACGGCGAGACCACCAGTGTCAGATGCGGAAGCATCAACGCGGGCAATTGATAACACAGTGACTTGCCTGACCCTGTCGGGAAAATAGCCGCCGCAGAGCGCCCCGCCAATACCGCGCTGATGGCGGCCTCCTGCCCCGGACGAAACTCTGAATACCCGAAAACATGCTCAAGACGCTTGTACATAAGCTGCCACTCCATTGACCTCGACCAAGATGCGAGACCTTAGCGCGGCCAGCCTGGTCAGAAAACAACCAAAGCATTACAAAAATGAATAAGGATACAGACAAGCCCTACTAGCAAAAGGCTATTTGTACGGTTTAACCTTCGCCATCACACTCAGCTCTGCGAAAGGCGAAGGAAATAGGGAATGGAATCCAGCAGACAGCCTGACAACGATGGATCTATTCACATCCAGCGTCTGACACCCGGCAAGGTTGACGTTGTATTGGGCGCTCATCCGCGCAAACGCAGGCCTGAGCATCGGCGCAAAAGCACTGGCTATTCGAAATGGCTGATCGTGCTCGCACTGGCCGGGTTTGTCGGATATCTGCTGTTTCCCCGGACAAAACCTCAAGTTCAGCCGCTGATTGCACAACCTCTGCCCACCGTAGAGCAACCGCCGCAGGCATTGATAGCGCCTGCGCCGCAGCCTGTTGTACCCCAGGCTCCCGAGCCTTACATCGGGCCCAATGTGGTCAGACGGGAATTGCCAGCGCCGAGCGTCCAGCCTTTGGATGAATGCATGAAGAACGGCAACGTGATCGACGAAACTGTCCTCAACTGCCGCTTTGGTCAGGTTCCAAAGGCTGCCGAGCGAGAACCCGCCAAAGGCATGGTGTCATCCAGATACATGGCGGACTACAAATCTGACATCGCCCGCTCCAACACCGAACGCCCGACCAAACCCTTCAGCATCGCCAGCGTCAGCTTCAGGGCTGTGGACAGTCGCAGCCGCTATCATGCCGATTTTCGGGTGTTCAACAACCACATCGAAAACAGCAGTGTGTGCATGAACTTCAGCAAAGGCAGCGTCGAAAACCGCGAATGCCGCCGCGCCGCTGTGGTGTTCTTCAAGGAATCCTGCCAGGAGTGGACCAAACGCGCCGCCAGAGACCGGGACGAACAAAGCAAACAGACTCAGGAACGCTATTGCGAAGCGAACAGGACGTTTGAGGCGGGGTAAAGCGCTGAAACGAGGTCCATTCCGTTAGGGAGCTTTGCGTCCTGTCACCCCACGGCCCCCAAATCAAAAACGCACAGAATTCACTTTCGTGGGACCGGCGCTAGCCGGGAAAAGGCCGGAACAGACGCTGAATTTTCATCAGTAGAAACACCACCTTCCCGGCTAAAGCCGGTCCCACGTCGTCGATCAGCTTGCGGACAAGCATAGAATCTCCCACAGGTTAGCGACGATCTCGGTCTCTTGATGGACCCGTAGGACCGGCTTTAGCCGGGAGGGCGATATTTCTAGTAAGGAGATTTGGTGAATGTCACGACGTCCTCCCGGCTAAAGCCAGTCCTACAAGATCGAATAACACCCAGTAACAAGACCCCCACGCAAAAGCAAACCTACTCATCTAGTCTGCCCCGTACTCATCAAAACACGGAGGTTTCTCATGAGTGTGTTTACTATTTTCTTTTGCGGTACAGGCTCCACCAAATATGACAATTTGAACAACAACTATTGGAATGGTGAATTAATCGCAACATTGGCCAGTAACATGGGCAATAGAGAGTTCGCCGACTGGGTTGTGATTGATGGGCCTGGCAGTGGCAATTTACAAGCTGATGAATTGTTCACTGAACCCAAAGGCTACGGTTGGACCGGGACCGCGTTTGGCAAAGGCTGGTACGAAAATGTACAACATGCAATAAACCTGACCAAAGGCAAGGCCGACTGGAAGCGGACCAAGCTGACCGAAGCCGAGTACAAGAGGTTGAAAGCGGCCGGGCTGCCGATCGATGATGTGCAAGAGCCAACGTCCTGGCTGTGGCGCCACTATGACTATGGTGACCGCAAGGTGACACCGCAAGACCTGCAGGAAAAGATCATCAAAATCTTCCGTAAAGGCGGGCTGATACCGAAACAGGTCAACCTGGTCGGCTGGAGCCGTGGCGGTGTCAGCTGCCACATGCTGGCGAATGCTATGGCGGGTGATCCGGCTCTACGTCATATCCCGGTCAATATTTTCGCGGTTGATCCGGTTCCGGGCCCTTTGAACTTCCAGCTTGAGAAGGTTTCTCTCGGGAAAAACGTTAAGGAATACGTCGGCTTTTTCGCTCGGGACGAACGATCCAAAGGTTTCTCGTGCGTTATTCCCAAGACCGATCCCGCTACCAAAGTAAGCATCTTTCCAATGGCTGGGCGTCACGCGACGCTGGTGGGTAACGCATCCCTCAAAGGCTCCGATGGCCCCGGTTCCCTGACGGAAGCAGGCCAATTGGTCAGGCATTTCGCAGAAGTCTGCCTGACCCGCTGGGGCGCTCCGCTGAACAAAAAACTAGCCCTGTCCCCTGCACAGGTCAGTGCTCTGCATCGAAGTATTGTCATGCACGAAGCTACCTTTACCGCGATGCGCAAGTTCACCTACACCGGTCTGAGCGAACAAAACAAAAATGAACGCAATGTGAGCCATGGCGATAAGGGCACACACTTTTCGTCATTAACGGGCAAAGTATTCACACCACAACCGGGCTTGGCAGCATCGTTGGCTAAAGGTAATGAGGCTTATAAAGATATTCAGTAATAAACTTATTTATGTTTCTTGATTTTGAAACCGCCCTTTCGGGCGGTTTTTTGCGAACTCACTTTACCGTTTATTAGTACTGTCAGTGAGCCTCGACACGCAAGTGAGCGCTCAACTCAAGTGATGCTGGAGCCAACAACACAGAATTCGCTCACACAGCTGCTGCGCCATCTCGTAGGACCGGCTTTAGCCGGGAGGACGTCAGTACATCCGCTAAAAATCCATTGCAGAAATACTGCCCTCCCGGCTAAAGCCGGTCCTACAAGGTCAATTGCGCATGAGCAAGCTTGCAGGCCATTGAGTTGGTGAATGAAAGCAACCCGCCCCGCTTTCAAACCCACAAAAAAACCGCCCCGACCGCGCATGGGAGACGATCCCCTATACAAGGTGAGGTGCGCATTCACGCTTGTAGCAGGTAAGTCAGCGGCGTACACTTGCTGGCATGATTTTTATAGAAACCCCAGTATTCACTAGGCGTGCGAAAGAACTGCTAGATGATGGTGCATTCATGATCATCCAAAAAAGCCTGGCTCTTAACCCATCCCTTGGCGACGTTATCGAAGGCACGGGCGGAATTCGAAAGCTGCGTGTAGCAGCAAAAGGGCACGGCAAAAGAGGTGGCGCCAGGGTTATCTATTACCACTTCGTTTCAGCCTCACAAATCGCCTTACTGATGATCTATCCAAAAAATGAACAGCACGACCTCACCGCTGACGAACGCAAAGCGTTGAAAGCTGTGGTCGAGCACTGGAGATAACAATGAGCAAACTCTTCGAAGAACTGATGGAGAGCGTGCAACAGATGGACGAGATCGTTCGCGGCGAACGCCAGCCATCTCGTGAATTCACCATCGACGCCATGCAGATCAAGGAAATCCGCAAAGCGACGGGCCTTTCACAAGCCAAATTTGCAGCCATCATTGATGTACAACTTGGCACGCTCAGGAACTGGGAGCAAGGCCGCCGAGAACCTACCGGCCCTGCTAAAGCGTTGCTGAAAGCCATTCACAACGACCCTGTTCATGTCCTGAATGCTTTGGCGGATTGATCTCGCGCTGTCGCGGGCAATTCAATACATTTTGACCGCTTGGTTCATCCCGCCTCTACCTCGCCTCTACCCCTTCCAAAGAGCGCTCCACTAACGCCTGTGCCATTTCGACCAGATGCATGACCGAGAATGCCAGATCACGTTTTCGCCCCGAAAGTTGATCGCTGGACTCATAAGCCGTGGCGGCTGCGCAACGTAAAAGGTCGCAAGCGCGTGAAAGGTTTTCTTCGATATTGATGGATAAATCAGAAGTGTTTTTAAGCATGGTGAAGGTCCAAATCTGAGCAACTGGAGCCATCACTCGCCATTTCCACACGGCAAGGGGTGGCAGCTATGTACGGGGTGGAAAACCGGTCACCAAGCACCCGGGCCAGACCGAAGTCTGCCCGCACACAGCTACCATAGAGCACTCGCCATTTATCGAGTCACTTGATGATACTTGTGCCTGGTCAAAACAGGTTTCCACACCCGACCGCTGATTTTGCAGCGACGGGAGGCAGGCTAGACCCATGATTTGGCAGGCGCAAGCGGGTTGGATTCTCTCGGAAACTTCACTCAAGAGATACAGAGCGATCCTTCGCAATCGTCACATTTTTTGTGTCGGATCGCCTAAAGCAAAGACCCAACGGCATCCCAGACGCCACCATGTCGCCAACAAAACAGAATCCCCGTGGGAGCGGATTCATTCGCGAAAGTGGTGTGTCAGACACACGTATTTTTCAGGACTCCCCCTTCGCGAATGAATTCGCTCCTACCGGGTATCCCGTTTCAGTCCGGACCATTGCGAGTTGGCTAATGGAAAGGAGCTGCACCGCTTTCAAGCCCACAAAAAAACCGCCCCGAAGGGCGGTTTTTTGTTCAGCCAGTCCGTATTACAACTGTGGACCCGCTGCCTTGATCGCGTCGCTCACTTCGAACTTCTTGAAGTTCTCAACGAACAGGCCAGCCAAGGCTTTGGCGGCTTCGTCGTACGCAGCTTTGTCAGCCCAGGTATTACGTGGGTTGAGCAGGCCGGTTTCAACGCCCGGTACGGCCAGTGGCACGTCAAGGTTGATGGTGTCGAGGTGCTCGGTAGCTGCACCGATCAACGCGCCGCTCTGGATCGCTGCAATCACTCCACGGGTGGTCGGGATGTTGAAGCGCTTGCCAACGCCGTAGCCGCCGCCAGTCCAGCCGGTGTTAACCAGGTAGACCTTGGAACCGAAGCCGCGGATACGCTTGATCAGCAGCTCCGCGTATTCGCCAGCCGGACGCGGGAAGAACGGAGCGCCGAAGCAGGTGGAGAACGTCGACTTGATGCCGCTGCCCGAACCCATTTCAGTGGAGCCAACCAGTGCGGTGTAACCCGACAGGAAGTGGTAAGCCGCTTGCTCTTCGCTGAGGATCGACACTGGCGGCAATACACCAGTCAGGTCGCAGGTCAGGAAGATCACGGCGTTTGGCTCGCCACCGAGGTTTTTCTCGGAACGCTTTTCAACGTGCTCAAGCGGGTACGCAGCGCGGCTGTTCTGGGTCAGGCTGCCATCGGCGTAATCGGCCTTCTTGGCGTCGTCCAGGACAACGTTTTCCAGCACTGCGCCGTGCTTGATGGCTTTCCAGATAACAGGCTCGTTCTTCTCGGACAGGTCGATGCACTTGGCATAGCAACCGCCTTCGATGTTGAACACCACGCCTTCGCCCCAGCCGTGCTCGTCGTCACCGATCAGGTAACGGCTTTCATCAGCAGACAGTGTGGTTTTGCCGGTACCGGACAGACCGAAGAACAGGGTGACGTCACCCTCTTCGCCGATGTTGGCCGCGCAGTGCATTGGCAGCACGTCAGAAGCCGGCAGCAGGAAGTTCTGCACCGAGAACATCGCTTTCTTCATCTCACCGGCGTAACGCATGCCAGCGATCAATACTTTCTTTTGCGCGAAGTTGATGATCACGCAACCGTCTGAGTTGGTGCCGTCACGCTCAGGAACGCATTCGAAGTTGGCAACGTTCAGGACCTGCCACTCTTGACGACCCGCCGGGTTGTACTGAGCCGGGTTGATGAAGAGGCAGCGACCGAACATGTTCTGCCAGGCAGTCTGGGTGGTCATCTTCACAGCAAGGTAGTGGTCTTCAGCAGCGCCTACATGCACGTGAGAAACAAAATGCTCTTGTGCGTTGTTGAACGCTTGAACGCGATCCCACAAAGCATCGAATTTGTCAGACGGGAACTTGCGGTTGATCGGGCCCCAGGCGATTGCGTCCTGAGTGCTTGGCTCTTCAACGATGAAACGATCGACCGGCGAACGGCCAGTACGATGGCCTGTTCTCACAACCAGAGCGCCAGTGTCGGAAAGTTCGCCTTCGCCGCGGGCAAGCGCTTGCTTGACCAGGTCGTCGATGCTCAGATCGGTGTACACAGCGTTGTTGGTTTGAGTCATGAGGGTCCCCGTCGGCCAGTGGCCGAGTGCTCCAAACGGTTTTGTAGTAAAAAAACAACCACTACTACAGCGGAAAAGTGGGCCGGATTATGCCAGAAAAGCCCAAGAATGGTAGGCCTCCCGTCAGAACCGCCTCACCGCTGCCCACAGCATGTAGTGAGGCGAAATCCGTGCTTGATTAGTGGCGCGTATCAGATGGCGAGTCGACTCCACCCCCAGCGAAGAGCTGAGCGATATCAGTGGCATCGAAAAGATAGCGCTGATTGCAGAACTGGCAGTCGATTTCGACGCTGCCACCATGCTCAATAACCAGTTGCTGCGCATCTTCCAGTCCAAGACTGACCAGCGCATTGGCCGAACGTTCCCGGGAGCAGCTGCAGCGAAAGCACAGTGGCTGAATTTCAAACATCCTTACCGGGTCCTGGTGGAACAGCCTGTGCAGCACTGTTTCGTTGTCCAGACTCAGCAATTCCTCGGCCGTCAGGGTACTGGCGAGCGTGGTGACATGTTCCCAGGTGGCGTCGCGCTCTTCAGGATCGGTCTGATGTGCCACTGGCAATTGTTGCAGCAGCAAGCCTCGTGCGCGGTGCCCGTCAGCCTTGAGCCAGAAGCGCGTGCCCAGTTGCTCGGACATCACGAAGTAGCTCGACAGGCTTTCAGAAAGGTCAACGCCATCCAGAGCGACGATGCCCTGGTAGCGCTTGCCTTTGCGCGGATCGATGGTCATGGCCAGAGAGCCGTCCGGCATCAGGTCCTGCAGACCGGCACCCGGCGTGACCAGTGCCTCGTCATAACGAGCAATGCCGCGCAGCTCGCGCTCGCTGGAGCACTCAACCATCAACAGTGGAACAGCACCGCTGGAGCGAGCCTGAAGAATAAGCAAACCTTCGAACTTCAGGGTGCCCACCAACAACGCTGCAGCGGCCAAAAGCTCGCCGAGCAGTTGCGCGACCGGCTCCGGATACGGATGTTTGGCCAAGACCTCGGCATAGCTGCGCTCAAGCGCGACCAGCTCACCGCGAACATCGCTTTCGTCAAAAATGAAGCGCTGGGAGTACTCGATATCAGTCATGGGGAAGGTATCTGAATTGATGACAAATTGATGACAAGCGTCTATAAAGCGCCGTTTAAAGCGCTCCAGGCGCGTACTGCCATGTAGATAAGGGCCATTTTATGGGCTATCCCACACTCTTCCAAGCGAAGTGGAACATCAGCCGACTCGTGCTGTGCAATTTGATCGCCCTTGGGCTACTGGGCATCTGGATGTGGCCAACCGGCCATGCCCTGTTAAACCAGTTTGATGAAGGGCTGTTTCATTTGCTCAATCAGCCTCTTGAACAAAACGTAGTGTGGCGGTCCATGTGGACAGTTGCCAGTATGCGTCCTTTCGATGCCGTGGTCGGCTTGATCCTGCTGTGCTTGCTGATTAAAGGTGACTGGGTCTTCAAAACCATTCAAGTGCGTGCAGCGCTATTTGGATTCGTTTCGATCCTGCTCTTGCTGTTGATCATTCGCACGCTGTTTTCCAAGTGGCTGGATCATTCGAGCCTGCAACATGACAGCCCGTCCATGGTGCTGGAAGGCGCGATTCGCTTGAGCGAAATGTACCCTCACCTGGAAAAGGCCTGGGAACTCAAGGACCGCTCCAGCCAAAGCTTCCCTGGCGATCATGCGTCGGTGCTGTTGATCTGGGCGATGTTCATGACGGTGTTCAGCCGCACTCTCGTTCAGCGCTTTGTGATCTGGGGGCTGGCACTTCTTTTCATGATGCCGCGCCTGGTGGCGGGTGCTCACTGGGGGCAGGACGACTATATCGGCGGCGTGTTGATCGCTCTGCTCGCGTTGGGCTGGGGTTATTACACACCGTTTGCAGCAGTGATGAGTAATTTCTGGCTGAAGGTTACAGCGCCGATTTTCACGTTGTTTGAGAAGTTACCGGTGGTGAACCGCATCAGTGTCGTACGCGGGGTTTGAACTGATCATTCAACCCCTGTGGGAGCGGTGCTTGCCCGCGATAAGAACACCGCGATCTATCCTGAATCGGATCCAGCCTTATCGCGGGCAAGCACCGCTCCCACAGGATCTACGCGATTCGCAGGACCGGCGTCTCTTCGCTAGAAATACCGCTCTCCCGGCTAAAGCCGGTCCTACGGGTTCACGAGGTTCACTTATTCGCGCACCGCTCCACGAAAATCGAACAATTGCCGGCGCTGCTTCTTGGTGGGCTTGCCGTCGGTAGTCACGCCCAGATTCCCGGCCTTGCGTTGCGCGGCTTCATTTTCGCGTTTGGTAATACTCTCGGGCGTCTCGCTGTAAAGCGCTTGGGCCTCCGGCGCGCCGCGGCGGACAATCGACAGGGCCTCAACAACGACCGTACGCTCATCGAAGCCTGTACGAATCTGAAACTGATCACCGATGCGCGGTTCTTTGCCCGGCTTGCAACGCTCGCCACGGCAGTGCACCTTACCACTTTCAATAGCCGTTTTTGCCAAGGCACGAGTCTTGTAGAAACGGGCCGCCCATAGCCATTTATCCAGGCGGACTTTATCGTCTTCCTCTGACTTTTGAGCCATATGAATTCCTCAATCAGGTCGTAGTCAGACTGTACTACGGCACGCACCGCGTGCTGCAAGCGTTTGCGACGATCTGCAACCCTGGCTCTTTCCAAAACCTTATACATGGAACGTGATATGACTGAGTTTCCCCCGTCATTGACCTCACCCGCCAGCGGCTGCGACGGTTGCAGAAACAGCCCCGATCTGGACTTCTCTTTCGCCTTCGCCTATCAGCCTATCGTTGACCTGCGCGACCAGTCGGTTTTTGCGCACGAAGCACTGGTGCGTGGCATCAATGGCGAAGGGGCGTTTTCGGTCTTGAACCAGGTCACGGACAAGAACCGCTATCGCTTCGACCAGTTGTGCCGGACCCACGCCATCGCGGGGGCTGCTGCGCTGCAGATGCAAGAGCGGCTTTCGATCAACTTTCTGCCCAACGCGGTTTATCGACCCGAGCTGTGCATCCGCAGCACGCTTGAGGCTGCGCGTCAGCATGACTTTCCGCTGGACCGGCTGATCTTCGAAACGATTGAAAGCGAGCACGTCGATAACAATCGCCACCTGACCAATATTCTGCGTGAATACCGCCAATTCGGTTTCATGACGGCCATTGACGATTTCGGCGCCGGATACTCGGGCCTGACCCTGCTCGCCGACTTTCAGCCGGACCTGATAAAACTCGACATGCAATTAATCAGAGATATTCACCGCGACCGGCCGCGTCAGGCTATCGTTCGCGGGGTTGTCACAATGTGTGCGGAGTTAGGGGTTACAGTCGTTGCCGAAGGCATCGAATGTGCCGAAGAGCGGGACTTCCTCGCAGACTGCGGGATTTACCTGATGCAGGGTTACTGGTTCGCCAGGCCTGCATTCAAAGCATTGGCCCAGATCGATTCAGGGGTCTGGCAGAAAGCATAAGAAGTACGGAAATTCATTGAAAACATTTGATCATCTGACAGTCATCGGCCTGCGTGAGTGGGTGGCGCTGCCCGATCTTGGGGTGGCAGGCCTGCGGGCGAAAATCGATACCGGTGCGAGCACATCAAGCCTGCACGCCACCGAGATCGAGCCTTTCGAACGCGACGGCCAGAAGTGGGTTCGTTTCAACGCCCATCTGGGCACTGTGGTCCAGTTGCGCCATCGCCGTTGCGAAGCGCTGCTGGTCGCCATGAAAACCATAAAAAGCTCCAATGGTCACGCGCAGGTCCGCTATGTCATTCGCACCACCCTGGCTTTGGGTGATCGTGTCTGGCCTGTGGAATTCACGCTGGCCTGCCGCAAAGCAATGCGCTATCGCTTGCTACTCGGCTCCAACGCCTTGATCGACGGCCAGCTGGTCGTCAATCCGGGCATTACTTACGTTCAGGACAAACCGGTTTTCCCGGTCTCGACTACCTCTGCCACAGGTGCTGCATGAAGATCGCTGTGCTTTCGCGTAACCCGCGTTTGTATTCAACCCGTCGTCTGGTCGAAGCTGGTATTGAACGTGGCCATGAGATGGTGGTGATCGACACCCTGCGTGCCTACATGAATATCGCCAGCCACAAGCCGCAGATCCACTATCGCGGCAAACCGCTGGAGGGCTTTGATGCGGTGATCCCGCGGATCGGTGCTTCAGTGACTTTTTATGGCTGCGCTGTGTTGCGTCAGTTCGAAATGATGGGCGTTTTCCCGCTCAACGAATCGGTAGCTATCGCTCGTTCGCGCGACAAACTGCGCTCGCTGCAACTGCTCTCGCGTCGCGGGATCGGTTTGCCGGTGACAGGCTTTGCTCACTCACCGGACGATATCCCCGACCTGATCCAGATGGTCAACGGCGCACCGTTGGTGATCAAGGTGCTGGAAGGTACTCAGGGCATTGGCGTGGTGCTGTGCGAAACAGCCACTGCGGCTGAATCGGTAATCGAGGCGTTCATGGGCCTCAAGCAAGACATCATGGTTCAGGAGTACATCAAGGAAGCGGGTGGCGCGGATATCCGCTGCTTCGTGGTCGGTGACAAGGTCATTGCTTCGATGAAGCGCCAGGCCAAACCCGGCGAATTCCGCTCCAATCTGCACCGTGGCGGCAGCGCCAGTCTGATCAAGATCACTCCCGAAGAACGCATGACCGCCATCCGCGCCGCCAAGGTCATGGGCCTGAGCGTCGCCGGTGTCGATATCCTGCGCTCCAATCACGGCCCGCTGGTGATGGAGGTCAACTCGTCACCAGGGCTGGAAGGCATCGAAGTGACTACCAGCAAAGACGTGGCCGGGATGATCATTGAGTATCTGGAGAAAAACAGCGGCCCGCATATGACGCGGACCAAAGGGAAGGGTTGACTGCAGCGGCAAGCTGCAAGCTGCAAGCAAGCCTCGCAGGCCTGCTGCAGCTTTAGGCTTTTAACTTACAGCTTGAAGCTTGAAGCTTGAAGCTGCGCTTAAACCGCCCCTCTCGGCAACATCAGCCCCAGCGGTAATCGCACTCGCGCTTCCAGGCCACCGCCCGAACGATTGCGCAATTCGACGTTGCCGCCGTGCATCGCTGCAATTCGCTTGACGATCGCCAACCCCAGCCCCGTGCCCTTGCCACTTCGGGCACGATCACCGCGAATGAACGGGTTGAAAATCACCTCAAGCTCCGACGGGTCAATCCCGGTTCCACGGTCCAGAACGCTCAGCACCACGTAAGGCGCACTGGTATCGCCGGACACATAAGCCGCAACCTCAATGCCATTGCCTGCGTGGTGCATGGCATTGCCAATCAGGTTGGTGAGCAATCGCTTCATTGAAACGCGTCGCAACGGGAATGGCGGAATCGGCTCAAGGCAAAGGCGTATCTGCTCTTCAGGATTCTCCGGATTGTTGAACGGGGCAACTACATCACGCACCAGCTCACTGAGGTCCACCTCTTCGATTTCTTCATCGCGCCCATCGCGGATGAACGCCAGGAATTGATCGAGAATGGCGTCCATGTCTTCAATGTCGCGAACCATGCCTTCAGTGAGTTCGTTTTCGCCCTTCATCAACTCCAGCGACAAGCGCAAACGGGTCAAAGGCGTTCGCAGGTCATGGGAAACACCCGCCAGCATCAGCTCTCGCTCCTGCCCGGCCTGTTCGACGTCCTCGGCCATCTGGTTGAACGCGCGGTATACCTCGGTCATTTCACTGGGCGTATCGCTGACCGGCAGACGCACGCTGCGCCCCTGCCCTAACTGCCTGGCGGCGAACACCAGCCGCTTGAGGGGCTGATTGAGTTGTCGGACGAAGATCCACGCCGAGGCTGTGGATAACAGCCCGATGGCGAGGAACCAGCCCAGCACGCTCCAGATTTTCTGGCCGCGCAATGGGTGCGGGTACAGCGGTACTTTCAACCAGCCATCGCCCAGGCTTGGTGCCCGGACCCACAATGCTGGTGGCGCGTGCACACGCAGACGGACTTCAGTGTCCGCGCCCAGCTCGGCCTGCATCTGGCGCTGATAGATTTCGCTGTAGGGCCAATGCTGCTCACCTTCCGGAACACCGCCGCCCACCACGCGGATCAGCCCTGCCGCATCGGCAATCGCCTCCCGGTCATTCTCGTTGGCTGCCCAATAAGCGCGCAGGGTTAGCGCGACACCGTGGCTGTATTGCCTGTCGACCAGCACGTCCTCGTTCATCAACAGATAAACCAGGGTCAGCGCCTTGGAGAACAGCACGACGATGAGCACCAGCCAAAGAGTGCGAGAGAAGAAGCTTTGCGGGAACCAGAGCGGGGTTTTCATAGTTGCAGCTATACACTTTGCAGGAGCGAGCCAGGCTCGCAGGTTTGCGAAACGCGAACGACAACCCGACGACGGATCAACGAAAACCAAAACGTCGATAGACCTGTTCGGGGCTATCGACGTGACTGGCAATCACCACAGCGGGCTGTGCTCCTAAAAGCGCTCGATTATCGTGTACCCGCACCGTCCGGAACGAATACATAACCAACACCCCAAACCGTTTGAATGTAGCGCGGCTTGGAAGGATCCGGCTCGATCAGGCGACGCAGACGGGAAATCTGCACGTCGATCGAACGCTCCAGCGCATCCCACTCGCGGCCGCGGGCCAGGTTCATCAGTTTGTCGCGGGTCAGCGGTTCGCGAGCATGCATCACCAGCGCCTTGAGGACCGCAAACTCGCCTGTGGTGAGCATGTGTACTTCATCGCCACGCTTGAGTTCGCGAGTGGCCAGGGACAATTCGTAATCACCAAAGGTGACTGACTCGTCTTCGCTGCCCGGTGCGCCGGGTACCGGAGCGGCCTGACGACGCAATACAGCCTTGACCCGCGCCATCAGCTCGTCAGGGTTGAAGGGTTTGGCCAGATAATCGTCAGCGCCCAGTTCGAGGCCTTTGATGCGGCTCAGCTCATCGCCCTTGGCGGTCAGCATGATGATTGGCACCTGATTGTTAGCGGCTCGCAGACGACGGCAGGCTGACAGCCCGTCTTCGCCCGGCAGCATCAGGTCAAGTACGACAAGATTGAAGACTTCGCGGGCCAGCAAGCGATCCATTTGCTCAACGTTGGCCACAGCACGGGCACGATAACCCTTGCTGGTGAAAAAACGCTCTAACAGGCTGCTCAAACCCGGATCGTCATCAACAATAAGGATTTTTTCGCCTTCGGCAGTTTGTGCAGTGCTGCTCATTCAGATGCTCCTTTGATCTCGGCCCGCATTATGGCGTAGCTGCTGTGATACGCACCGTGTGCATTGTTAGCAGATTTTACCGGGGCTGCCACTCACGCCTTGCATCCTCTGAGCAAAAACAGTGCTTTTGTCGGCTCATCCCCTAAACGAACTCCGCTGGGTATAATGCGCCGCCCTCAAAGTCAGGCAATGCCTGAACATGGCAGCTCGACAGTATTCTTGTGAAAGTCGGCCAGCGTAGCTCGCGGCCACTTTGTAATCAGGTATTTAGCTCACAACTCCAGGTGGTCTCATGGACAGCATCAACAGCCGCATCGCCGAAGAACTTGGCGTACGCCCACAACAGGTCGCAGCGGCCGTCGCCCTACTGGATGAAGGCTCTACCGTGCCTTTCATTTCCCGTTACCGCAAAGAAGTGACCGGCAGCCTCGATGACACGCAACTGCGTCATCTTGAAGAGCGCCTGCGCTACCTGCGCGAACTCGACGAGCGCCGCATCAGCATCCTTGCCAGCATTGAAGAGCAAGGCAAGCTGACCCCGGAGCTGGCCCGCGATATCAAGCTTGCCGATACCAAGACTCGCCTCGAAGACTTGTATCTGCCTTATAAGCAAAAACGCCGCACCAAAGGCCAGATTGCCCTGGAAGCCGGCCTTGGCGAATTGGCCGACGGTCTGTTCAACGATCCGACATTGAGCCCGGAAGCCGAAGCCGCACGTTTTGTGGACGCAGAAAAAGGCGTGGCCGACGTGAAGGCCGCGCTGGAAGGCGCGAAGTACATCCTCATGGAGCGTTTCGCCGAAGACGCCACCCTGCTGGACAAACTGCGCAGCTTCCTCAAGCAGGAAGCCGTGATCAGTGCACGCGTGGTGCCCGGCAAGGAAGAAGAAGGTGCCAAGTTCCGCGATTACTTCGAACACGACGAGCCGCTGAAAAGCATGCCGTCGCACCGCGCACTGGCAATTTTCCGTGGTCGCAACGAAGGCTTCCTCAGCTCGGCCCTGAAAGTCGGTGAGGAACTGCCCGGCACCATGCACCCGTGCGAACTGATGATCGGCGAGCGTTTTGGTCTGCAAAACCAGAACCGTCCGGCTGACAAGTGGCTGGCAGAAGTGGTGCGCTGGACGTGGAAGGTCAAGCTCTACAGCCATCTGGAAACCGACTTGCTGGGTGAGCTGCGCGATGGCGCGGAAACCGAAGCGATCAACGTTTTCGCCCATAACCTGCATGACCTGCTGCTCGCCGCACCGGCTGGCCCTCGCGCCACATTGGGTCTGGACCCGGGCCTGCGCACCGGTTGCAAGGTCGCCGTGGTCGACTCCACCGGCAAGCTGCTGGATTACGCCACGGTTTACCCGCACGTGCCGAAAAACCAGTGGGATCAGACCATCGCTGTGCTGGCTGCACTCTGCGCCAAGCACGCGGTAGACCTGATCGCCATCGGCAACGGCACCGCCAGCCGCGAAACCGACAAGCTGGCCGCTGAACTGATCAAAAAATACCCAGGCCTGAAAATGACCAAGGTCATGGTCTCCGAAGCGGGCGCCTCGGTTTATTCCGCCTCGGAACTGGCTGCAAAGGAATTCCCGGATCTGGACGTATCGATCCGTGGCGCAGTGTCTATCGCCCGCCGCCTGCAAGACCCGCTGGCTGAGCTGGTGAAGATTGACCCGAAATCCATCGGTGTCGGTCAGTACCAGCACGACGTATCGCAGCTCAAGCTTGCGCGCGGTCTGGACGCAGTAGTTGAAGACTGTGTAAACGCGGTCGGCGTGGATGTGAATACTGCATCGGTGGCGCTGTTGGCACGGATTTCCGGGCTGAACACGACACTGGCGCAGAACATCGTGGCGCATCGCGATGAAAACGGCGCCTTCAAATCCCGTGCAGCGCTGAAAAAAGTCCCGCGTCTGGGCGAAAAAACCTTCGAACAGGCTGCAGGCTTCCTTCGCGTCATGAACGGCGATAACCCGCTGGACTCATCGGCCGTTCACCCGGAAGCCTATCCGCTGGTGAAGCGTATCGCGTCTGAAACCGACCGCGACATCCGCTCGCTGATCGGCGACGCCAGCTTCCTCAAGCGTCTGGACCCGAAAAAGTACACCGACGAAACCTTCGGTTTGCCAACCGTCACCGACATTCTGCAAGAGCTTGAGAAGCCAGGCCGCGACCCGCGCCCGGAGTTCAAGACCGCAGAGTTCCAGGATGGCGTTGAAGATCTGAAGGACCTGGTGCCTGGCATGATTCTCGAAGGTGTTGTGACCAACGTCACCAATTTCGGCGCTTTCGTCGACATCGGCGTGCATCAGGATGGTCTGGTGCATATCTCGGCGCTGTCCGAGAAATTCATCAAGGACCCGCGTGAGGCGGTCAAGGCCGGTGATGTCGTCAAGGTAAAGGTCATGGAAGTGGACATCCCGCGCAAACGCGTTGGCTTGTCCATGCGCATGAGCGACACACCGGGCGAGAAAGTCGACGGCGCTCGTGGCTCGCGTCCTGGCTCGGCCCCGCGCCAGCAGCAGAGCAGCGCACCGCGCAAGGAAACCGCAACAGCAGCAGCCCCGGCCAATAACGCCATGGCTTCGTTGTTCGCCAACGCTAAACAGCTGAAGAAGCGCTGATGGACATTCCGGCGGGTTTTACTGAAAGCGCGTACTTCCGGGCGATAGGCTGTCAGCTGCGCCGCCTGGACGTAGGCGTTGCCGAAGTGGCCTTGCCGCTGGAAGATCACCTGCGCAATCGCGGCAATGTGATGCACGGCGGGGCGATTTTCAGCCTCGTCGACATCGCCATGGGGCTGGCCTGTTCCAGCTCCCACGGTTTCGATCAGCGCAGCGTGACCATCGAATGCAAAATCAACTACATGCGTGGGGTATCGGAAGGCGAGGTGCTGTGCATCGCCAAGGTGCTGCACGCGGGCCGTCGCACGCTGGTGGTTGAAGCCGAAGTGCTGCAAGGCGAGAAACTTGTCGCCAAAGCACAAGGCACGTTCGCTGTCGTCTAGTACAGACAGGCCAAATTAAGGTAATTTCGGCGCTATTGAATAAGTGTCGGAATTTTCCATGCGCGCTGTGGCCAGAATGAGCTATCGATAATGGCGTCGCAGAACCAAACCAGGCGACATCGCCAGTTAATCCTCACCCTTGTACACCGTCACATCCACCCCCATATTGGGGCGACTGACGCGTGAAGGAATCCAACTTGAGCGAACTTCTCAACCGCCGCCTGGCTTTGCTTAGCGAGCGCACTAACCTCTCCCTGCTGGAGCAGTGCCTGCACGGTATTGAGCGCGAATGCCTGCGCGTGACCGGCGATGCAAAGCTGGCGCAGACGCCGCATCCGCAAGCTCTGGGCGCAGCCCTGACCCACGGTCAGATCACCACGGACTATTCCGAATCGCTGCTGGAGTTTATTACTCCGGCACTGGCCAACCCGGTTGAAACCCTGGCCAGCCTGGATCAGATCCACCGTTTTGCTTACACCAAGCTGGGTAACGAGCTCCTCTGGAGCCCGTCGATGCCGTGTCCGCTGCCGGACGAAAAAGATATTCCGATTGCCTATTACGGCACGTCGAATATCGGCAAGCTCAAGTACGTCTATCGTAAAGGTCTGGCCCTGCGTTACGGCAAGACCATGCAGTGCATTGCGGGCATTCATTACAACTTTTCGCTGCCAGAAAGCGTCTGGCCTCTGCTTAAGCAAACCGAAGATTTCGAGGGCGATGCCCGCGACTATCAGTCCCATGCTTACATCGGCCTGATACGTAACTTCCGTCGCTACAGCTGGCTGCTGATGTACCTGTTCGGCGCGTCTCCTGCGCTGGATGCGGGCTTCTTGCGCGGCCGTGCCCATAAGCTTGAACAGTTCGACGCTGACACGTTGTATCTGCCTTATGCGACCAGCCTGCGCATGAGTGACCTCGGCTATCAGAGCAACGCCCAGGCCGACCTGACGCCTTGCTACAACGATCTGATCAGCTACACCGACAGCCTGCGCAAAGCGGTAGCCACGCCGTACGCACCGTATGTCGAAGTGGGCACGCATAACGCTGACGGCGAGTGGGTTCAGCTCAACACCAACGTGTTGCAGATTGAAAACGAGTACTACTCCAACATCCGCCCCAAGCGCGTCACTTACTCGGGCGAACGTCCGATTCAGGCGTTGGTTGCCCGCGGCGTGCAATATGTTGAAGTTCGCTGCCTGGACATCAACCCGTTCCTGCCAACCGGCATCGATCTGCAGCAAGCCCGTTTCGTCGACGCCTTCGTGCTGTACTGCGCCCTGCAGGAAAGCCCGCAACTGGCCAATAACGAATGCCGTAATGCTGCATCGAATTTCCTGACCGTGGTCAAGGAAGGACGTCGCCCAAGCCTTGAACTCAATCGCAACGACGGCACCATCGACCTGAAGGCATGGGCCACCGAGCTGCTGGAGAAGATCAAGCCCATCGCGCAATTGCTGGATCAGGCCCAAGGCACTGACGAGCACGTCAAATCCATCACGGCGCAGCAAGCCAAGGTCGATGACGCGTCACTGACTCCATCGGCGAAAGTGCTGGCGAGCATGAAGCAGCACAACGAAGGTTTTACCGCGTTCTCGCTGCGTCAGAGCCGTGCGCACGCCGAATACTTCCGCAGCAACCCATTAAGCGCTGAAGAGCAGGCGCACTTCGAAGAACTGGCCAGCACTTCGATTGCCGAACAGGCAGGGCTGGAGCAAACCGAAGAACCGGTGGATTTCGACACCTTCGTCGGCGCGTATCAGGCGAGTATATTGCGGATTAGTAACTGAGCCGGAAGCACGATTATCTGTAGGAGCTCACGAGCAACGCGAGGCAGCGATAGCGGTTTACCTGAAACACCCCTATCGCTGCCTCGCGTTGCTCGTGAGCTCCTACAGAATCGGTGTTTGCCGCAACGATCCGGCTTTTACAACGCCTTCTCGAAAATCTTCGAATTACGCTGGAAGTTATAGAGTGACGCACGGGCAGCCGGCAGGCGGTCGACGCTGCTTGGCTCGAAACCGCGCTCGCGGAACCAGTGTGCCGTGCGTGTGGTAAGGACGAACAGGGTCTTCAAGCCTAATTCACGAGCACGGGTTTCAATGCGCTCAAGCAACTCGTCACCGCGGCCGCCATGGCGATATTCAGGGTTGACCGCCAGGCAAGCCAACTCACCCGCTTGGGAATCCACAATCGGATACAACGCCGCACAGGCAATGATCAACCCTTCGCGCTCGACCACGCTGAACTGCTCGATCTCGCGCTCCAGCACTTCACGGGAACGACGCACCAGGATGCCCTGCTCTTCCAGCGGCGTAATCAGATCCATCAAACCGCCCACGTCCTCAATGGCCGCTTCGCGGACCAGCTCGAATTGCTCCTGCGCCACCAGCGTACCGCCACCATCTCGGGTGAACAGCTCGGTGAGCAGCGCGCCATCCTCGACATAGCTGACGATATGGCTACGGCCCACACCGCCTCGGCACGCCTCAGCGGCAGCATCCAGCAATTCAGCCTGATAGTTGTAGTTGCTGCCCAGACGCAGGATATGCGCTGGCACCTGTTGCGGACGCAGTTCACGCACCAGCCGCCCCTGCTCGTCCATCAAGCCGCGCTCTTCACCGAACAGCAGCAACTTGTCGGCACCCAGATCGATAGCGGTACGGGTAGCGACGTCTTCGCAGGCGATGTTAAAAATCTCGCCGGTTGGCGAATATCCGATTGGCGATAGCAGCACGATATGGCGCTCGTCCAGCAGGCGGTTGATACCCTTGCGGTCGATCCGACGCACTTCGCCGGTGTGCTGGTAATCCACGCCTTCCCAGACGCCAATGGGCCGTGCAGTGACGAGATTGCCGCTGGTTACCCGCAAGCGCGAGCCCTGCATCGGCGAAGCGGCCATGTCCATGGACAGACGCGCCTCGATGTCGAGGCGCAAGTGGCCAACCGCATCGATGACACAGTCCAGCGTTGCGGCATCAGTCACGCGCAGGTTGCGATGATATTGCGGCGTGAGACCGCGAGCAGCCAGGCGGCTTTCGATTTGCGGGCGCGAGCCATGGACCAACACCAGGCGCACACCAAGGCTGTGCAGCAGCACAAGGTCGTGGACGATATTGCCGAAGTTGGGGTGTTCAACGCCGTCACCGGGCAACATCACAACAAAGGTGCGTTCACGGTGGGCATTGATATAAGGAGACGCGTGGCGAAGCCAATTGACGTATTCGTGCATAACCTGAAGAGCCTGCTGATAAAAGGACGAAAGACAGAAACACTCACAACCGTGTGGTGGTTATCGTCGGAACAAGCATGGCTGCACGCGCACTCTCCTTAATTCTCTCTCTGGCATGACCCGACTCATTGCGGGTTCAGGCAATAATGTTCAATCAGTTGGCTTAACAGACGCACTGTAGGCTGCAAACGTGACATTTCAAGATACTCGCCCGGTTGATGCGCGCAGGCAATATCACCTGGGCCCAATACCAGTGTTTCGCACCCCAGACGCTGAAAATAAGCGGCTTCGGTACCAAATGCTACCGCTTCGGCGCGATGCCCTGTAAGACGTTCCGCAATACGCACCAGTTCCGCATCGGCGGACTGCTCGAACGGCGGTGCCTCAGGAAACAACGGCGCATAGTCGATTTTGACTTGATGCAGTTCCGCCAGAGGTTCCAGCTTCTGGCGGATCGCGGCGCGCAGCACAGCCGGGTCCATGCCTGGCAGCGGGCGCAGGTCGAACTCCAGTGAGCACTGGCCGCAAATCCGGTTCGGGTTATCCCCGCCGTGGATGCAACCGAAATTCAGGGTTGGCGTCGGCACGCTGAACTGCGGATTGCGGTACTCAAGCTGCCATTGCTTGCGCAAGCCCTTGAGCTCGCTGATTGCATCATGCATCGCTTCCAGGGCGCTGTGCCCCAGGCTTGGGTCAGAAGAATGACCGCTGCGCCCGAGAATATCGATGCGCTCCATCATCACGCCTTTATGCAAACGGATCGGCTTGAGACCCGTTGGCTCACCAATCACGGCTGCACGCCCCAAGGGACGTCCCGCTTCAGCCAACGCACGAGCGCCTGCCATGGAGCTTTCTTCGTCACAGGTAGCGAGGATTAACAGCGGTTGCTTGAAAGGTTTATCCAGCAACGGCTGCACGGCTTCGATGATCAATGCGAAGAAGCCTTTCATGTCACAACTGCCCAGCCCGACCCAGCGGTTGTCGACTTCCGTCAGCTTCAGCGGATCAGTTTTCCACAGGGCCTCATCGAACGGCACTGTGTCGCTGTGCCCGGCCAACACCAGCCCGCCAGGACCACTGCCAAAACTGGCCAACAAGTTGAACTTGCCCGGCGAAACCTGCTGGATATCACAAGCAAAACCCAGATCGCCCAGCCAACCGGCCAGCAAGTCGATCACCGCACGGTTGGACTGATCCAGTGAAGGCTGGGTGCAGCTCACCGAAGGCGCGGCAATCAACGCAGCGAATTGGTCTTTCATGGACGGCAAGGGCATGTGCGATTCCTTTAACGGGAGAGCTTGCCGACCATCATAGGGCTATCGTGCGGTGGGAATAAACCGTTAAGGGCGGTTTGCCAGA
>NZ_JACONW010000054.1 GCF_014357575.1 Pseudomonas folii | reverse complement strand
TAACAAGGAACCACCATGACGCTCTCGGCTCGCGTGCCCGAGGCCGGTACACTCGATGTGCAGGCCTTTATCAATGCTCAACCCTTGTCCCGTTATCAGTGGCGAGTGGTGATCCTGTGTTTTCTGATTGTATTTCTTGATGGTCTCGACACGGCCGCCATGGGTTTCATCGCCCCCGCGTTGAGTGCGGAGTGGGGCATCGACCGTGCCAGCCTTGGCCCGGTGATGAGCGCCGCGCTGATCGGCATGGTGTTCGGTGCGCTGGGTTCCGGTCCGCTGGCTGACCGTTTCGGGCGTAAGGTCGTGCTGGTCGTGGCCGTTTTTCTGTTCGGTCTGTTCAGCCTGCTGTCGGTGTACAGCAGCAACATCGATCAATTGCTGATCCTGCGCTTGCTCACCGGTCTTGGCCTTGGCGCTGCGATGCCCAATGCCACCACGTTGCTCTCGGAATACACCCCGGAGCGTCTCAAGTCATTGCTGGTGACCAGCATGTTCTGCGGCTTCAACCTCGGCATGGCCTGCGGCGGTTTTGTTTCCGCCAAGCTGATCCCTGCCATGGGTTGGCACAGCCTGTTGATGCTTGGCGGGATTCTGCCGCTGATCCTCACTGTGGTGCTGATGATCTGGCTACCGGAATCGGCGCGTTTTCTGGTGGTACGCAACCTCGGCGTGGACCGGATTCGCAAGGTGCTGGCCCCGATCTCCCGTCAGGAAGTCAACGCCGCCAAAGACTTCAGCGTGCCGGAACAGAAAACCGTGCGCAGCCGTAACGTTCTGAAAGTCATATTCTCCGGTACTTACAGCGCTGGCACCTTATTGCTGTGGCTGACCTATTTCATGGGCCTGGTGATCGTTTACCTGCTGACGAGTTGGTTGCCGACCCTGATGCGCGACAGCGGCGCGAGCATGGAACAATCGGCCTTTATCGGGGCTCTGTTTCAGTTTGGCGGCGTATTAAGCGCGGTTGGTGTGGGCTGGGCCATGGACAAGTACAACCCGCACAAAGTGATTGGCTGCGCGTACTTTCTGGCGGGCGTGTTCGCCTGGCTGGTGGGGCAGAGCCTGGGTAATGTCGCCGTGTTGGCGACTCTGGTGCTGTTGGCCGGTATGTGTATCAACGGTGCGCAATCGGCAATGCCTTCGCTGGCGGCGCGGTTCTATCCCACTCAGGGTCGTGCCACGGGGGTTTCGTGGATGCTGGGTATCGGGCGTTTCGGTGCGATTCTCGGCGCATGGGCAGGTGCCACGTTGCTGGGCCTGGGCTGGAATTTCGAGCAAGTACTGACCGCGCTGGTGGTGCCCGCGGCACTGGCGGCCATTGCGGTGCTGATCAAAGGCTGGGTCAGCCATTCGGATGCCACATGAATTCTGGAGTCATGTTTTGAACAGATCGAGTCAGCAACTTTTCGACGCGTATTTCAGCCAGCCGAAGATGAGCGAAATCTTCTCAGATCATGGTCGGCTGCAAGGCATGCTCGACTTTGAAGCGGCGCTGGCCCGGGCCGAGGCCGGCACGGGGTTGATTCCCGCTGAGGTGGTCGAAGACATTCAGGCCAGTTGCCGCGCCGAGCTGTTCGACCTTGCCGAGTTGGCAGTTGCGATTGGCAACGCCGGTAATTCAGCCATCCCGCTGGTCAAGGCGCTGGGCAAGAAGATCGCTGCACGTAATCCAACGGCTGAACGCTACGTGCACATGGGCGCTACCAGCCAGGATGTGATGGACAGCGGACTGGTGCTGCAATTACGCGCCGCCATTGTGTTGCTGGAACGGGATCTGGCTGAGCTGGCTGAAACGCTTTCCGGACAGGCCCAGCGCTATGCCGCGACGCCATTGGCCGGGCGCACCTGGTTGCAGCAGGCGACCCCGGTCACTCTCGGCATGAAAATCGCCGGATGGCTGGGGGCGGTAACCCGTCATCGTCAACGCTTGCAAGAACTCAAACCAAGGTTGTTGAGCCTTCAGTTTGGCGGCGCTTCCGGCACCCTCGCGGCATTGGGCAATCACGCCTTGCCCGTTGCCGAAGCGTTGGCCCGCGAAATGCAACTGAGCTTGCCGGAGCAGCCATGGCACACCCAGCGTGACCGTCTGGTGGAGTTCGCCAGCTGGCTGGGCCTGATCGCCGGTAGCCTCGGCAAGATTGGCCGGGATATCAGTCTGTTGATGCAGACTGAAGTGGGCGAAGTCTTCGAGCCAGCGGCAGCAGGCAAGGGCGGATCATCGACCATGCCCCACAAGCGCAATCCTGTGGGAGCGGCGGTGATGATCAGCGCTTCCGTGCGCGCACCGGGGCTGGTTGCGACGATGTTCGCGGCCATGCCTCAGGAGCACGAGCGCAGCCTCGGTCTGTGGCACGCCGAATGGGAAACCTTGCCTGAATTGTGCTGCCTGGTCTCCGGATCGCTGCAGCAGGCTTTGCAAGTGATTCCTGCGCTGGAAGTTAACGCAGAGCAGATGCTCACCAATCTGGATTCCACCCAAGGCCTGGTGCTTGCCGAGGCGGTCAGCATCGCTTTGGCCCAGCGCATAGGTCGCGACGCTGCGCATCATCTGATTGAACAAAGCTGCCGTCGAGCCGTTCAGCAGGGCCTGCACCTGCGCGAAGTGCTTGGCGCAGATCCACAGGTCAGTGCCGAGCTTTCTGCCGCAGAACTGGACCATCTGCTTGATCCTGCCAACTACCTGGGCCTTGCGCAGCAGTGGGTGGAGAGGGCGGTGGCTTTGGCCAAGATTTAGCGCAGGACTTCAACTGTGGGAGCGGTGCTTGCCCGCGATAAGGCTGAACGCGGTTCACTTTAGATCGCGTCCAGCCTTATCGTCGGAGTGCCGCCCAGACCAAGCACCGCTCCCACAGGGAATGATTTCCAATTCAACCCACAGGAGCCAAAAATGCCTTTCATCAAACTCCCCGACGGCGATCTGCATTACCAACTCGATGGCCCGCAAGGCGCGCCGGTTTTGCTGTTGTCCAATTCGCTGGGCACCAATCTGAGCATGTGGGATTCGCAGATGTCTGCTTTCACCGAGCACTTTCAGGTGCTGCGCTACGACACCCGCGGGCACGGTCAATCGCTGGTGACCGAAGGGCCTTACAGCATCGAGCAGAACGGCCGCGACGTATTGGCCTTGCTGGACGCCTTGCAACTGCCGAGCGTGTTGTTCTGCGGTCTGTCCATGGGCGGTCTGATTGGCCAGTGGCTGGCGATCAATGCGCCGCAGCGTCTGCAACGGGTGGTGGTGTGCAACACCGCGGCGAAGATCGGCACTCCTGATGTCTGGAACCCGCGTATTGAAACCGTCTTGCGCGACGGCGAAGGCGCTATGCAGGCACTGCGCGAGGCGTCGGTTGCACGCTGGTTCACTCCTGAATTTGCCAAAGCCGAGCCGCAGCGGGTAGAGCCTGTGGTGGACATGCTGGCCCAGACCTCACCACAGGGCTATGCCGCCAACTGCGCAGCGGTGCGCGACGCGGATTTCCGCGAGCAGATCAGTGCAATTACGCTGCCGGTGCTGGTGGTTTGCGGCACCCAGGATGCTGTTACCACACCCGCCGACGGGCGTTTTCTGACCGAGCGCATCGCCGGTGCCGAGTACGCCGAATTTCACGCTGCACACCTTTCCAGCATCGAAGCGGGAAGGGCGTTTGGTGATCGTGTCGTGACTTTCTTGAAAGCCTGAATCCGGAGTTTGCAATGGACGAAAAACAACGTTACGAAGCCGGCATGCAAGTGCGTCGCGCTGTGCTGGGCGATGACCATGTCGACAACAGCCTGAAGAAACTCACGCCGTTCAACGAAGAGTTTCAGGAAATGATCACCCGCCACGCCTGGGGTGACATCTGGACTCGCCCTGGCCTGCCGCGTCACACCCGCAGCCTGGTGACGATCGCCATGCTGATCGGTATGAACCGTGAAGGCGAACTGCGCCTGCATCTTAAGGCGGCAAAGCACAATGGTGTGACTCGCGAAGAGATCAAGGAAGTGCTGATGCAGAGCGCAATCTACTGCGGTATTCCGGCGGCCAACGCGACGTTTCACCTGGCAGAAGAGGTCTGGGATGAAATGGGCGTCGAGTCGCTCGACAAGGCATGATGAACGCTCAATGCAACACTGCATCAAGGTGCATTTTGCAGAGCGTGTATTGAGTTATCAGTAGACAGTGATTTAAAGAAGTTAAGGCCGCTTTAAGACTGAAGAGTCGGGCGGTCTTTTTTGCGATATGACCTTCTGCCGTTATGCCTTTTCAGTATGAGGGCTGCAAAAGCTCAATAATTGTCTTTGTCCTCAAAGGCACTTTGACGTCAGGTTAATTGGATCCATATTTGAATCCAGATAAGGGCGATCGGGCGGTGTTGTCGGCTGTACAGCACGGCGGTGCGGGACCTTGGCGGCAATGGAAAAGTTCCGGAAAATATTATCGGATCTATTGAAAATAATGATTATCAAGGGCAGCGGAATAACGTAAGTTACGCTCAATCCGTCATTAATGGCACATAGCCACCCGCTGATCGGATGGTTGTGAAGTTTCATTAAGGAAGTTTCAGTCAGGGCCGACAACGCAACAATAAGAACCCGACGATTGCTCCCTTTTCGAGACCCGCCCATGTCTACTCCATCTGCAAACTCATCTGTTGAATCTGCCATCGATCTGAACTCTTTGATGAATGCCATCAATCATTCCCAGGCGATGATCGAGTTTGATCTGGAAGGCAACATACTGCAGGCCAACGCCAATTTTCTCGACAAGGTGGGCTATCGTCTCGAAGAAGTTCAGGGCCGCCATCATCGGATGTTCTGCACCCCGGAATACGCTTCAAGCCCTGAGTATGCCGATTTCTGGCGAAAGCTGGCGGCCGGGCAGTTTGATCAGGGGCAGTACAAACGGCTGGGCAAGGGCGGCAACGAAATCTGGTTGCAGGCGACGTATAACCCGATTCTGAATCAGGCCGGCGAGCCGTTCAAAGTCGTGAAGTTCGCCACGGACATTACCGATCAGCGCATGCGCAATGCGGAGTACGAAGGCAAGGTTGAAGCCATTCAGCGTTCTCAGGGCGTGATCGAGTTTGATCTTAATGGTCGCGTGCTGGCGGCCAATGAAAATTTTCTTAATGTTCTTGGCTACCGTCTGGACGAAGTGCTGGGCCAGCACCATCGCATGTTCTGCGATGATCAATACCTCAACAGTCCGGCCTATCGGGCCTTCTGGGCCAAGCTTGAACGTGGTGAATACGATTCCGGCGAGTACATGCGACTGGGCAAGGGCGGGCGTGAAGTCTGGATCAGCGCCACCTACAACCCAATCTTTGATCCCGATGGCCGTCCGTACAAAATCGTGAAGTTTGCTAACGACGTCACTGAAGTGCGTGCCCGCAATGCCGAGTTCGTCGGCAAGGTCACCGCCATTGAGCGCTCTCAGGCGGTGATTGAATTTGACCTGACCGGCAAAGTCCTGTCTGCCAACCCTAATTTCCTCGCGGTGTTTGGTTACGAGCTGGACGAAGTGATCGGCCAGCCGCACCGGATGTTCTGTACCGAAGAGTTCGGTTCCAGCATGGGCTATCGCGAGTTTTGGGAAAAACTCGGTCGCGGCGAATACGACACCAATGAATATCGACGCAAGCGCAAAGACGGCAAGGAAATCTGGATTCAAGCCACTTACAACCCGATTCTCAACTCCCATGGCCAGCCTTACAAAGTGGTCAAGTTCGCGCTGGATGTCACCGAAATAAAAGAAAGCAGCGCTGAACGCCAGGGCAAGGTCAATGCGATTGATCGTGCGCAAGCGGTGATCGAGTTCGATATGGCGGGCAATATCCTTGATGCCAACGCCAACTTCCTCAAGTCGCTGGGTTACAGCCTGCAAGAGCTGCGTGGTCAGCACCACCGGATCTTCTGCGAGGAAGAATATGTGCGTAGCACGGCCTATCGCGAGTTCTGGCATGACTTGTCTCAAGGGCAGTTTTTCTCCGGACGTTTCATGCGCTTGAGCAAGTTCGGCCAGCACATCTGGATTCAGGCGACTTACAACCCGGTGTTCGACAGCGATGGCAAGCCTTATAAAGTGGTGAAGTTCGCCACGGACATCACTCAACAGGTCGAACTGGAAGAAGCCATCGAAGCCAAAACCCGAGCAATGGACGCTTCAGTGCAAAACCTGATGAGCGCCATTTCCTATGTGGCGCAGAGCACTGATCAGGCTACTGACCTGGCCAGGCTGACCCGTGAACAGGCCAGTCAGGGCTCGGAAACGCTGGTCCGGGCAGCCGAAGCCATGACCATGATTGGCAAGTCTGCTGAAGATATTCAGGACATCATTCAGGTCATCAGTGAAATCGCCAGCCAGACCAACATGCTCGCGTTCAACGCAGCCATCGAGGCCGCAAGGGCCGGTGAGCATGGACTTGGCTTCTCGGTGGTGGCTGATGAGGTGCGCAAGCTGGCCGAGAAGTCCTCCCAGGCCACCAAGGAAATCAACAAACTGATCCTGGAAACCGTCAGCCGGATTAAATCCGGCAGCGAGATTTCCTTGAGTGCCGGCAGCGCGTTCGAGCAGATCGTCAAAGGGGTCAACGAGACCACCGTGGCCATCGACAGCATCAATGCCGCAACCGCCAAGCAAATGGATTCGGCGGGTCAGGTCGAAACCCTCATTTTCGAATTGCACCAGACCAAGGTTGGCAATGAGCAGGGCGTTGTGAATACCAGTGCCCGTACCAGCAAGCCTTCCGGGCTGCCTGCATGAACACCCTGCGCGCCTACGGCGTGGTGCAGATAAATGGCGCGTTTCTGGGCATCGAAGCCACCTCGTTGATGGAGGCCGTGCACTGGCCGACCAATCTGCAGCGCCATCCTGTCACGCGCGGTGTACTGGCCGGGGTCTTCACCTTACGGGGCAGACCGGTTCCGTTGGTGGATCTACGATCTTTGCTCAGCGACGACATGCCAGAGCAAGCGCCAACCCCGCTGGTTGCCATTCTCAAGTACAACGGCGGCCTGTTGGGCGTTGCCATTGATGCCGTGTGCGACATCGTCAAGGCATCCGACGCTCAGCTCTGCCCATTGGGGCCGGGCGGCGAGGGCGGCGGGTTGATCCCCACGCTGATCATGACCGGTGATGACAGTCGCTTGATCTACATGCTGGATCTGGCGTTTCTGGCAAGCTTTCCCGGCGTGCTGTTCGCCGCGGACACGGCGGCGGGCCCGATCAGTCGCGATACGTTGCAAGCGAAAAGCCAGTTGCGTCATTACCTGGTGTTTGAGTGTGACGGGCAGCATTTCAGCATTGATGCCAGCGTGGTCACCGAGTTGGTGGACAAGCCGCAGGTCGCGCCGACCGATTTTGGGAATGGCTATTGCCTGGGCGTAACCGTGATCCGTGATACTAAAATTCCGGTCCTGAGTTTGTCTCAAGTGTTGGGTTTCGATTGCAGTAACGCGCAAGCCAAGAGCCAGCTTTTGTTGCTGACGGCCACCGACGGCAGGGTGTCCGGTTTTGGTTACGACCGAATGGTTGCCATTGAGCGTCGAGACCCCCACAGCCTGCTGCCGATGCCTGCCTATGGCTTGCGCGAGCCGGAGCTGTTGGCTGGTGTAATGAACCTCGGTGAAGGATTGCAGGCTGTACTGATCAATCATCAGGCTCTGCTGGAGAGATCCGGAGTCAAGAACTACGCCGCGCTTTATCAGACTCAACCGCAATCATCAGAAAGCCGGGCGAGCAAGGCGAAAGCGGTCATGCGTCAGGCCTGTCTGTTATTCAAGTCGCCGACCCAGTTCGTCGCGCCGCTCAGTCAGGTACTGGAAATTCTTTCGATACCGACGCACATGATCGGCCTTGCTCAGCCGGAAAATCACTTGCTGGGGCAATTCAATCTGCGGGGCGAGCAGCTTCCACTGTTGTGTCTCAGCAGCCTGATCGAATCGCTGCCGCAACCCCATACGCCGCTGTCGCGGGTGCTGGTCGTCAGGGGAGAAACGCTGACGTTTGGCTTTGCAGTGTCCCAGGTGGAAGCCATTGATTCGTTCAACCAGTTTGACCCGACGATGCTCGCTCAGGGTTGGCAGACCAATGCGGGCAAAGTGGTGTCGGTCAATGATCGGGCGCGCTCGCTGGTGAGCATCGGCAGCGGCGCAAACAGCTGGCGGGCCACGTTGATGGACCTGCAGGGCATTGCCCGGCAACTGGAGGCAAGGCTGTTGCAACCTGCCAGTGCCGTGGCCTGACAGGCTATGTTGTCAGCCGGCGGTAATCGACAACGCCGCCAGTGCGCCAATCAATGCCGGTGGCATGACCAGAACTCCCAGCCGTAGAAAGCCCATCGCCGTGACGTTTTCACCTTCGCGGCGGATGGCGATCAGCCAGAGCAAGGTTGCCAGCGATCCGGTGATGGAGAGGTTGGGGCCCAGATCCACGCCTATTACCAATGCACTGGTGGTTTCGGTGGGCAGCTGGGCGATGTGGCCGACAGAGCCTGCAATCAGGCCGGCCGGCAGATTGTTGATCAGGTTGCTGGCAATCGCCACGATCACACCGGATGCCCACGTCGCCTGAGTGGCCGATTGGTCGGCCAGCGATTTCAGCGCGTGGGCCAGATGATCGATGACCCCGGTCAGTGCCAAACCCTCAACCAGCACGAACAAACCGGCCACCAGCGGCAAGACACTCCAGGAAACCGCCTTGAGCACCGGCAGCGGGTTAAGCCGCTGACGTATGTGGATCAGTGCAGCGGTAGCGATGCCTGCACAAAACGTCGGTAGCCCGAGTTGTACATCCAGCGCCGATGCACTCAGTAATACGATCCCCGTCAGCACAATTCCGAACGCCGTCAGACGTGCACCGCTGGACAGCGGTTGCAGGGTGATGTCTGTTTCGAGAGGTTTGCGCAGGTGGGTACGTTGCGTGAGGCGCAGCACGAGATAGGTCAAGCCAATGGCCGCAATCGAAGGCAGGCTGAAGTGCCAGAGCCAAGTTGCCAACGGCGGCATGTTGCTGCCGAATATCACCAGGTTGGCCGGGTTTGAAATCGGCAGGACAAAACTGGCCGCGTTGGCGATGAAGGCGCAGATAAACAGATAGGGTAGGGGCTCGGCTTTGGCGGCGCGGGCCGCTGCGTAGACGGCAGGCGTCAGGACAACGGCGGTTGCGTCGTTGGACAGAAACACGGTGACCAAAGTGCCGACCAGAAACACCAGATCAAACAGTCGTTGTCCCGAGCCTTTCGCGTGTTTTGCGGCAAGCATGGCCAGCCAGTCGAACAGGCCTTGCTGTCGGGCCAACTCAGCCAGGACCATCATGCCGATCAGAAACAGGTAGACATCACCGCCTTCCGCCACCGCACCGAGCGCCTTGTGCAGTGGGATGAATCCCAACGCCGTGAGCAGCACCGCGGCCCCCATCGCCCAGACAAATTCCGGCACGCGCCACGGTCGTATGATGACGCCGCAGATGGCTAAGGCGGCGACAATCCAGATAACCATGGCGGGGTCGAATGCGGGCATTTGCGGTACTCAATAGGCAGGCAAATGTCAGACCGGTGACGATGGGGACAAGTTCGTCCACTGGCGCAGAATCAGGATGCGTTTTGATGTTGCTGAAACGCTGCGCTCGTTTGGCAAACATTGGATCTGTAGGAGTGAGCTTGCTCGCGATCACGTCAGGTCAGACGACATCTTCTTAACAGATCGACAGCTATCGCGAGCAAGCTCACTCCTACAGGGTCCTTGTTTCTACGCGACAGCGCGGCGTCTGGACAACGGAGGCGTCACAGGTTTTGTGCTTTGCCTGACAGAGGTCTATCAGGCAAAGGTCTCACATCAGGCAGCCGTATCGAGATACTTGCCGACCGGCTTGTTGCCGCTGGTGTCGTAACGCTCGGTCAATGCTGCAACCATTCTGCTCAAGGCCTCAGAGGCTTTGTTTTCGGCGGTTGTGCCGTCGTTTGAGGTGGCGCCAAGGGCGCTGGTGAGTTCATCGGCGCTGATGCTGCCGTTGCCATCAGCGTCCAGCGAGCTGAACAACTGATCGCTGGATTGCTGTGTCGAGGCCGGTGGAGCAGGGGGCTGTTGCGGTTGCAGGCTGGCGGTCAGTTCTTCAAGGCTGACGGTGCCGTCCTTGTTGGTGTCCAGTGCATCAAACACCTGGGCGCTATCGGCGGTGCTGCCCGCGCTGCTCAAGCCGGCGGTCAGCTCGTCGCTGCTTACTGTACCGTCGCCGTCGGTGTCCAGCGCGCTGAGCACGTCCTCGGCGACATCGGTCGCAGGCTGGCCGCCTGGAGGCGGTGGCGGGGTGAGAGCTGCCAGCTCATCGGCGTCGAGGGTGTCATCTTCGTTGCTGTCCAGGCTGCTGAACGCTTCACTCAGCGTAACAGTAATGCCGTCCTTGCTGTCGGAGGACGAATTTGCGGCGCTCAGCTCATCTTTACTGACACTGCCGTCGCCATCGGTGTCCAGTTTGGCCAGCAATTGCTCCTGGAATTTCTTGCTCGCAGCGGTACTTGCGCTGGAGCTGGTGTAGCTCGAATAGCTGTTGTTACTAACGCCACTGATCATCAGGCTGACTCCCTCAGGTTGATTGATCCGGTGACGGTGCACCGGCTTGTCAATCTTCCTGGGGGCAGGTGTCGAGGGTATGTGGGCTGTGTATCGGCGTCGTTACGTCCGCTCAGAAGCGCGGCAAGACCAGCATTGCGGTCAGGCCGCCACCTGGGGTTTCGGCCAGTGACAAATCGCCGCCCATGCGCCGGGCGGCGTCGCGGGCGATGGTCATGCCCATACCGACGCCACCGGAGTTGCGGTTGCGCGAGCCCTCCAGACGGTAGAAGGGCTCAAACACGGCTTCATGGTGCTCGATGCTGATCCCGGGGCCGTGATCAATCACCATGACGCGCACGTGTTGCGCGTCATCGATAATCTCGACCCGCGCCTGACCGGCATAACGCAGCGCATTGTCGATCAGGTTATTGATGCACGAGCGCAGGGCCATGGGCTGGGTCTTCAGCGGCAGGCACTGGCCGCTGGATTGCACGTCATCGCCATTGTCCTGAGCGTTTTCAGCCAGGGACTCAATCAAGGCCTGCAGATCGAACAATTGCACAATTTCACTGGTACGTTGCTCATTCAGGTAGGTCAGCGTGGCATCGAGCATGCCAATCATGTCGTTCAGATCCTGAGTCATCTGCCCGTGCAGTCTGGGTTCGTCGATTTGCTCGACCCGCAGTTTCAGGCGCGAAAGGGGCGTGCGCAGGTCATGGGAGACGGCTGCAAGCATGCGCCCGCGCTGTTGCACCTGCTCGCGGATGCGTTGCTGCATCAGGTTGAATGTCTGTGCGGCCTGCCGGGCTTCCAACGGACCTTTGACTTCCATGGGTGGGCTGTCGAGGTTTTCGCTGAGTCTTTCGGCGGCATTGCTCAGCCGTTGAATCGGTCGGCTCAATGCCTTCGCGCCGTACCAGGCAGCGATCACCAGAGTAATCAGCTGGAAGATCAGCGGCACGACAGGACCGCGGAAAAACGGTGGTCTGTGGCCCGGCGGCGGACCGTTCTCTGGACGCTGAAAAGCACGTCCTTCGATCTGCTGCCCTGACTCGGACATGGGTGGAGGCGGTGGTGGTGGAAACCCGTAGAACCTGAACCACATGAACGCCAGCAGGTGCGCGAGCAAAATAGCAATCAACGCGCCCCCAAATAGGCGGGCGAAGAGGGTGTCAGCGGAGCGGATCAACCAATATCCCTTGCATCGAACAGGTAACCCTCACCGCGAACGGTTTTGATCAGCTGTGGATTTTTCGGGTCATCTCCCAGCTTCTGACGCAGGCGTGAGACCAGCAGGTCAATGCTGCGATCAAAGGCTTCTATGGAGCGACCGCGAGCGGCGTCCAGCAGTTGCTCACGGCTCAATACCCGACGCGGACGTTCCAGAAAAACACGCAACAGGCGGAATTCAGCGTTGGACAGTGGCACCACCAGACCATCGGCGGCGATCAATTGGCGCAGCACGCTGTTGAGGCGCCAGGCATCGAAACGTACGGTGGAGCGCTCATCGTTGCGATCATCACGCACGCGGCGCAACACGGTCTGGATACGGGCGACGAGTTCGCGAGGCTCGAAAGGTTTGGCCATGTAATCGTCGGCACCCAGCTCCAGACCAATGATCCGGTCGGTGGGTTCACAGCGGGCAGTGAGCATCAGAATCGGGATGTCCGAGGTGCTGCGCAGCCAGCGACACAGTGACAGGCCGTCTTCGCCGGGCAGCATGAGGTCTAGGACGATGACGTCGAAGTTTTCTTCTTCCAGCGCCTTGCGCATTTCAGTGCCGTCGGTCACGCCCCGGCACTGGATGTTGAAGCGTGCCAGGTAATCGCAGAGCAATTCGCGAATCGGTACATCGTCGTCGACGATCAGGGCGCGGGTATTCCAGCGCTGGTCGCTGCTTTGTGGGATTTCAGCTGAAGTTTCGGTTGATTGCATGATGCGACCACTGCCTGGTGATGCCGCCATCACTGGCCGCTATTGAAGATCAACGCTACCCGCCATGCTACTTCGCCGGGGGGCGCGGCGAAAGGGTGGCGTGAAGGGGTGTCGGAGGCATGTCTGGAATGTATCGGAGTTGGTACAAAGGTTCGAGGCGTGGCTATGCTGGGTTAATTTTTCTGTGAGGGATCATACCTGCCTGCACGCTTGCTCAGCCCTTGACCTTGTAGGACCGGCTTTAGCCGGGAGAGCAGTGTTTCTGGCGAAGAAAGATTTGTCGAATGTCCCGACGCCCTCCCGGCTGAAGCCGGTCCTGCGGGATACAAATAAAATGGGATACAAATAAAAAAGGGAAGCCAGACACTCGTCTGCTTCCCTTTTTTTCACCACGGTGAAGGCTTAGATCACCTGGATAATCGCCTTGCACACGGTATCGATGTTGCTCTGGTTCAGCGCAGCAACGCAGATGCGGCCGGTGTCGAGGGCGTAGATGCCGAACTCGTTACGCAGGCGATGCACCTGCTCGGTGGTCAGGCCTGAGTAGGAGAACATACCGCTCTGACGACCCACGAAGCTGAAATCCTGGCCCGCAGGGTTGTTGGCAAGACGCTCGACCATCCCCTTGCGCATGCTCTTTATGCGTACGCGCATTTCGCCCAGCTCTTCTTCCCACTTGGCGCGCAGTTCAGGGCTGTTGAGTACCGCGGCAACGATGGTTGCGCCATGCGTCGGCGGGTTGGAGTAGTTGGTGCGGATCACGCGCTTGACCTGGGACAGGACGCGGGCGGTCTCTTCTTTCGAGTCAGTGATGATCGACAGCGCGCCGACACGTTCGCCGTACAGCGAGAAGGATTTGGAGAACGAGCTGGAAGCAAAGAATGTCAGGCCGGATTCAGCGAACAGACGAACTGCAACCGCATCTTCGTCAATGCCGGTGCCGAAGCCCTGATACGCCATGTCCAGGAACGGCACGTGGCCTTTGCTCTTGACCACTTCCAGCACTTTTTTCCAGTCGTCCAGCGTCAGGTCTACGCCGGTCGGGTTGTGGCAGCAGGCGTGCAGTACGACGATCGAGCCGGATGGCAGATTCTGCAGGTCTTCCAGCATGCCGGAACGGTTCACGTCATGGCTGGTCGCATCATAGTAGCGATAGTTCTGCACCGGGAAACCGGCAGTTTCAAACAGGGCTCGGTGGTTTTCCCAGCTTGGATCGCTGATGGCCACGACGGCATCGGGGCGCAGTTGCTTGAGGAAGTCAGCGCCGATCTTCAGTGCGCCGGTGCCACCCACGGCCTGAGTGGTCAGAACGCGGCCGGAAGCGATCAGCGGCGAATCGGCACCCAGCAGCAGTTTTTGTACGGCAAGGTCGTAAGCCGCGATGCCGTCGATCGGCAGGTAGCCACGAGGAGCGTGTTGAGCCACGCGAATATTCTCTGCTTCGGCAACGGCGCGCAGAAGGGGAATACGTCCTTCTTCGTTGCAATAGACGCCCACGCCAAGATTGACCTTGGTGGTGCGGGTATCGGCGTTGAATGCTTCGTTGAGGCCCAGGATAGGATCGCGTGGTGCCATTTCGACAGCGGAGAACAGGCTCATTTTTGTGGCGGCTCTGTGTGAGGGGTGAGGGGAAACCCGCTCTGAACCGAATGCGCCAGAGCGGTGCACAATCGGGGAGTCAGTATAGAGAGCATCGCGGACCGGGGCGACAGCCGGTGACGGGTTTTTTGTGGGTTTTTGCAGTTGTTTGTCCGCCTTTGGTCATATTGCCACCGGCATTCCGCAGTGAGGCGCTTTAGTACCTGCCGATTCAGCAGGTTGAAAGTAGTGGGTTGAAAGCTGGCGATGGCGACTCCATCTGTAGTCTCATCACTTCATATTCTGTACGACTGATCCGCTAGCGGGTCAGACGCACGCCGTTCTTTGGTTTTCGCGTTGTGACTTGCGTGAGCCTGTATGCGCGTAAACCACCAAAGAGGTACGTCATGTCCGAGTTTCAGCTCGTAACCCGTTTTGAGCCTGCTGGCGATCAGCCAGAGGCTATTCGCCAGCTGGTCGAAGGGATCGATGCCGGGCTGGCGCACCAGACCCTGCTGGGTGTGACCGGCTCAGGCAAGACATTCAGCATCGCCAACGTGATCTCTCAGGTGCAGCGCCCCACCTTGGTACTCGCGCCGAACAAGACCCTGGCCGCGCAGTTGTACGGAGAGTTCAAGGCATTTTTCCCGAACAACGCCGTGGAGTATTTCGTCTCTTATTACGATTACTATCAGCCTGAGGCGTATGTGCCGTCGTCGGATACCTTCATTGAGAAGGATGCGTCGATCAACGACCACATCGAACAAATGCGTCTCTCCGCAACCAAGGCGCTGCTGGAGCGCAAGGACGCCATTATCGTCACCACGGTGTCCTGCATTTATGGTCTGGGCAGCCCGGAAACCTATCTGCGCATGGTGTTGCACGTGGATCGCGGCGACAAGCTCGATCAACGCGCCTTGCTGCGTCGCCTGGCTGACCTGCAATACACCCGCAATGACATGGATTTCGCCCGGGCCACGTTCCGGGTGCGCGGTGATGTGATCGATATCTATCCCGCCGAGTCGGATCTGGAAGCGATCCGCATCGAGTTGTTCGACGATGAGGTGGAGAGCATTTCGTCGTTCGACCCGCTGACCGGTGAGGTGATCCGCAAGCTGCCACGCTTTACCTTCTACCCCAAGAGCCACTACGTCACGCCACGGGAAACCCTGGTTGAAGCGATGGAGGGTATAAAGGTCGAGTTGCAGGAGCGTCTTGAGTACCTGCGCACCAACAACAAGCTGGTTGAAGCCCAGCGTCTTGAGCAGCGGACCCGTTTCGATCTGGAAATGATCCTGGAACTGGGTTACTGCAACGGCATTGAAAACTACTCGCGCTACCTGTCGGGGCGTCCTTCCGGCGCGCCGCCGCCCACGCTGTACGACTATCTGCCGCCTGATGCGCTGCTGGTCATCGACGAGTCCCACGTCAGCGTGCCGCAGGTCGGTGCCATGTACAAAGGCGACCGCTCACGTAAGGAAACCCTGGTGGAATATGGGTTCCGTCTGCCTTCGGCACTGGATAACCGGCCGATGCGATTTGACGAGTGGGAAGCGGTCAGTCCGCAGACGATCTTTGTCTCGGCGACACCGGGCAACTACGAGGCCGAACACGCCGGTCGTATCGTCGAGCAGGTTGTGCGGCCAACCGGTCTGGTAGACCCGCAAATCGAGATTCGTCCGGCGCTGACCCAGGTGGATGATCTGCTCTCGGAGATTACCAAGCGCGTTGCGCTGGAGGAGCGGGTGCTGGTCACTACGCTGACCAAGCGTATGTCCGAAGACCTGACCGATTACCTGGCAGACCACGGCGTGCGGGTGCGTTATCTGCACTCTGACATCGATACGGTGGAGCGGGTGGAGATTATCCGCGATCTGCGTTTGGGGACTTTCGATGTATTGGTGGGGATCAACCTGCTGCGCGAAGGCCTGGATATGCCAGAAGTGTCGTTGGTGGCGATTCTCGATGCGGACAAGGAAGGCTTCCTGCGTTCCGAGCGCTCACTGATCCAGACCATTGGTCGTGCGGCCCGTAACCTCAATGGGCGGGCGATTCTGTACGCGGATCGCATCACCGGCTCCATGGAGCGCGCCATCGGCGAAACCGAGCGGCGTCGCGACAAGCAGATCGCGTTCAACCTGGCCAATGGCATCACGCCAAAAGGCGTATTCAAGGATGTGGCCGACATCATGGAAGGCGCCACCGTGCCGGGCTCGCGCAGCAAAAAGCGCAAAGGCATGGCCAAGGCGGCGGAAGAAAGCGCCAAGTACGAAAACGAGCTGCGCTCACCGAGCGAGATCACCAAGCGTATTCGGCAACTGGAAGAGAAAATGTACCAGTTGGCCCGCGATCTGGAGTTCGAAGCTGCAGCGCAGATGCGCGACGAAATCGGCAAGCTGCGGGAGCGGTTGCTGACGGTTTAGCGATTCGACCAGTTAAAGCCGGGATCATGTGGGAGAAGCTGACGTGGGACCGGCTTTAGCCGGGAAGGCGTTATTTCAGACGACCCGTTTTCAGCGCCTGTACTGGCCTCTTCCCGGCTAAAGCCGGTTCCACGACATCGCCCGGCGCAAGCTCGGCTCCCACAGTATCCTCGGCGCCTGTTAATATTCACGGCTTGTTTGACCTATTTCGGGATTTTTCATGACCACCGTTCGTACCCGCATCGCGCCTTCGCCCACTGGCGACCCTCACGTTGGCACGGCTTATATCGCCCTTTTCAACTATTGCTTTGCCAGGCAGCACGGCGGTGAGTTCATCCTGCGTATCGAGGATACCGATCAACTGCGTTCGACCCGCGAGTCGGAACAGCAGATCTTCGACGCGCTGCGCTGGCTGGGTATTGAATGGAGTGAAGGCCCGGATGTCGGTGGTCCGCATGGTCCATATCGGCAGAGCGAGCGGGGCGACATCTACCAGAAGTACGCGCAACAGCTGGTAGAGCTGGGTCACGCTTTCCCGTGTTTCTGCACCGCAGAAGAGCTCGATCAAATGCGTGCCGAGCAAACCGCTCGTGGCGAAACGCCGCGCTATGACGGCCGCGCCTTGTTGCTATCCAAAGAAGAAGTAGCCCGTCGTCTGGCGGCCGGCGAACCTCACGTGATCCGCATGAAAGTGCCGACCGAGGGCGTTTGCGTCGTGCCGGACATGCTGCGCGGCGAGGTCGAGATCCCATGGGATCGCATGGACATGCAAGTGTTGATGAAGACCGATGGCCTGCCGACTTACTTCCTGGCCAACGTCGTCGATGACCACCTGATGGGCATCACCCACGTGCTGCGCGGTGAAGAGTGGCTGCCGTCGGCACCCAAGCTGATCCTGCTTTATGAATACTTTGGCTGGGACAAGCCTCAGTTGTGCTACATGCCGCTGCTGCGTAACCCGGACAAGAGCAAGCTGTCCAAGCGCAAGAACCCGACGTCGGTCACTTTCTACGAGCGCATGGGTTTCATGCCTGAAGCAATGCTCAACTACCTGGGCCGTATGGGCTGGTCGATGCCTGACGAGCGCGAGAAGTTTTCCCTGGAGGAAATGGTCGAGCATTTCGATCTGTCGCGGGTTTCTCTGGGCGGCCCGATCTTCGATATCGAGAAGCTTTCATGGCTCAATGGTCAGTGGCTGCGTGAACTTCCGGTAGAAGAGTTCGCTTCGCGCCTTCAGCACTGGGCGTTGAACCCTGAATACATGATGAAGATCGCTCCGCACGTGCAGGGCAGGGTGGAGACCTTCAGTCAGGTTGCGCCGCTGGCCGGTTTCTTCTTCGCCGGTGGCGTCACGCCGGATGCCAAACTGTTCGAACACAAGAAGCTGTCTGCTGACCAGGTGCGTCAGGTCATGCAGTTGATCCTGTGGAAGCTGGAGTCCCTGCGTCAGTGGGAGAAGGACCAGATCATGGGCAGCATCCAGGCTGTGGTCGAGCATCTGGAGCTCAAGCTGCGTGATGCCATGCCGCTGATGTTTGCCGCGATTACCGGGCAAGCCAATTCCGTCTCGGTGACGGACGCGATGGAAATCCTGGGCCCGGACCTGACCCGCTTCCGCCTGCGTCAGGCCCTTGATCTGCTGGGTGGCGTTTCGAAGAAAGAAAACAAGGAATGGGAAAAGCTTCTGGGTGCGATCGCCTGAGGCAATGCCTGCGTCTGTCAGTACCCCGGTTTTCCGGGGGCTGAATGGTAAGTGGTTGTATTACCGACAAAAAACTTTCGAAATTGTAAAAAATAAATTTGACAGCTCTGCGACTCACGCTTAACATGCGCCCCGTCCACTGATGTGGGGCTTTAGCTCAGCTGGGAGAGCGCCTGCATGGCATGCAGGAGGTCAGCGGTTCGATCCCGCTAAGCTCCACCAAATTTAGAGTTTCAAAGCTCGGCTACAATGCTTTGAAACGATGCAAGATGACCGGATCCAGCGTCGATCATCAGCATCAAGAAGGTTTTGTCCCCTTCGTCTAGTGGCCTAGGACACCGCCCTTTCACGGCGGTAACAGGGGTTCGAGTCCCCTAGGGGACGCCATTTTAAAATGCATCATTTGAAAGTGATGTGAGCCGCGAGGCGATAAATCCGGGGCTTTAGCTCAGCTGGGAGAGCGCCTGCATGGCATGCAGGAGGTCAGCGGTTCGATCCCGCTAAGCTCCACCAATTTGCCAGGGTTCGTTTTTAAAGCGAACCTGCTCGAAGGTTTTGCGTCCCCTTCGTCTAGTGGCCTAGGACACCGCCCTTTCACGGCGGTAACAGGGGTTCGAGTCCCCTAGGGGACGCCACGATTTCTCGCTCTGCGAGACCAAGGGTCATTCGATTATTGAATGGCCCTTTTGTTTTTCTGGCATTTGATAAAGCGCCTTCCCTCCAGATACGTCTTAGTCCCCCCGGTTTTCTGTAGGAGCTCACGAGCACCGCGCTGTCGCGCAGCAAACGGGGCCCTGTAGGAGCGCGCTTGCCCGCGATAGCGTCAGCACAGACGATTACCCGTCAACTGACAGACCGTCTCGCGGGCAAGCGCGCTCCTACAGTTCAAAAAGCATTCCAGTCAGATGGTTAAACGATGTCGGCCAGCCCGATACTCCGCTGTCACAGCCTCGCGGTGCTACGCGCCAGCAGCATTAGCCCACTCTCTTCGTCGCTTTGGTTACACTCACTCGCATCTACAACCAGCAACGCAGGAGCAAGCATGGTCTGGGATCTGCCAACGCCTTTTGTGATCGACCTCAATGTGGCCGCCGATGACATCGACGGGTTGGGGCATGCCAATAACGCGGTCTACGTGACATGGCTGGAGCGCTGCGCCTGGCGTCATTCACAGCAGTTGGGTCTGGATCTTAGCGAGTACCGGCGTCTGGACCGGGCCATGGCGGTGGTTCGGCATGAGATCGATTACTTGGCCAGCGCCTATCAGGACGATGAACTGGAGTTGGCAACCTGGATTGTCGATTGGGACAAACGCCTGAAAATGACTCGACGTTTCCAGCTACGCCGTCCCTGCGATGGCATGACGTTGCTGCGCGCGCAGACCACCTTTGTCTGTATCGAACTGTCCAGCGGCAAGCCTAAACGCATGCCCGCAGAGTTCATCGAGGGGTATGGCGTCGCCATGGCTAATCCTCTGGTTTCCAATACCGCCAGCGCGCCGTAAACTGCCGGACTTTTTTTCGAGTGTGACCCATGCAAATTGCTCTGGCGCCCATGGAGGGACTGGTTGACGACATCCTGCGCGATGCCCTGACAAAAGTCGGCGGGATCGACTGGTGCGTGACCGAATTCATCCGGGTGTCCGAGCGTTTGATGCCGGCTCATTACTTCTACAAGTACGCGTCCGAGTTTCACAAGGGGGCGAAAACCGATGCCGGAACGCCTCTGCGCTTGCAGTTGCTGGGCTCTGATCCGGTCTGTCTGGCGGAAAACGCTGCGTTTGCCTGTGAGCTGGGCGCGCCGGTACTGGATCTCAACTTCGGTTGCCCGGCCAAGACCGTCAACCGCTCCCGTGGTGGTGCGATTCTGCTCAAAGAGCCTGAGCTGCTGCATTCCATCCTGAGTCAGGTGCGCAGCGCGGTGCCCAAGCACATTCCGGTCACCGCCAAAATGCGCCTGGGTTACGAAAACACCGACGGTGCTCTGGATTGCGCCCGGGCGCTGGCTGACGGCGGGGCGGAGCAGATCGTCGTACATGCCCGCACCAAGGTTGACGGCTACAAGCCGCCTGCCCACTGGGAATGGATTGCGCGAATTCAGGAAGTGGTCAAGGTGCCGGTAGTCGCCAACGGGGAAATCTGGACCGTGGACGACTGGCTTCGCTGCCGGGAAATCTGCGGCGCTCGGGACATCATGATCGGTCGCGGGCTGGTGGCACGTCCGGATCTCGCCCGACAGATTGCCGCCGCGCATAAAGGCGAAGAAGTGGTGCCAATGACCTGGGCCGAGCTGCAGCCGATGTTGCGGACCTTCTGGCTACAGTGTCTGGAGAAAATGACCCTGATCCAGGCGCCTGGCCGTCTCAAACAGTGGCTAGTGCTTTTGACTAAAAGTTACCCTGAGGCGACGCAGATGTTTGATGCGCTGCGTCGCGAAACCGACTGTCAGCGGATCAGTGTTTTGCTCGGTGTCAGTGCCGACGAACGGTCATAAAAATTTGAAAATAAACTCTTGAAAAGCTTTTGGCCGACCCTAGTTTAGGGACTACGCGATGCCGAATTCGGGTCGCGGATTAAACCACTCGCTGTTTACAGGAGATTTATCATGACTACTGCATTTTCTCTGGCCCCTCTGTTCCGTAGCTCTGTGGGCTTTGATCGTTTCAACGACCTGTTCGAGGCTGCTGCCCGCAATGAATCCGCTGGCGGCTACCCTCCTTACAACGTCGAGAAGCATGCGGATGACCAATACCGCATTGTGATCGCGGCCGCAGGTTTCGTTGAGGAAGACCTTGAGCTTCAGGTCGAGAAGGGCGTGCTGACTGTTTCGGGCGGCAAGCGTGAAAATACTGCTGAGGGCGTGACTTACCTGCATCAGGGTATTGCTCAGCGGGCTTTCAAATTGTCGTTCCGGTTGGCTGATCACATCGAAGTGCAGAACGCTGGCTTGTCCAACGGCTTGCTGAACATTGATCTGCTGCGTCTGGTGCCTGAAGAGGCCAAAGCCAAGCGCATCCCGATCAACGCGCAGAAAGTCCTGAACAGCTGATTGTTCAGTCGCCAGCAAAAGAAGGCGCCGTTATGGCGCCTTCTTTCGTTTCTACTGACTCCCCTCAAACAGCATCTCGGGCTGCCTCAGGCGTTTTTCGAATGCGCTCAAGGTCAGCGGCTCGCTGAACAGATAGCCTTGGTATAAACGACATCCCAACTGCTCAAGAAACTCCAGTTGAAGGGGTTGCTCAACCCCTTCGGCAATGACGGTGAGGTTCAGGCTCTGGGCCATGGCCACGATAGCCCGGATGATTTCCGCGTCGTTGGGGTCGGTGGTTGCATCGCGAATAAATGACTGATCAATTTTCAGCGCGTCTACCGGCAGGCGTTTGAGGTAGGTCAGGGACGAATAGCCCGTGCCGAAATCATCCATGGCAAAGCTGACGCCGAGTTTCTTCAGCTCATGCATCTTGGCAATGGTCTCGTCCAGATTCTGGATGACGATGCCTTCCGTGATTTCCAGCTTGAGCAGATTGCTCGGCAGGCTGTTCACGCGAAGGCAGCGTTTGACCCGATCAACGAAGTCGTTTTGCCGGAACTGGCGAGGGCTGATGTTGACGCACAAACTGAAGTGTCGGATGTCGACCAGCTTGTCGCGCAACAGTTTGCTCGCCGTTCGGCAGGCTTCTTCAAGAATCCAGGCGCCTACCTCCAGAATCATCCCGCTTTCTTCCAGGATCTGAATGAACTGGTTGGGCGGCAGGTTACCGGTCTCCGGGTGTTCCCAGCGTAATAATGCCTCCGCGCCGATGATGCGGTTGAGACGAGTGTCCACTTGAGGTTGATAGCACAGGCTGAACTCGCCGCGCGGCAATGCCATACGCAGGTCATTTTCCATACGCAGCCGTTCGCTGGCCGCTTTTTGCATCGAATCATGAAACAGTTGCGTGGCATTGCGGCCCGAATCCTTCGCCCGGTATAGCGCGATATCGGCGCGTTTGAGCAGGTCCGCGCTGGTCAGGCCATGGTCGGGAATGAGCGCGATGCCGATGCTCGGTGTGATTTGCAGACGTTGATTGTCCAGAAACATCGGCTGGGCGAGCAGGGCGCGAAGCATGTCGGCCAGTTCCAGTACCTGATCAGTGACATCGTCGCGACTGCCTTCCAGCCCGCTGATCAGCACCACGAACTCATCGCCACCCAGTCGCGCCACGGTGTCTTCCATGCGCACGCTGGCTTCAAGCCGCGCGGTAACGATTTTCAGCACGCTGTCGCCCACCGGATGGCCCAGCGAATCATTGATGTGCTTGAAGTGATCCAGATCCATGAACAGCAGAGCGCCACGCAGGTTGTGGCGTTGCAGCAGGATTATTTGCTGGCTGAGACGGTCCATCAGCAGTGCCCGGTTGGGCAGATTGGTCAGGGAATCGTGATAGGCCAGGTGCTGAACCTGCTCCTGGGCGCTCTTCAGCTCGCTGATATCCCGGGCATTCATCAGCAGGCATTCAACATCGTTGAGCGTTATAGCTTCGACCGACACCTCAGCGGTGACGTGGGAGCCGTTCTTGTGGCAGCCGGTCATTTCCCGATGATGCACGCGGCCATTTTCTTCCAGGTCGCGGATCAGTTGCTCACGTTGTTCAATGTGAGCCCAGATTCCCAGCTCGGCGACGGTACGGCCGAGCACTTCGTCAGGGGTGAACCCCATCAATCGGCAAAAGCCTCCGTTGACCTCCAGATAACGGCCACTGACGCGCTCGGTAATGGTGATTGCGTCAGGACTGGAATGGAACGCTTTGGCGAACTTCTCTTCGCTGGCCTTCAAGGCGCGTTCGGCGCGCAGGTGCGCGCTGTTGTCCATGAAGGTACTGAGCAGATAAAGCTGACGCTCCAGTTCGACTTTCAATGCGCTGAAGGTGCCTTCAATCAGTCGGCCGTCGCGTGCGCGCAATCGCACATCCAGCCTGACGGGTTCGTCCTGGGCAATGACCCGTCTGACCAGGCTGTTGCGGTGTTCGGAATCGTCCCATAACCCCAGGTCTACGCCCGTCCGACCAATGCTTTCGGCCGCGGACCAGCCGAGCATTGTTTCGAACTGGCGATTGACTTCGCAGATCACTCCGCTGTCGATGGCGGACAGGATCACCACATTGGGACTGAGGTTGTAGAGCGTCGCAAAACGCTTTTCCGATTCGCTCAGCGCAGCGGCATGGCCGGTGGGCTGAAAGGTGTTGCTATCTGCAAGTTCTGGCATGGGATCACGCGCCTGTAAGTAATAAAGGCAGTAATACGATCTTTAGCGTCAGGAGCTTTCAGCATTGGCTGGCCTGTGCATCGAGTAGCGCCATGAATGCCCGGGCCGCATTGGACAACGTACGCTCCGTGTGAAGTATGTAGCCTAGCTGACGACTGAGCTGTATGCCCGGTAATGGGATGCGCGCCACCTGTTCATCAAGCATAGTCCGTGGCAACACGCTCCAGGCGAGGCCAATGGAAACCATCATTTTGATGGTTTCCAGATAGTTGGTGCTCATGGCGATATCCGGCTTGAGCCCTTGGGCTTCGCACAGTCCGCTGACGATGTGATGGGTAAACGTGTTGTTGCCGGGAAATACCGCCGGATAGCCGACGACGTCCTGCAAACTCACCGGGCCGCTGTTGGCCAGTGGGTGTTCAGGGGCCGCAACGAAGTCCAGCGGGTCGTCCCAGACCGGTACGGCCTTGACCAGGGTGTGAGGATCCGGGGCGAGAGTGATGACCGCCAGCTCGGCACGGCCATGAAGAATTTCTTCGTAGGCGACTTCTGAATCGAGGAACTGAATGTCCAGCGCGACCTCAGGAAAACGTCGGGTGAACTCTCGAAGCAGAGGTGGCAGACGGTGCAGGCCGATGTGATGACTGGTTGCCAGTGTCAGACGGCCGGTCACTTCACCCGTCAGATTGGTCAGTGCGCGGCGGGTATCGTCCAGCACATTAAGAATCTGATAGGCCCTGGGCAACAGGGCTCTGCCGGCCTCGGTCAGGCTCACTTCCCGGCCGAGCCGGTCAAACAACCGCACGTTCAACTGCTGCTCCAGCCCGGCAATTCGCTTGCTGATAGCGGGCTGGGTCAAGTGCAGGCGCTCCCCGGCCCCGGAAAAGCTGCCGGTTTCGGCGATAGCAATAAACGCGTTGAGGTTAGCCAGATCCATTTCAGATTCCAGTTGGTTATCCAAAGCATAAAAATTATGAATTTGAGTTATTTAAGCATATTCCATAGCATTGCCTCACAAGCCAAAGGGTCATCGGTCGATCACCCAGGGCATAGAAAGATAGAAACGCGCTGATGAGGAACCATCCGATGGCCGGCAAAACGTTGTACGACAAGCTCTGGGATTCGCACGAAGTAAAGAAGCGTGACGATGGCTCGTCGCTGATTTACATCGATCGTCACATCATCCATGAAGTGACTTCGCCGCAGGCCTTTGAAGGTCTGCGTCTGGCGGGCCGCAAGCCGTGGCGCATCGACGCCAACATCGCGACCCCGGACCATAACGTGCCGACTACTCCGGAACGTAAAGGCGGTATCGAAGCCATTGCCGACCAGGTGTCGCGTCTTCAGGTGCAGACTCTCGACGACAACTGCGACGAGTACGGCATTACCGAATTCAAAATGAACGACGTGCGTCAGGGCATCGTTCACGTGATCAGCCCTGAGCAGGGCGCGACACTGCCGGGCATGACTGTGGTGTGTGGCGACTCTCATACCTCCACTCATGGCGCATTCGGTGCGCTGGCCCACGGTATCGGCACTTCCGAGGTTGAGCATGTGCTCGCCACTCAGTGCCTAGTGGCCAAGAAAATGAAAAACATGCTGGTTTCCGTCGAGGGCAAGTTGCCCGTCGGTGTGACAGCCAAAGACATTGTGCTGGCGGTGATCGGCAAGATCGGCACCGCTGGCGGTAATGGCCATGCGATGGAGTTTGCGGGTAGCGCGATTCGTGACCTGTCGGTTGAAGGCCGTATGACCATCTGCAACATGTCCATCGAGGCGGGCGCTCGCGTCGGTCTGGTGGCTACCGATGAAAAGACCATTGCCTACGTGAAGGGGCGTCCTTTCGCACCTAAAGGCGAGCAGTGGGATTTGGCAGTAGAAGCCTGGAAAGACCTGGTTTCCGATGCCGATGCGCACTTCGACACGGTAGTCAAACTCGACGCTGCGCAGATCAAACCGCAAGTCAGCTGGGGTACTTCTCCAGAGATGGTGCTGGCCGTTGATCAGAACGTACCGGACCCTGCTCAGGAAACTGATCTGGTCAAGCGTGGTTCTATCGAGCGTGCGTTGAAGTACATGGGCCTCAAAGCCAATCAGGCCATCACCGACATCCAGCTGGATCGCGTATTTATTGGTTCCTGCACCAACTCCCGTATAGAGGACTTGCGTGCTGCGGCTGAAATCGCCAAAGGCCGCAAGGTGGCCTCGACTATCAAGCAGGCAATCGTTGTGCCGGGCTCAGGGCTGGTCAAGGCGCAGGCGGAGAGCGAAGGGCTGGACAAGATCTTTCTCGAGGCCGGTTTCGAATGGCGTGAGCCAGGTTGCTCGATGTGTCTGGCGATGAACCCGGACCGCCTGGAAAGTGGCGAGCATTGCGCGTCCACCTCCAACCGTAACTTCGAAGGCCGTCAAGGTGCCGGTGGTCGTACTCACCTGGTCAGCCCGGCGATGGCTGCAGCAGCAGCGGTCAACGGTCGTTTCATTGATGTTCGCGAACTGATTCAGCACTAAGGAGCCCAGCATGAAAGCCTTTACTCAGCACACCGGCCTTGTCGCTCCTCTGGATCGTGCCAACGTCGATACAGACCAGATCATTCCGAAGCAGTTTCTCAAGTCGATCAAGCGCACCGGCTTCGGTCCGAACCTGTTCGACGAATGGCGTTACCTGGACGTCGGGCAACCTTATCAGGACAACTCCAAGCGGCCGTTGAACCCAGACTTCGTACTCAACGATGCTCGCTATCAAGGTGCGAGCGTGTTGCTGGCCAGGGAAAACTTCGGCTGCGGCTCAAGCCGTGAGCACGCGCCGTGGGCACTGGACGAGTACGGTTTCTGCGCGATTATCGCGCCGAGCTATGCCGACATCTTCTTCAACAACAGCTTCAAGAACGGCTTGCTGCCGATCATTCTTGGCGAGGCTGAAGTTGATGAGCTGTTCAAGCAGGTTGAAGCCACCGAAGGTTACCAGTTGACCGTCGACCTGGCGGCCCAGACGGTCACTCGTCCAGATGGCAAGGTATACAGCTTTGAAGTTGATGCGTTTCGCAAGCACTGCCTGCTTGAAGGCCTGGATGACATCGGCCTGACCCTGGTGGATGGCGAGGCGATTACCAGTTTCGAAGCGAAGCACCGCGCCAGCCAGCCGTGGTTGTTCCGCGGTTGAAATGAGATTTTTGCTGGTGTGATGACTGTGGGAGCTGGGCTTGCCCGCGATAAGGTATACGCGATCTAAAGTGAATAGCGTCTAGCCTTATCGTCGGAATGCCGCCCAGACCAAGCCCAGCTCCCACAAGGTTCAGTGCAACAGGATTATTTGCGATTTACCAAAAGGACACCCTAATGAGCTCCGCCCACACCCAAGTCGTACAACGTCAATTCGGTGAACAGGCCGCAGCCTATCTGAGCAGTGCCGTGCACGCCCAAGGTACCGAGTTTGCGCTGCTACAGGCGGAAGTGGCGGGGCGCAGTGATGCGCGGGTTCTGGACCTTGGGTGCGGCGCCGGTCACGTGAGCTTCAATGTCGCGTCGGCGGTGGGCGAAGTGGTAGCGTACGACCTTTCGCAGCAGATGCTCGATGTGTTGGCTACTGCGGCGCAAGAGCGTGGGCTGAGTAACGTCAGTACTGTCTGCGGCGCGGCGGAAAGCCTGCCGTTCGAGGATGGCGAGTTCGACTTCGTGTTCAGTCGTTATTCGGCTCACCACTGGAGTGATCTGGCGCCTGCCTTGCGTGAAGTGCGCAGAGTACTGAAGCCGGGAGGCGTTGCTGCCTTTATTGACGTAATGTCGCCGGGCAGTCCATTGCTGGATACCTACCTGCAAAGCGTGGAAGTGCTGCGTGATACCAGTCATGTGCGCGACTATTCCGCCGCCGAATGGCTGCGGCAGGTCAGTGAGGCGGGGCTGTTCACCCGTAGTCACAGCCGCCAGCGTCTGCACCTTGAGTACAACTCCTGGGTAGAGCGCATGCGTACCCCGCAAGCCTTTCGGGTCGCGATCCGGGAGTTGCAGCAGGCCATGGGGGCGGAGGTGCGCGAGTATTTCGAGATTACCGCTGACGGCTCGTTCAGCACCGATGTTCTGGTGTTATGGGCCGAGCGTTAGTTCTATCCGTTCATGTAGATGAAGAGGCGCTGACCGACAGTGCCGTTACAAAAAATTGAGGATGTTATGAGCAAGCAGATTCTGATTCTCCCAGGTGACGGTATTGGTCCGGAAATCATGACCGAAGCGGTCAAGGTGCTGGAACTGGCCAACCAGAAGTATCAACTGGGCTTCGAACTCAGCCACGACGTGATCGGCGGCGCGGCCATCGACAAGCATGGCGTGCCACTGGCCGATGAAACCCTGAACCGTGCCCGCGCTGCTGACGCCGTATTGCTGGGCGCTGTGGGCGGCCCGAAATGGGACACCATCGAGCGTGATATCCGCCCAGAGCGCGGTCTGCTGAAAATCCGTGCGCAACTGGGCCTGTTCGGCAACCTGCGTCCGGCCATCCTGTATCCGCAACTGGCTGACGCCTCCAGCCTCAAGCCTGAAATCGTTGCCGGCCTGGACATCCTCATCGTCCGTGAGCTGACCGGCGGTATCTATTTCGGTGCCCCGCGTGGCAGCCAGACGCTGGAAAACGGCGAGCGTCAGGCCTACGACACGCTGCCGTACAGCGAGAGCGAAATTCGTCGTATCGCCCGCGTCGGTTTCGACATGGCGCGCGTGCGTGGCAAGAAACTCTGTTCAGTGGACAAGGCCAACGTCCTGGCTTCCAGCCAGCTGTGGCGTGAAGTGGTCGAGGAAGTCGCCAAGGACTATCCGGACGTCGAACTGAGCCACATGTACGTCGACAACGCCGCCATGCAGCTGGTGCGTGCGCCGAAGCAGTTCGATGTGATCGTCACCGATAATATGTTCGGCGATATCCTGTCCGACGAAGCGTCGATGCTCACCGGCTCCATCGGCATGCTGCCGTCTGCCTCGCTGGATGCCAATAACAAGGGCATGTATGAGCCTTGCCATGGCTCGGCACCTGACATTGCGGGCAAAGGCATTGCCAACCCGCTGGCGACGATCCTTTCCGTGTCGATGATGCTGCGTTACAGCTTCAATCTGACCGACGCTGCCGATGCCATTGAAAAGGCTGTAAGCCTGGTTCTGGATCAAGGTCTGCGCACTGGCGACATCTGGTCGGCGGGCAATGCGAAGGTCGGCACGCAGGAAATGGGCGACGCTGTAGTCGCCGCGCTGCGCAATCTGTAATATCTGCGGCCCGTTGCAAATTCGAACCCGAATGCAACGGCCCACTTTTTAAACAAGGTGTAGTTGCGATGAAACGTGTAGGTCTGATCGGTTGGCGTGGAATGGTCGGTTCCGTGCTCATGCAGCGGATGCTGGAAGAGCAGGATTTTGATCTGATCGAGCCGGTGTTTTTCACCACCTCCAACGTAGGCGGCCAAGGCCCCTCCGTGGGCAAGGACGTGGCTCCGCTCAAAGATGCTTACAGCATTGACGAGCTGAAAACCCTCGACGTGATTCTGACCTGCCAGGGCGGCGACTACACCAATGAGGTGTTTCCGAAGCTGCGCGAAGCCGGCTGGCAGGGTTACTGGATCGACGCCGCTTCCAGCCTGCGCATGCAGGATGACGCGGTCATCGTTCTGGATCCGGTTAACCGCAAGGTCATCGATCAGCAACTGGATGCGGGCACCAGAAACTACATTGGCGGTAACTGCACGGTCAGCCTGATGCTGATGGGCCTGGGCGGTCTGTTCGAAGCCGGTCTGGTGGAGTGGATGAATGCCATGACCTATCAGGCGGCTTCCGGTGCGGGCGCGCAGAACATGCGTGAACTGATCAAACAAATGGGCGCGACTCACGCGGCGGTTGCCGACGATCTGGCCAATCCGGCCAGCGCGATTCTGGACATCGACCGCAAGGTTGCCGAAGCCATGCGCAGCGATGCCTACCCGACGGAAAACTTCGGCGTGCCATTGGCGGGCAGTCTGATCCCGTGGATCGACAAAGAACTGCCGAACGGCCAGAGCCGTGAAGAGTGGAAAGGCCAGGCCGAGACCAACAAGATTCTGGGTCGCTTCAAGAGCCCGATCCCGGTGGATGGTATCTGTGTACGTATCGGTTCGATGCGTTGCCACAGCCAGGCATTGACCATCAAGCTCAACAAAGACGTGCCAATCGCCGATATCGAAGGTTTGATCAGCCAGCACAACCCTTGGGTGAAACTGGTGCCAAACCATCGCGAAGCGAGCATTCAGGAGCTGAGCCCGACGTCTGTGACCGGCACCATGAGCATTCCGGTTGGCCGTCTGCGCAAGTTGAACATGGGCTCGCAGTATCTGGGCGCGTTCACCGTTGGCGACCAGCTATTGTGGGGCGCGGCCGAGCCGTTGCGTCGCATGCTGCGGATCCTGCTGGAGCGTTGATCGTCCGGTTGTAGCTGACATGAAAAACCGCCTTTCGGGGCGGTTTTTTTATGGGCGCTTAAAAATAACGCGGTCCTGTTGGAGCCGAGCTTGCTCGCGAAGGGCGATTCCCCGGTCATATTTGTAGACCGCAGCGCTTGATTCGCGGGCAAGCCTCGCTCCAACAAAAAAAATCCCAAAATATGGGATCGAAATTTACATATTGAGATATTTCCCTTTTAAGGTTTATAGTCCCCCTCGCACTCACTGCTCAAAAAATAATAGGTGAAGCGATGCAAGCGCATTTGATCGCGCTCGATTGGGGGACAACCTCTCTTCGTGCTTATCGACTCGGCGACCATGGCCGGGTGCTGGAACAGCGCTCCCTGAGCGCGGGCATCATGCAATTACCAAGTTCGCCGCGAATGATCGCCGGTGAGCTCTGCAGCGACGGTTTCGAACTGGCTTTCGACGAGGCTTGTGGCGACTGGCTTGATGCCGAGCCAAACCTGCCGGTCATTGCCTGTGGCATGGTCGGCAGCGCCCAAGGCTGGCGTGAAGCCGTCTATCGGGAAACTCCGGCCAGCGTCTCCGGCCTTAGCTCTGCCTTGCAAACCGTGCGCAGCCTGCGTGGCGTCGATGTCCACATCATCCCTGGCGTACTTCAGCGTTCGGTGCTGCCCAATGTCATGCGCGGTGAAGAAACCCAAGTGCTGGGCGTTCTGGCAGGACTGTCCGCCACTGAAGCCCTCAAACCCCTGTTGATTGGTTTACCCGGCAGTCATTCCAAATGGGTTCAGGCCGCCGAGGGCTGCATCCTGCATTTCGATACGTTCATGACCGGCGAAGTCTTCGCCGCGTTAAGCAATCACACGATTCTTGGCCGCACCATGCAGCGCAGTGATGCCTTCGATCAGGCGGCGTTCGATCTGGGTGTCGCGGTGGCGTTGTCGGCTGACGGCGCAGCGGGGCCGCTGTCGACGATTTTCAGTTGCCGCACCTTGGGGCTGACCGGCCAACTGAGCGCCGATGCCCAACCTGATTATTTGTCCGGTCTGCTGATCGGTCATGAACTGGCAACCCTCGCCACTCTGCAGCGTGCCCATCATTCCGAATTGCCTCCCGTCATTCTTCTGGGCGGCGAGCAATTGTGTCTGCGTTATGGGCGAGCCCTGCACGCCTGCGGTTTTCTTCACGTGACGGTGGCAGAACAAGCTACCGAGCGCGGTCTATGGCAAGTGGCGCTTAAAGCCGGCTTGCTCGCTAACATTCCATTAGAGGTCTGACATGCTCAAGCAAGCACTGCTCGAAAACGGCTTGATCGCCATTCTGCGTGGCCTGCGCCCGGCGGAAGCGCCTGCCATAGGCGATGTGTTGTACCAGGCGGGTTTCCGGATCATCGAGGTGCCACTCAATTCGCCGCAACCCTACGACAGCATCCGTCTGTTGCGCCAAAGCCTGCCTGCCGACTGCCTGATCGGGGCGGGTACGGTGATGACTCCTGAGCAGGTCAATCTGGTCAAGGAGGCGGGCGGGCAGGTCATCGTCATGCCGCACAGCGACGCCAAAGTGCTGCGTGCCGCCAAAGAAGCAGGTTTGTTTCTGTCGCCAGGCGTGGCAACGCCCAACGAGGCCTTTGCTGCGCTGGCCGAGGGCGCTGACGTGCTGAAGCTGTTCCCGGCTGAGCAGATGAGCCCGGCCGTCGTAAAAGCATGGCTGGCCGTGCTGCCAATTGGCACCGCGCTGGTTCCGGTAGGCGGTATTACGCCGGACAACATGAAGGTCTTTCTGGATGCCGGCGTAAAAGGTTTCGGCCTCGGCTCGGGCTTGTTCAAGCCAGGCATGAGCGTGGCTGATGTGGGCGAGCGTGCTCATGCCTATGTCGCGGCCTGGAAGCAATTGACCGAACGTTTCTGAGTCAACCAGAGCGCCCCAGGCGCCAATTCAAATAAGAGAATCGCACACATGAAAATCACCAAACTCACGACTTTCATCGTCCCGCCGCGCTGGTGCTTCCTCAAGATCGAAACTGATCAAGGCATTACCGGCTGGGGCGAGCCGGTGGTTGAGGGTCGCGCTCATACGGTTGCAGCCGCCGTCGAAGAGCTGTCTGACTACCTGATCGGCAAAGACCCGCGCAACATCGAAGACATCTGGACCGTGCTTTACCGTGGCGGCTTCTATCGTGGCGGCGCGGTGCACATGAGTGCGCTGGCCGGTATCGATCAGGCGTTGTGGGACATCAAGGGCAAGCATCTGGGTGTGTCGGTCAGCGATCTGCTCGGGGGGCAGGTGCGCGACAAGATCCGTGTTTACTCATGGATCGGCGGCGACCGCCCTGCGGATACGGCGCGTGCGGCAAAAGAAGCGGTGGAGCGGGGCTTCACTGCGGTGAAGATGAACGGCACCGAAGAGTTGCAGTTCCTTGACACCTTCGACAAGGTCGACCTGGCACTGGCCAACGTTGCCGCCGTGCGTGACGCGGTCGGGCCGAATGTGGGCATCGGCGTCGATTTCCATGGCCGTGTGCACAAACCCATGGCCAAGGTACTGATGAAAGAACTGGATCCGTACAAGCTGATGTTCATCGAAGAGCCCGTGCTCAGCGAAAACTACGAGGCGCTGAAAGAGCTCGCGCCGTTGACCAGTACGCCAATTGCCCTGGGCGAACGGCTGTTTTCACGCTGGGATTTCAAGCGCGTATTGAGTGAAGGCTACGTCGACATCATCCAGCCGGATGCGTCGCATGCGGGCGGTATCACCGAAACCCGCAAGATCGCCAACATGGCTGAGGCCTACGATGTCGCCCTTGCGCTGCATTGTCCCTTGGGGCCGATTGCCCTGGCCGCTTGCCTGCAACTGGATGCGGTCTGCTACAACGCGTTCATTCAGGAGCAGAGCCTGGGCATTCATTACAACGAGAGCAATGACCTGCTGGATTACATCAAGAATCCCGAGGTGTTCGATTACGACAAAGGCATGGTGAAAATCCCCAACGGACCAGGCCTGGGCATCGAAATCAACGAAGAGTACGTCAAGGAGCGCGCGGCTATCGGCCATCGCTGGCGCAACCCGATCTGGCGTCATGCCGATGGCAGCTTTGCGGAGTGGTGATTTCTCAGGCTGACGCCTGACCCTTGTAGGAGCTGCCGAAGGCTGCGAAAGCGATCTGCCTGAGTCACCGCGATTCGCAGCCTTCGGCAGCTCCTACAGGCGTTCACCCAGTTCATAGCGACCTCAATAAAGACAAAAAGAGGCACCTCACATGCAAACCCGCACTCTCGAAGGGGCGGCGTCTTTAGTCACGCCTACTCGCAAGCGTTACTTCATCATGGTGCTGTTGTTCATCACCGTCGTGATCAACTATCTGGACCGCAGCAACCTGTCCATCGCCGCGCCCGCACTGACCAGCGAACTGGGTATCGATCCGGTGCATGTCGGGTTGATTTTCTCGGCGTTCGGCTGGACTTACGCTGCCATGCAATTACCCGGTGGCTGGCTGGTTGACCGTGTACCGCCCCGAATTCTGTACACCGTCGCCCTGGCGCTGTGGTCCGTTGCGACCATCATGCTCGGCTTCGCTGCCAGTTTCATTGCACTATTCGTGTTGCGCATGGCGGTGGGCGCCCTGGAAGCGCCGGCGTACCCCATCAACAGTCGTGTGGTGACCACATGGTTTCCCGAGCGTGAGCGAGCCACGGCCATTGGTTTCTACACGTCTGGCCAGTTTGTCGGTCTGGCATTTCTGACACCGGTACTCGCCTGGCTGCAAGCGCATTACGGCTGGCACATGGTTTTTGTCAGCACCGGTGCTGTGGGCGTGCTCTGGGCGGTCATCTGGTACATGGTGTATCGCGAGCCTCGTGATTTCAAAGGCGTTAACGAGGCGGAAATCGAGCTGATTCGCGAGGGCGGCGGGTTGGTGGATATCCAGGCTGATACGGCGAAAGAAAAGCGTCCGTTCAGTTGGGCGGATCTGGGCATCGTGCTCACCAAGCGCAAGCTCTGGGGGATTTACCTGGGTCAATTCTGCCTGAACTCGACGCTATGGTTCTTCCTGACCTGGTTCCCGACCTATCTCGTTAAGTACCGAGGCATGGACTTCATCAAGTCCGGTCTGTTGGCTTCCCTGCCATTTCTCGCGGCGTTCGTCGGTGTGCTGTGTTCGGGGTTTTTCTCCGACTGGCTGATTCGTCGCGGTCATACCGTCGGTTTTGCGCGCAAGTTACCGATCATTGCCGGTCTGCTGATTTCCACTTCGATCATTGGTGCCAACTTCGTGGATTCGACGCCGCTGGTCATCGCGTTCCTCGCGCTGGCGTTCTTCGGCAATGGCTTGGCATCCATCACCTGGTCACTGGTGTCGACCCTGGCTCCGGCGCGTCTGCTGGGCCTGACGGGCGGGACTTTCAACTTCATTGGCAACCTGTCGGCAATTGCCACGCCGATCGTGATTGGCTTTCTTGTCTCCGGCGACTCCTTTGCGCCTGCGATCACCTACGTTGCGGTGCTGGCGTTGATCGGCGCGCTGTCCTACATCCTCTTGGTGGGCAAGGTCGAGCGTATCGAGCTGTAACGACGGGTATCGCGGGTAGCATGGAAATGGGCTGGCGGCGATAATGCCGCCAGCTTTTTGAGGGGATAAGGCCGGATATGTCGCAAGCGCTCGACGACACAGCAAGCAGCACTGCCAAGGACCCAGCTCCGACGGGAACCCAAACCCTGTTGCGCGGACTTGGCGTGGTCCAGGCCGTCGCCGACGGTGCGCGGGACCTCAAGGAAATCGCCCGGCGCATTGGTACGACGCGCAGCACCACGCACCGGCTGGTCAGTTGCCTGGTAGAGGAGCGTTACCTGCGGGTTTTGCCTCAGGTCGGCTATCTGCTGGGGCCAAAGCTGATCGAACTGGGCTTTCAGGCGCGCGAAGAAGTGCCGTTGGCGATGCTGGCCCGGCCGTATCTGGATGAGCTTTCACAGTTGACGGGCGACACCGTCCACCTCGCGATTCGTGATGGCGACGAAGTGCTTTATCTGCACAAGAATCCTGGACGTAACGGTCCTGAAATGCGTTCGCGAGTCGGCCATCGTATGCCCCTGGCGCGTACCGGAATCGGCAAGGCGCTGCTGCTGGACAGCCCGGAAAGCGAGTGGCTGCGGTTGTATCAGGTCAGTCTGCCGGAAGTGGCGCGCAATCCGTCATGGCCCGCTCACGAGGAGCAATCCTGGGAGCAGGTGCGTCAGCGTATGTATGAATACGTAGAGGGCGGTTACGCATTTGATCTGGAGGATAACGAACCGTCGATCCGCTGCGTGGCAGCGCCGATTCGTGATGCGGGCAAACACATTGTTGCCGGTATCAGCATTGCCAGTACCGTGCCTTACATGCCGCTGGAAAAAATGGCCGAGCTGGTGCCGTTGATCAAACAGGTGGCAGGCAGGTTGTCGGCAGAATTGGGTGGGTAGGCTTTGAC
>NZ_JACONW010000053.1 GCF_014357575.1 Pseudomonas folii | reverse complement strand
TGCCGGGCCCTATGTCGGCTATGGCGGTGTATCAGATAAATCGCATCGCAGCCTTCGGCAGCTCCTACAGGTGTCGGTGTTCTCTTTACGGCCTGATCTCAATCATCGTGCCGTCCTTCACCAGACCCCACACTTCCCGCATGTCGTTGTTCTTCAGCGCGATGCAGCCGTTGGTCCAGTCCAGCGTGTGGAAGTACCACTCCGGGTATTCCTCATCCACTGGCGTGCCATGAATCATGATCATGCTGCCCGGTTTTACCCCTTCGCGTTTCGAGCGTTCGGTGTCCGCCGCGTTCGGGTAAGAGATGTGCATCGACAGGTTGTAATTGGTGCTGGTCTTGCGCCAGTCCAGCCAGTAGAACCCTTCAGGCGTGCGCTGGTCGCCTTCCTTGAGTTTTGTGCCCTTGGGTTGCTTGCCCAGGGAAATACGATACGTCTTGAGAGGTTCGCCGCCACTGATCAGTTGCAGTTGCCGCGCTGACTTGAGCACCAGCACCTTGTCGATTTTCTTGTCGGCAATGTTCTCAACGTTGATCACCTTTTCGCCGACGATCTTTTGCTCGCTGCCTTTGGGGACAATGGTCTGGGTGAACGAGGCCTGAGACAACGGCATGAAAGACAAGCACAAAGCAGCGAGCAACCAACGCATCGAAACGGTATCCCTGAAGCGGCGCCTGTAATGGGCTGGCCTGATTAAGTGTCTTGAATGGGCCGCGATGGCGGCAGGGCTTCGTTACGCACAGGGTAAGCCTGCTCACGACGATCAGCGAAGAAGCATTCTAGGGCACGCCGGACGGTCATGAAAGCCAGGTCCGACCACGGTATGTCCGCTTCATCGAACAGGCCGACTTCCAGGCTTTCAGTTCCCGCGGCGAATTCCGGTGTGGCCAGTTCTCCCCGGAAGAACACGTGGACCTGATTGATGTGCGCCACATCCACCAGCATGTACAGGTTCAGCTCGCCCGGTGTCGCACAGGCTTCCTCGTAGGTTTCCCGGCGAGCCGCCTGCTCCATGGTCTCGCCGTTTTCCATGAACCCGGCTGGCAAGGTCCAGAAACCCAGGCGCGGCTCGATGGCGCGACGGCAGAGCAAGACCTTGCCATCCCACACGGCCAGACAGCCCGCAACAATATTGGGGTTCTGATAGTGAATGGTCTGACAGTGTTCGCAGACAAAGCGCAGGCGACTATCGCCTTCGGGAACGCGCTGTATGACCGGTTTGCCGCATTGGCTGCAGAATTTCATGGACAGGTTCAATTGCTGAATTCAGTCGCTATCTTGGCGTGTGCCAAGGGTGATCGGCAAGCTGCGCTTTAGTCTTGTCCACATTGTCCTGCGAGGGCTTGGGCAGTTCGCCACTTTGGTGCATGATGCCGGGTAGGCAACAGATCGAGATTTCCCATGCTGGATGAGCTACTTCGCCGCGTAAGCAGTCATACGCCGAGCACCTTTGAGACGGATCGACTTTTCCCCGAAGCTGCGGTGTTGCTGCCGATTACCCGCAGCGACGAGCCGGAACTGATTCTGACGCTGCGTGCCAGCGGGCTGTCGACTCACGGTGGTGAAGTGGCCTTTCCTGGTGGTCGACGTGACCCGGAAGACACTGACCTGATCTTCACCGCGCTGCGCGAAGCCGAGGAAGAGATCGGTCTGCCGCCGGGGCTGGTTGAAGTGATCGGTCCGCTCAGTCCGTTGATCTCCAAGCACGGTATCAAGGTCACGCCTTATGTGGGGTTGATTCCTGACTTCGTCGAGTACCGCCCCAACGATGCCGAAATCGCCGCCGTGTTCAGTGTGCCGCTGGAGTTCTTTCGTCAGGACACCCGTGAGCATACCCACCGCATCGACTATCAAGGTCAAAGTTGGTACGTGCCCAGCTATCGTTATGGCGAGTTCAAAATCTGGGGGCTGACGGCAATCATGATCGTCGAGCTGATCAACGTGCTTTATGACAGCAAGATCAGCCTGCATCACCCGCCAGAACACTCCGTGATCTAAGCGCTGATCAAACGGGCCGCAGAGCCTTGAGGGTACAAATTCATGAAATATCGTCTGGGTGATTTTCGCGTCGAAACCCATCCACAAAGCTGGGTCGCGCCCAATGCTGTGCTGATCGGCAAGGTCAGGCTGGAGGCGGGGGCCAATGTCTGGTTCAACGCCGTGCTGCGCGGTGATAACGAGCTGATCCATATCGGCGAGAACAGTAATGTGCAGGACGGCACGGTCATGCACACTGATATGGGCTCGCCGCTGGAAATCGGCAAAGGCGTGACCATCGGCCACAACGCGATGCTGCATGGTTGCAGCGTCGACGATTACAGCCTGATTGGCATCAATGCTGTCATCCTTAACGGCGCGAAGATCGGCAAATACTGCATCATTGGCGCTAATTCACTGATCGGCGAAGGCAAGATTATCCCCGATGGCTCGCTGGTCATGGGTTCGCCGGGTAAAGTAGTGCGTGAACTCACTGATGTGCAGAAGAAAATGCTCGAAGCCAGCGCCGCACATTACGTCCACAACGCCCAGCGCTACGCTCGCGACTTGATACCCCAGGAAGATTGATGGAAGCCGAACGCCGCGTTGCATCCCCATGCGTCAGCATCTGCGCCCTGGATGACGATGATGTGTGCCTGGGTTGCCAGCGCACCGTGAAGGAAATCACCGACTGGCACGCCATGGACAACGACCAGCGCCGCGCTGTGCTCCGGCTGTGTCATGAGCGAGCCGAGACGAGTGGGCTTGTGTGGAAAATGTAATCGCGGAATCTCGCTCTTCCCGTGGGAGATTCTATGGTCGTCCCCAAGTTGATTGACGACGTGGGACCGGCTTTAGCCGGGAAAGCGGTATGTCTGCACCTATAAAATTCGGCGTCTGTCACGGCCCCTTCCCGGCTGAAGCCGGTCCCACGTCAGTGCTCCCACAGGTTGAATCTCATTTCAAATCAGCCAGCGCGTGCATCGGCTGATACCATTACTCATCTTCCCCGCCACATAAGCCTCGCCCCATGCTCTTTCTGATCGCCTACATCAGCAGTGTCGTGCTGATCAATTTCGCTTTTTCCGCTGCACCGCACCTGGATATCATCTGGTCTGCCTGGGGTGGGCTGGTGTTTGTGTTGCGGGACATGGTGCAAACCCGCTTCGGGCACGGTGCGATCCTGGCAATGCTGGCCGCTCTGGTGCTGTCGTATGTCACTTCCGACCCCACTATCGCGCTGGCCAGTGCCACGGCGTTTGCGGTATCCGAATGCATCGACTGGCTGGTGTTCACCATTACCAAGCGCCCACTGCGTGATCGTTTGTGGCTCAGCTCTGCGCTGAGTATTCCTGTGGATACCTTCATTTTTTTCGGCATGATCGATGCTCTGACCCCGCCCGTGATTATCACGGCGTTGGTGTCCAAGTTCGCTGGTGTCACGGCCGTCTGGCTGATCATGGCCTGGCGTGCGCGCAAGAATGCTTGTGCGGGCTGAGAATTACGGGCCTTCGTGGTAAATTGCGCGCCTTTCTCCACAGCGGTCGCTCGCACCTGACGCGGGCTGCCCTCGATATCTGCTCCACGAGGACCTGAGATGACTCAAATCGGAACTCCACTGTCGCCTGTCGCGACCCGCGTATTGCTCTGCGGTTGCGGCGAGCTGGGCAAGGAAGTCGTAATCGAACTGCAGCGCCTGGGCGTTGAAGTGATCGCTGTTGATCGTTATGCCAACGCGCCTGCCATGCAGGTTGCCCACCGCAGCCATGTGATCAACATGCTCGACGGTGCCGCGCTGCGTGCGGTGATCGAGGCCGAGAAGCCGCACTACATCGTGCCGGAGATCGAGGCTATTGCTACGGCAACACTGGTTGAGCTGGAGGCCGAAGGCTTCACGGTGATCCCGACTGCCCGTGCCACGCAATTGACCATGAACCGCGAAGGTATCCGTCGTCTGGCCGCTGAAGAGCTGGACCTGCCGACTTCGCCGTATCACTTTGCCGACACCTTCGAGGATTACAGCAAGGCTGTGCAGGACCTGGGCTTCCCTTGCGTGGTCAAGCCGGTGATGAGTTCGTCGGGCAAAGGCCAGAGCTTGCTGCGTACTGCCGATGACGTGCAGAAAGCCTGGGACTACGCCCAGGAAGGCGGTCGTGCCGGTAAAGGTCGCGTGATCATCGAAGGCTTCATCGACTTTGAATACGAAATCACTCTGCTGACCGTGCGCCACGCTGGCGGTACTACTTTCTGCGCGCCAGTGGGCCATCGTCAGGAGAAGGGCGACTATCAGGAATCCTGGCAGCCACAGGCGATGAGCCCGATTGCGCTGGCTGAATCCGAGCGCGTCGCCAAGGCGGTAACCGAAGCCCTGGGTGGTCGCGGTCTGTTTGGTGTTGAGCTGTTCATCAAAGGTGATCAGGTCTGGTTCAGCGAAGTCTCGCCGCGCCCGCATGATACGGGTCTGGTGACCCTGATCTCTCAGGATCTGTCGCAGTTTGCCTTGCACGCTCGCGCCATTCTGGGCCTGCCAATTCCGCAGATTCGCCAGTTCGGGCCATCGGCTTCGGCGGTGATTCTCGTGGAAGGCCAGTCCACGAATACCACTTTCGCCAACCTCGGTGAGGCGTTGAGCGAGCCGGATACTGCACTGCGTCTGTTCGGCAAGCCTGAAGTCAATGGCCAGCGCCGTATGGGCGTTGCCCTGGCTCGCGACGAGTCCATCGAAGCGGCGCGCGCCAAGGCGACCCGTTCTTCACGTGCTGTGAAAGTCCAGCTTTAACGCCGCGCTGCAGGAAATGGTGGATCATGTGGGAGCGGTGCTTGCCCGCGATAAGGCTGGATGCGGTTCACTTTAGATCGCGTTGTTACTATCGCGGGCAAGCACCGCTCCCACAGGATTGCATTCCAGCTTGATAATTGTGGGGGGCTAGAGTTCAGGCAATCTTATCCAGATCCGCCTCACGCGTTTCTTTCAGGCACAGCACGGCAATCACGCTGATCAACGCTGCTGCCGACACATACCCGCCGACCCAGCTCAGTCCACCCATTGCCACAAGTTTCTGGGCGAAGAAGGGTGCGACCGATGCGCCGACGATGCCTCCCAGGTTGTAGGCCGCTGACGCTCCGGTGTATCGAACCCGGGTCGGAAACAGTTCGGGTAGCATCGCGCCCATCGGGGCGAAGGTCACGCCCATCAGGAACAGCTCGATACACAGAAACAGCGCCACTGCCCATGTTGTGCCGTGGGTAAGCAGCGGCTCCATGGTGAAGCCGGAAAGGATCGCCAGTACGCCGCCGATGATCAGCACCGGACGACGTCCATAACGGTCGCTGGCCCATGCCGCCAGCGGGGTCGCTGCTGCCATGAACAACACGGCGAAGCACAGCAGGGCGAGGAAGGTCTCGCGGCTATAGCCGAGAGTCGATACGCCGTAGCTCAGGGAAAACACCGTTGAGATGTAGAACAGCGCATAACAGACCACCATCGACGCGGCACCCAGCAATACCGGCGCCCAGTATTGGCTGAACAGCTCCACTATCGGCATCTTCACCCGCTCGTGGCGGGCGATGGCGTTGGTGAAGACCGGGGTTTCTTCCAGCTTCAGTCGCACATAGAGCCCAACCATCACCAGTGCCGCGCTCAGCAGGAACGGGATTCTCCAGCCCCATGAGCGAAACTGTTCGTCATCCAGCGTCATGGCCAGTGTCAGGAACAGCCCGTTCGCGGCGAGGAAACCAATCGACGGGCCCAGTTGCGGGAACATGCCGAACCAGGCGCGTTTGCCTTTTGGGGCGTTCTCCGTGGCGAGCAAGGCTGCGCCGCCCCATTCACCACCCAGTCCCAATCCCTGGCCGAAACGCAATACGCACAACAGAATCGGTGCCCAGGCACCTATGGTCGCGTAGCCCGGCAGCACGCCGATCAACGTGGTGCACACGCCCATCAGCAGCAACGAAGCGACCAGCGTCGACTTGCGTCCGATGCGATCACCGAAATGGCCAAACAGCGCGGAGCCAAGCGGGCGGGCAAGGAAGGCGATACCGAAGGTCAGAAATGCCGACAGCATTTGTGCGGTGCCGGACGTTTGAGGGAAGAACACCGGGCCGATCACCAAAGCAGCGGCGGTGGCGTACACGTAGAAATCGTAGAACTCGATAGCAGTGCCAATGAAACTGGCAGTTGCGACGCGTGTGGCAGAGTTGGCCGGGCGAACCGGTGCGCTCTCATTTTCGTGGGCGGCAGAAGTCGTGGTCATGCGGGTCTTCCTGACAGTCAGAGTGCCTGTTGAAGATCATCAACAATGTCGATGTTCAACGGCATACATTAATTATTGTGGGTACAGCGCTGATCAGGTTAGCCCGGATAGGAGGCGAGAGGCGTTCAGGCTGGATGACTGGCCGATCAGGTGGGGTGCGGGTAGCACACGGATCGGCGGGCTGGGTAAGCGGCTCGATTATAGGAATCGCGCCGCTCGTATAACAAGAGGCCTGTAGAGGGGACTTCCAGCGAGTGGTCTCTGCGGAGTCAGCGAGTAGCCGGTTTCAGCCACATCATGACCTGTGTCACGCGGTTGTCTTCAGTTTCGAGAATTTCCAGGCGATAGGGCCCGATCTTCAGGCAGACAGCGCTTTCGGGAATGGTTTCCAGAGCTTCAGTCACCAGGCCATTGAGCGTCTTGGGGCCATCGGACGGTAGATGCCAACCCAGGCTCTTGTTCAGATCACGAATCGACGCGGCACCATCCACCAACAGACGACCGTCAGTCTGGGGATGAATGTGCGGATTGTTCAGGGTCTGCTCATTTTCGAATTCGCCGACGATTTCTTCCAGAATGTCTTCGAGGCTGACGATCCCAAGCACTTCGCCATACTCATCGACAACGACACCCATGCGGCGCTGTTGCTTGTGGAAGTTCAGCAGTTGCAGCTGAAGCGGAGTGCTCTCCGGAACGAAGTACGGCTCATAGCACGCGGCGACGATCTGTTCTTTGGTCAATTCGCCCTTGGGCAGCAGATGGCTGATCTGCCGGGTATTGAGCACGCCCTGAACCTGATTGATGTCATTGTGATAGACCGGCAGCCGGGTGTGACGCGAAATGATCAGGCGCTCGACGATCTGTTCGATGCTGTCGTCGAGATTGACGCCATCCACTTCGCTGCGCGGCACCAGAATGTCATTGACCGTGATGCTGTCCAGCGCATGGATGCCTGACAGTACGGGTGAGCGGCCGGGATGGTGTTCGTGAACGCCGTCATGATTGCCGTGCTGGCGTTCGTCATCTTTATCGGCCGCAATTGCCTGCTTGCTACGTGTGCCAAAAGGGCGGAGCAGGGTTCTGGCCATGCAGTTGAACAGCCAGGCCAGTGGCCAGAGGATGATCATCGGAATGCGCAACAGGCTGTTGGCCATGTGCACGATGGCTTCTGGATGACGGGCTGCCAGCCTGCGCGGGATCAGTTCGGCGAAGATCAGCGTGACGCTGGTGACGATTATCCAGGCCAGTGTCGGGCCGTTGTAATACCAGTAGTTCACCGACAGCAAGGTGACGATGACGGTGATCAATACTTTGATCAAGGTGTTGGCGAGGATCAGGCTGCCCAGCTGGAATTTCAGCTCGGGCCAGCTCGACGTGGGCAGGCGGTCGCCGCTGCGCAGCACTTTGAGGTGATGGTGGGCGGTTTCAATAGCCGTGAACAGGGCTGCCCAGAGAATCAACAGGGCTACGACACCGAGCATCGGCGCGATTGGCAAATTATCCATAATCAGCGAACCGTCAGATGTGCAGAATGAATTCGCGGACCAGCTTGCTGCCGAAATAGGCCAGCATCAGCAGGCAGAAGCCGCCCAGGGTCCAGCGGATAGCCTTGTGTCCACGCCAGCCGAGACGGTTACGACCCCACAGCAATACGCTGAACACCACCCAGGCCAGGCAGGCCAGCAGGGTTTTGTGCACCAGATGCTGTGCGAACAGGTTCTCGACGAACAGCCAGCCCGAAATCAGAGACAGCGTAAGCAGCGACCATCCGGCCCAGAGAAAACCAAAGAGCAGGCTTTCCATGGTTTGCAGTGGCGGGAAATTCTTGATCAGCCCGGAAGGGTGCTTGTGCTTGAGCTGATGATCCTGCACCAGCAGCAGCAAAGCCTGGACCACTGCGATAGTGAACATGCCGTAAGCCAGGATCGACAGCAGGATGTGGCTGAGAATGCCCGGTTCTTCAACGATGGGTTGCACGGTGCCGGCTGGCGCGAATTGCGCGAGCAGCACAGTCACCATCCCCAGTGGGAATAAAAGGACGAGCAGGTTTTCAACCGGGATGCGCACGGTCGCGAGCAGCGTCAGGGCGATCACCGCGGCGGCAATCAGGCTGGCGGCGCTGAAAAAGTCCAGGCCAAGCCCGACAGGGCGGATCAACTGGGAGAAAAGTCCGAAGGCGTGGGCAACAACGGCCAACGTACCGAGCAGGCAAAGCAGCCGTTTGTCGGCGCGTTTCGCCTGGCTGAGGCGGATGCCTTGATAGATTGTCGCAGCGGCATAAAGGCAGGCGGCGGCGAGGCTGGGTAGCAGGCTGGGTGGCAAAGGGAACATAAATCCTGATGGACGGGCCTCTAAAGGCGCTGAGTTTGGCATACAACCGTCATTTCACGAAAGACCACAGATGCAGACTCATGGTGTCCGTGCCGCAGAGTCTTCGCTATAATCCGCGACCTGCTCAAGCCGCAGGCTCGCCGAGCGCCATTTTATAACGGGCCGGGCCGCATCAACCGGGGTTCGCCAAGAGCCTGAAAGGATCGCGCATGTTTGAAAATCTGACAGACCGTCTCTCGCAGACGCTGCGCCATGTAACTGGCAAGGCCAAGCTGACCGAGGACAACATCAAAGACACCTTGCGCGAAGTGCGTATGGCTTTGCTCGAAGCCGACGTTGCCTTGCCGGTCGTCAAAGACTTCGTCAACAAGGTCAAGGAGCGCGCTGTCGGCACCGAAGTGTCGCGCAGCCTGACGCCGGGCCAGGCCTTTGTGAAGATCGTTCAGGCCGAGCTGGAAGACATGATGGGGGCGGCCAATGAAGAGCTGACCCTTAATGTCACGCCGCCTGCCGTGATTCTGATGGCGGGTCTGCAGGGTGCTGGTAAAACCACCACGGCTGGCAAACTGGCCAAGTTTCTCAAAGAGCGCAAGAAGAAGACCGTCATGGTTGTGTCGGCTGACGTATATCGTCCGGCGGCCATCAAGCAGCTTGAAACTCTGGCGGGCGACATCGGCGTTACCTTCTTCCCGTCCGACATCAGCCAGAAGCCGGTAGACATCGCTGAAGCGGCAATAAAGGAAGCGAAGCTCAAGTTCATCGACGTCGTCATTCTCGACACCGCAGGTCGTTTGCACATCGACGCGGAAATGATGGGCGAGATCCAGGCGCTGCACGCGGCGGTCAAACCTGCCGAGACGCTGTTTGTCGTGGACGCCATGACCGGTCAGGATGCTGCCAACACTGCCAAGGCGTTCGGCGATGCGCTACCGCTGACTGGCGTGATCCTGACCAAGGTTGACGGTGATGCCCGAGGCGGTGCGGCGTTGTCCGTACGCGCTATCACTGGCAAACCGATCAAGTTCATCGGTATGGGCGAGAAGAGCGACGCGCTCGAGCCGTTCCACCCGGATCGTATTGCCTCGCGAATCCTCGGCATGGGTGACGTGCTCAGCCTGATCGAGCAGGCCGAACAGACCCTCGACAAGGACAAGGCCGACAAACTGGCCAAAAAGCTGAAGAAGGGTAAAGGCTTCGACCTCGAAGACTTCCGCGATCAGCTGCAACAGATGAAAAACATGGGCGGCCTTGGCGGGCTCATGGACAAGCTGCCGAGCATCGGCGGTGTCAACCTGTCGCAAATGGGCAATGCCCAGGGCGTGGCAGAGAAACAGTTCAAGCAGATGGAAGCCATCATCAACTCGATGACCCCTGCTGAGCGTCGCGATCCTGAGCTGATCAGCGGCTCGCGCAAGCGCCGGATCGCGATGGGTTCGGGTACGCAGGTGCAGGATATCGGGCGTCTGATCAAGCAGCATAAGCAGATGCAGAAGATGATGAAGAAATTCTCCGCCAAAGGCGGAATGGCCAAAATGATGCGCGGCATGGGCGGAATGTTGCCCGGCGGCGGCATGCCAAAAATGTGATGTATCGCGCGCAGGAACCTCTGCGCGCATCCCACATGGGGGCTTGCCCCTACGTAAATCCCCGCTTTGCGGGTCTACACCAGCCGTCGGAAGCGACGGCTCCTTGGCAAATCTGGATGGCACAACAGCAGGTGCCGGAAAAAGACATTTGCAAAAGTCCGGATATTCCTTAGAATATGCGGCCTTTCGGGCACCTATGCCCGCTGTGCATCTTAGATTTGCAGCACCGACTACAGGAACGATGTTCAATGCTAACCATTCGTCTTGCCCTGGGCGGCTCCAAAAAGCGCCCGTTTTACCACCTGACTGTTACCGATAGCCGCAATGCGCGCGACGGTTCGCACAAGGAACAAATTGGCTTCTTCAACCCGGTTGCCCGTGGTCAGGAAGTTCGTTTGTCCGTGAACGAAGAGCGCGTTAACTACTGGCTGAGCGTGGGTGCACAAACATCCGAGCGCGTTGCCCAGTTGCTGAAAGAACACGCCAAGACCAAGGTCGCGGCCTGAGCAATATGAACGCGGCGCCAACGACTGCCGACGACTTGATCGTCATTGGCAAGATTTATTCGGTACATGGCGTTCGCGGCGAAGTGAAGGTCTTTTCCTTTACTGATCCGATTGGAAACCTGTTGGATTACAAAACCTGGACGCTTCGGCGCGAAGGCAGCGTTAAGCAGGTAGAGCTGGTCAGCGGACGCTTGCAAAACAAGTTCCTGGTCGCAAAGCTCAAAGGTCTCGATGACCGTGAAGAAGCTCGTCTTCTGGCCGGTTTTGAAATCTGTGTGCCGCGCAACCTGTTCCCTGATCTGACCGACGGCGAGTACTACTGGTACCAGCTGGAGGGTCTCAAGGTTATCGACCATCAAGGGCAATTGCTCGGGAAGATCGATCATCTGCTGGAGACGGGCTCGAATGATGTAATGGTGGTCAAGCCCTGCGCTGGCAGCCTGGATGATCGCGAACGTTTGTTGCCCTATACAGAGCAATGCGTGTTGGTGGTTGACCTGGAAGCTGGCGAGATGAAGGTGGAATGGGATTCGGACTTCTAAGCAATGGCTAGCCTGCGCATAGAAGTGATCAGTCTGTTTCCCGAGATGTTTTCCGCCATCAGCGATTACGGCATTACCAGCCGTGCGGTGAAACAAGGGCTGTTACAGCTGACTTGTTGGAATCCGCGGGACTACACCACGGATCGACATCACACTGTTGACGATCGCCCATTTGGCGGTGGTCCGGGCATGGTGATGAAGATCAAGCCTCTGGAAGATGCTCTGGTTCAGGCCAGGCAAGCAGCAGGGGATGCGGCGAAGGTGATTTACCTGTCGCCACAAGGCCGCCAACTGAATCAGTCTGCGGTACGCGAACTGGCGCAGGAGGAAGCGATTATCCTCATCGCCGGTCGTTATGAAGGCATTGACGAGCGTTTTATTGATGCTTATGTCGATGAAGAGTGGTCGATTGGTGACTATGTATTGTCTGGTGGCGAGCTGCCGGCAATGGTGCTTATCGATGCGGTTACGCGGCTGCTGCCTGGAGCTTTAGGGCATGCGGACTCTGCGGAGGAAGATTCCTTCACTGATGGTCTGCTGGATTGCCCGCATTACACCCGGCCGGAGGTGTATGCGGATCAGCGTGTTCCCGACGTGTTGCTAAGTGGCAATCACGCGCATATCCGGCGTTGGCGTTTACAGCAGTCCCTTGGGCGGACCTATGAACGACGCGCCGATCTTCTGGAAAGCCGCTCGCTTTCTGGAGAAGAGAAGAAGCTGCTCGCGGAATACATCCGCGAACGGGACGATAGTTAACGTATCGATGGTAGATCGGACGATTTACCTTAGGAGCACAGCATGACTAACAAAATCATCCTTGCACTCGAAGCAGAGCAGATGACCAAAGAGATCCCTACCTTTGCCCCGGGCGACACTGTTGTCGTTCAGGTGAAAGTGAAGGAAGGCGACCGCGCTCGTCTGCAGGCGTTCGAAGGCGTAGTAATTGCCAAGCGTAACCGTGGCGTGAACAGTGCTTTCACTGTTCGTAAAATCTCCAACGGTGTTGGCGTTGAGCGTACTTTCCAGACCTACAGCCCGCAAATCGACAGCCTGGCTGTGAAACGTCGCGGTGACGTTCGCAAAGCCAAACTGTACTACCTGCGTGACCTGTCCGGTAAAGCAGCGCGCATCAAGGAAAAACTGTCCTGAGTACAGTTTTCTGATGCAAAAAAAGCAGCCTACGGGCTGCTTTTTTGTGTCTGGGGTTTTATTGTCCTCAGTCAGTACCTCATGTAGCACTGCTCAAGCGCGAATAACTATGCCTGCCATCGATGACCCTCTGATCGACCGATTTCTCGATGCTCTCTGGCTGGAGAAAGGGCTTTCGGATAACACGCGCGATGCCTATCGCAGTGACCTTGCCCTGTTCAACGGCTGGTTGCAGGAACAAGGCCTGCAACTGATCAATGTCGGACGCTCGGCGATTCTTGATCACCTGGCCTGGCGAGTGGACAAGGCCTATAAGCCGCGCTCTACAGCCCGATTTCTCTCCGGTGCACGTGGCTTTTACCGCTATCTGCTGCGCGAAAAACTGATCCAGATCGATCCCACGTTGCAAGTGGACATGCCCCAGCTTGGCAGACCGCTGCCCAAATCATTGTCGGAAGCGGACGTTGACGCATTACTGGCTGCGCCTGATCTGAGCGAAGCTATCGGACAGCGGGATAAAGCCATGCTGGAAGTGCTTTATGCCTGTGGCTTGCGAGTAACCGAACTGATCAGTCTGACCCTGGAGCAGGTCAACCTGCGTCAAGGTGTGTTGCGAGTCATGGGCAAAGGCAGCAAAGAGCGTCTGGTGCCCATGGGTGAAGAAGCCATTGTCTGGATTGAGCGATACATGCGCGGTGCTCGTGATGAGCTGCTGGCGGGGCGTCCCAGTGATGTGTTGTTTCCCAGTCAGCGGGGCGAGCAAATGACTCGTCAGACCTTCTGGCACCGGATCAAGCATCAGGCCATGGTTGCGGGTATCAGCAAGTCACTGTCGCCTCATACATTGCGGCACGCTTTCGCAACCCACTTACTCAATCATGGCGCTGACTTGCGAGTGGTGCAGATGCTGTTGGGGCACAGTGACTTGTCCACGACACAAATCTATACCCATGTCGCCCGCGCCAGATTGCAGGACATGCATGCCAAACACCACCCTCGCGGCTGAGCGCAGTCACTGCAGGTTTAGGGGCAAGTCTTGCATCGTTCCGGCTAAGGTTTACGGCCCTAATGTGATAGTCTTTGCCGGTTTCGCAGATTGAAGCTGACGGGCGCTTTTTTTGCCCAAGCCAGTCTGCCCACCGCCCGAGGAGTTTTCATGCGCGTGACCACGATTATCGCCGCCGCAGCCGTTGCGTTGGCCAGTACCTTCAGCCTGTTCGCCCAGGCGGATGCGCCCGCCGACCAAGCCATTCGCAAGACCCTGGAGTCGCTCAAACTCGAGCTGCCGGTAGAAAGCATCGGGGCCAGCCCGTTGAGTGGTCTGTACGAAGTCAAGCTCAAGGGCGGCCGTGTACTGTATGCCAGTGCGGACGGCCAGTTCGTGATGCAGGGCTATCTGTTCCAGATTCAGGATGGCAAGCCGGTCAACCTGACCGAGAAGACCGAGCGTCTGGCTATCGCCAAGACCATCAATGGTATTCCGACCGCCGAAATGGTGGTGTACCCGGCCATTGGTGAAACCAAATCGCACATCACTGTGTTCACCGACACCACCTGCCCGTACTGCCACAAACTTCACGCTGAAGTGCCGCAGTTGAACAAGATGGGTATCGAAGTCCGTTACGTTGCTTTCCCGCGTCAAGGGCTGGGCTCGCCGGGCGACGAACAACTGCAGGCTGTCTGGTGCTCCAAGGATCGCAAGGCTGCCATGGACCGCATGGTCGATGGCAAGAACATCGAGGCGCCTAAATGCGCCAACCCTGTGACCAAACAATTTGAAATGGGCCAATCGATCGGTGTGAACGGCACACCGGCCATCGTTTTGGCTGACGGCCAGTTGATTCCGGGTTACCAACCCGCTGCACAAGTGGCCAAGCTGGCGCTCGGCGCCAAATAAGTCAGCGCGTCCCATGACCGTTGAGTAAATAGAGAGCCGTGTGTGATGCACGGCTGTTTTCCACGGTCGGTTCCAAGCCGGCCGTTTTACGGGGAGTTCATAGTGAATCCGGTCAAAGTAGGCATCTGTGGGCTGGGTACCGTCGGTGGCGGTACCTTCAACGTACTTAAGCGTAACGCCGAGGAAATTGCCCGCCGCGCGGGTCGTGGAATCGAAGTGGCACAAATTGCCCTGCGTACGCCAAACCCCAACTGCCAGATTACCGGTACACCGACCACCAGCGACGTCTTCGCGGTGGCAACCAACCCTGAAATCGATATCGTCATTGAACTGATCGGCGGCTATACCGTAGCCCGCGACCTGGTTCTCAAGGCCATTGAAAACGGCAAGCACGTAGTCACTGCCAACAAAGCGCTGATTGCCGTGCACGGTAACGAAATTTTCGCCAAGGCGCGTGAGAAGGGCGTGATCGTAGCGTTTGAAGCTGCGGTCGCCGGCGGTATCCCGGTCATCAAGGCAATTCGTGAAGGTCTGTCGGCCAACCGCATCAACTGGGTTGCCGGGATCATTAATGGCACCGGTAACTTCATCCTGACCGAAATGCGCGAGAAAGGCCGCGCCTTCCCAGACGTTCTGGCGGAAGCCCAGGCGCTGGGTTATGCCGAAGCCGATCCGACGTTCGATGTCGAAGGTATTGATGCTGCACACAAGCTGACCATTCTGGCGTCCATTGCCTTTGGTATCCCGTTGCAGTTTGACAAGGCCTACACCGAAGGCATCACCAAACTGACCACTGCCGACGTGAATTACGCCGAAGCGCTGGGTTATCGCATCAAGCACCTTGGCGTAGCGCGCAGCACGCCTGCCGGTATCGAGTTGCGCGTACACCCGACGCTGATTCCTGCTGACCGACTGATTGCCAACGTCAATGGCGTGATGAACGCGGTGATGGTCAATGGCGACGCTGCCGGTTCGACGCTGTTCTATGGCGCTGGCGCTGGCATGGAGCCTACTGCTTCTTCAGTGGTTGCCGATCTGGTGGATGTGGTGCGTGCGATGACCTCCGACCCGGAGAACCGCGTACCGCATCTGGCGTTCCAGCCTGACTCGTTGTCTGCTCACCCGATTCTGCCGATCGAAGCCTGCGAAAGCGCGTATTACCTGCGCATCCAGGCCAAGGATCATCCGGGCGTACTGGCCCAGGTGGCGAGCATTCTGTCGGAGCGCGGGATTAACATTGAGTCGATCATGCAGAAGGAAGTCGAAGAACATGACGGCCTGGTGCCGATGATTCTGTTGACCCATCGTGTGGTGGAGCAGCGCATGAATGACGCCATCGAGGCCCTGGAAGCGGTGCAGGACGTGGTTGGTCCAGTCGTCCGGATCCGCGTTGAACATCTCAATTAATTGAGAGCGGCAAGCTATAAGCGACAAGCTGCAAGTGAAAGCGGACTGCTTTTGACTTGCAGCTTGCAGCTTGAAACTTGAAGCTCAAACCGAAGGTTTGAATTTTATGCGCTACATCAGTACCCGCGGCCAGGCGCCGGCCCTGAATTTCGAAGACGTGCTGCTGACTGGTCTGGCCAGTGACGGCGGCCTGTACGTACCGGAAAACCTGCCGCGCTTTACCCAGGAAGAAATCGCTTCCTGGGCGGGCCTGCCTTATCACGAACTGGCCTTCAGGGTGATGCGTCCGTTCGTGACCGGCAGCATTCCGGATGCGGATTTCAAAAAAATCCTTGAGGAAACCTACGGCGTGTTTGCCCACAGTTCAGTGGCGCCATTGCGTCAGTTGAATGGCAACGAGTGGGTGCTGGAGCTGTTCCACGGCCCGACGCTGGCATTCAAAGACTTCGCACTGCAATTGCTGGGTCGTCTGCTGGATTACGTGCTGGCCAAGCGTGGCGAGCGTGTTGTGATCATCGGTGCAACATCTGGTGATACCGGCTCTGCGGCCATTGAAGGCTGCCGCAAGTGCGATAACGTCGACATCTTCATCCTGCACCCGCACAACCGGGTATCGGACGTTCAGCGCCGCCAGATGACGACCATCTTTGGCGACAACATCCATAACATCGCCGTGGAAGGCAACTTCGACGACTGCCAGGAAATGGTCAAGAACAGCTTTGCTGATCAGGGCTTTCTCAAGGGCACGCGTCTGGTCGCGGTCAACTCGATCAACTGGGCGCGGATCATGGCTCAGATCGTCTACTACTTCCACGCTTCGCTGCAGCTGGGTGGCCCGGCGCGTTCGGTGTCGTTCTCGGTGCCTACCGGCAACTTCGGCGATATTTTCGCGGGTTACCTTGCACGCAACATGGGGCTGCCGATCAATCAATTGATCGTCGCCACCAACCGCAACGACATTCTGCACCGCTTCATGAGCGGCAATCAGTATGTAAAAGAGACCTTGCACGCGACCCTGTCGCCATCCATGGACATCATGGTGTCGTCGAACTTCGAGCGTCTGCTGTTCGATATGCATGGCCGCAACGGTGCCACGCTCGCCGGTCTGATGGACAGCTTCAAGCAAGGCGGTGGTTTCAGCGTCGAAGAAGAGCGCTGGACCGAAACCCGCAAGCTGTTTGATTCGCTGGCCGTCAGCGATGCAGAAACCTGCGAGACCATTGCGGATGTTTTTGCGAAGACTGGCGAGGTTCTCGACCCGCACACGGCGATCGGTGTGAAGGCCGCCAGGGCCTGTCGTCGCAGCCTCGATACGCCGATGGTGATCCTTGGCACCGCGCATCCGGTCAAATTCCCGGAAGCAGTGGAGAAAGCTGGTGTAGGAAAAGCGCTAGAGCTACCTACACATTTGTCTGATTTGTTCGAGCGGGACGAACGTTGCACGGTTTTGCCTAATGACCTGAAAGCCATACAGGCCTTCGTTAGTCAGCATGGCAACCGGGGTAAACCGCTCTAACGGTATATCCGTGTAACAACTTAAGGCCCGCCCCCCAGCGGGCCTTACCATTTCTGCATGCCACACTTTGGGAGTTTTAGACACTTACGGATGAGTTAGTCGCTGTGAAAATTGCAAGCAAAGGGGGCGCCTTCGAAAGCAAGAACCTCGCTCCCATCAAAAGCACACTACGTGTGCTGTCACTATTCCTGGCTGTGTTGTTCGTTCAGCCCAGCCATGCTGAGCGGAGCCTGTCGTTCAGCCTTGTCGCCCCATTTATCGCTCTGGATCCACTGGTGTTGTCTGCCTCGGATCGTGAATGGCTCGATGATCGACCCGCGCTACGAGTCGGGGTTGCTACCGTCGACTATGAGCCGGTCGACATCACCAGCGATCGCAACCGGTATCAGGGCATCAGTGCTGATTATTTGAGTCTGATCGGCAGCAAGTTGAATGTCCGAATGCAGGTGCGCGGCTTCCCCAGACCCGAGGGCGCAATCAAAGCGCTGCGGGATGGCACCATCGATATCATCGCCACTGCCAATGATTTTGAGCGCGGTTTCGGCGATCTACGGTTATCGATGGGCTATATGAATGATCGTTCGGTCGTCGTCGCTCGCGGCAGAGGGCGAGGTCTGGAGGAGGCGCTCAAGGGTAACAAGGTTGTGGTCCTTGAGGGCTACATGGACCTTCTGGCTCTGCGAGCCGCCTACCCTGAGAGCGAAATCATCATTGCCCCCAGCCTCTTCAGTGCCATGGAGGCTGTCAGCCACGGAGAGGCGGACGCCTTCATTGGTAATGACGTTATTGTCCGCTCCTATATAGCATTGCGTCCCTATCTTGGATTACAGGTTCAGTTCGACAGTTTGCTGCCTCAGGACAGCTTTTCATTTGCTGTGCGCTCGGACCAGGGGCAATTACTGTCCCTGATCGATACTGCGCTGGCCAGTCTTGGGTCTGCGACTACTCGTGAAGTGCTGGGACGCTGGACACTCGGTTTGGGCACTGACGCCAGTAGCCAGCGCATTGCGCTAAGCCGTAGCGAAAAAAGCTGGATCGGCAGACACCCGGTGGTCACGGTCGCTTCTGAGCAGCATCCGCCCTATATCTACCGTGACAAGGACGGGCATTGGGTAGGGCTTAATGTCGATATATTGAATCGAATATCACGCATCACCGGTCTGCGGTTCATGCATGAAGAAGCCTCCAGCATTGAGCAGGCTTTCAACCTTCTGCGTAGCGGTCAGGCCCAGATGAATACGACGCTTGCAGAGACTACAGAGCGTCGGGAGCTGCTCGATTTCAGTTATTCGTTTGGCGGTAACAGCTGGGTATTTGTGTTGCGCGCAGGGGAGGCTTCTCTGCATTCACTGCGAGAACTGGCCGGGCGCACCCTGGCGTTGCCTGCCAGCCATGCTCTGGAAGGCATCATAAGGCGCGAACATCCACGTATAAATTTGATCCTGACGGCCAACTATGAAGAGGCCCGCAAACTCGTCGCTTCCGGGGATGCTGTGGCGACGATTCAGAACGAGGCAGGCGCTTATCTGGATCCGCGCGGCGTGCTGAAAATCGGCCGAAGTGTGGAGGGATGGTGGTCCCCTGACCGGATGTCGGTCATCAAGTCTCAGCCCGAACTGCTCAGTATCCTCAATAAAGCGCTGGAAGAGTTTCCGGTCGGTGAGATGCGCGCCATCCGCACGAAGTGGATGTCGTCTGTTGTGCAGCAGCCCGGCCTGTTGAGTCGGATTCCCGGCTGGGTGTATTGGGCGCTCAGCGTTGCGCTATCGCTGGGGCTGGTTTCGCTGATCTGGAGTAGCCGTCTCAAGGTTCAGATCCATCAGCGTCTCAAAGCCGAGGAGGCACTTAACGACCAATTGATCTTCAAGCATGCGCTGTTTGATGGAATACCCAATCCTGTATACGTCAGGGACCTGAAAGGGCGGTTGATCTCCTGTAATCGAAGCTATGAAGAAAGTCTGGGGATCAGCTTCGAACAGATGAATGGTCGACGCTTGATTGATGTGGAGCTGATACCTAAAGAGACCGCTGAGCAGTTGCACGGGGATTACATCAAGCTGCTGGAGACGCGTCAGCCCATTTTCGCTGACCGCAGTATGCGTCTGGGAGACAAGCAGATTGATGCCTTGCACTGGACGGTGCCTTTCTATCGCGCCGACGGCGAGGTTCAGGGGTTGCTGGGTGGCTGGATCGATATCAGCGAGCGCAAGCAACTGGAAACGCAACTGTGTGAAGCCAAGGAGCGAGCAAACGCAGTCAATGATGCGAAAAACCTCTTCATGACAGATGTAGGCCATAAGATGCGCAGAAATCTGGAAGTGATTGTCGGCTTGCTGGAGTTGGAGCTGGAGCATGCCCTGCACAAAGGGCAGACGCCTTCCAGCTCGGTGGAAGTCGCTCTAGGTTCCGCCCGGTCGCTTCTCGACATGATCGACGTTGGTGACGAGGCGGCATGATGCGTATTCGATCGACGTGGCGCTCAGAACGGGCCGATGGTTTTTTCTCTGTCATGTTCGACAGGCATGCTCGAGCGGCGACATCGTTAAACCATCGAAACTTTCCAGCGATGCCGATGGTCATTGATAAGCACCTTTGCATTCAAATTGTTGAGTGGTGATCCGGATGGAAAATATCAGCTTACTGCTAAGTGAAGCGCTGGCACCTTACCAGGCCGAACTTGGGCCTGTTGGACCGCTGGGTGAGCGCCTGGTGTCTATCAAGGATGCAGCCGGTGCAGTGGTAATCGAACGCACATTCACCGCAGCGCATTTGTGTGACAAACGCCAGCTGACGGATGTAGTGGATGGCTTGCGTCGTGATTTGATGGTTGCCGAAGGGCGTATCGAGCCTTGTGTGATTGCGGCAATGCGCAACGCAGCCCTTGCTCGTCCGTTCATCCCGGCGCCCGGCTTTGTTTGAAGTGATCTGGAACCTTACGGTCCATTGGCGCTCTGACTAATTACGGCAGGTTCAGACACTGTGCTCCGGTGGCTCAACCTGTTCGTACTGGTCCCGAATGGACCACGGTTTACCCCGAGTAGTCTCCCCGCTGCTCGGGGTTTCTTTTTTCAAGCCCGCTGAATTATGTTTTTACATGCCCGGTCTGGCAAAGAACGCTTTGGCGTCTTCCAGATATTCCTCACGTTTGGGGGACGGCAGCCACTGCGCATAGAACCCCACCAGCTTCGTCTCACGTAGCACCCGCATCTCGCGATTGATGATTTCCATGGCTTGCCGCCCCTGGGCGGTGTTCGAGCAGCCAATATGCGTGAACTGGTATTTGGGAACGCCCTTTACAGGCAAGAACACCAGGTCCTGTTCGGGTATTCCTTGCTGGCGTGCTTGATACAGGGCTTCCGGCCAATAGCTGATCAGACCTTGCAGGCGTCCCAGGCGCTCCATCTGCAACAGGCTGCCCACGGCATCGCCACCGTAATGCATGCTTAATTCGTCGTCCGCAACCTTGCTCAGAATCTGATCAATCACCAGCCCGTAGCTGCGCTCCGCAACGACGCCTATCTTGACGGTCTTGTTTTTCAGCGCAGCCTCCAGATCGATCACACCCCGATCCACATAAGGGGTGAATTGGGTCATGTCCTGTTGGCGCACGATCAGACCGTTGCTGAATGTCGCAAAGGTCGGAATCGAAAATACGATGCTTTTGGCCCGCTCCTGCGTCCAGAGCAAGGTGGGGTCGCACGCGAACACGCCGTCCTTGAGCATTTGCATCCCGCGAGCTCGATTGACTCGCATCGGCAGATGATCATATTCAGGCATCCGGGCGATGAGTAATGGCATCAGCTTGTCGACAGCGCCTTTCCCTTCAGCAGGGCCGGAAAAAATCGTCGAGGGGGGCAAGTCCCGTAGCAGCCATATCAGTGTGTCCTTGGCATGGCTGATGCCCGGCAGAACCATGAGACCCAATAGGGCGAGGCAGCTGACCAGGGCCGGTCTGGCGGGATGCGAGTTGCGATCAGGCATCGCGGATGTCGTCCCCGGGAAATGGCTGGAGTATGGGTGTCAGATGACACGCAGGAGGATAGACGCTCTAAGTCGGGCGTGCCGTGCAGTATCACTCATAACCCGTCGCCAGGAGTATCGGGCTTTGCCTGACATCCCTTAAGGTATTTGGCCCTGTGAAACACTCCCCCAGATCATCAACCAGGGCAAACATCTTGGTCAATCGACCGGTCGGGTCGTTCAATGAGCCTGCATCGGGTAGACTTGCCGCCTTTCCCCGTATCTAGAAGCCCGTACATGGCCCAGCCGTCCACGACCTACAAATTCGAACTCAACCTTACCGATCTTGATCGTGGGGTTTACGAAACCGTCAAACAGACCATTGCCCGCCATCCTTCGGAAACCGAGGAGCGCATGACTGTTCGCCTGTTGGCTTATGCCTTCTGGTACAACGAGCAGCTGTCGTTTGGCCGTGGCCTCTCGGACGTGGACGAGCCTGCCCTGTGGGAAAAAAGTCTTGATGATCGTGTCCTGCACTGGATCGAAGTTGGCCAGCCTGACGCGGATCGCCTGACCTGGTGTTCGCGCCGCACCGAACGTACCAGCCTGCTGGCCTACGGCAGTCTGCGCGTCTGGGAAGGGAAGGTCATTCCTGCCATCAAGAACCTGAAAAACGTCAACGTTGCCGCTGTTCCGCAAGAAGTACTCGAAGTACTGGCCAAGGACATGCCGCGGGTCATCAAGTGGGACGTGATGATCAGCGAAGGGACTGTCTTCGTCACGGACGATCGTGGTCAGCACGAAGTCCAGTTGCAATGGCTTACCGGCGAGCGCGGCTGAGGTCGTTCCGGTCTCGACGTTTCCTGTAGGAGCACACGAGCGCCGCAAGGCCGCGATAGCGGTATATCAGACAGGACGCCATCGCTGCCTCGCGGTGCTCGTGAGCTCCTAAAGAAAAGCATTTCAAGTCAGTCAGTTATTCCAAACCTGGTCGGAATCAAAAAAAACGCATGCGCATCGAACCTCGTCTCCTGCCGCAAACCCTGCCTTTTCTCGGTGATCTGCCGCCGCTGCTGACGCGACTGTATGCCGCTCGGGGCGTGCTGTCAGAGGCCGAACTCGACAAGAGCCTGGCTCGGCTGATTCCCTATCAGCAACTCAAGGGCATCGATGCGGCGGTAGATCTGTTGGTCACGGCCCTGAACGAACGCCAGCGGATCCTCATCGTCGGCGATTTCGATGCTGACGGCGCTACAGCAAGCACCGTGGGCGTGCTGGGGCTGAGGCTGCTGGGGGCCGCACATGTCGATTATCTGGTACCCAATCGCTTCGAGTACGGTTACGGGCTGACCCCGGAAATTGTCGCCGTTGCGCTGGAACGCGAGCCGCAATTGCTGATGACTGTCGATAACGGCATCTCCAGCGTTGAAGGCGTTGCCGCAGCCAAGGCCGCTGGTTTGCAGGTGCTGGTCACCGATCACCACTTGCCGGGTCATGAACTGCCTGCCGCCGACGCCATCGTCAATCCCAATCAGCCCGGCTGCACGTTTCCCAGCAAGGCTCTGGCGGGCGTCGGGGTTATTTTCTATGTGCTGATGGCGTTGCGTGCGCGGCTGCGGGACAGCGGCTGGTTCGAGGCTAACCAGCGTGCGCAACCGAACCTGGGCGAATTACTGGATCTGGTCGCCTTGGGCAGCGTCGCCGACGTGGTGCCGCTGGATACCAACAATCGCATTCTGGTGCACCAGGGCTTGCTGCGTATTCGCGCAGGGCGTGCGCGACCAGGCCTCAAAGCGATTCTTGAAGTCGCACGTCGTGATCATAAGCGCATCACTTCCACCGATCTGGGTTTCATCCTTGGCCCGCGCTTGAACGCAGCGGGGCGTCTGGATGACATGAGTCTGGGGATCGAGTGCCTGCTCTGTGAGGACGAAACCCTGGCCCGTGAAATGGCCGTGCAACTGGATGAGCTCAATCAGGACCGCAAATCCATTGAGCAGGGCATGCAGCGTGAGGCGCTGGCCCAGCTCAAGGACTTGCCGCTGGAGTCGATGCCGTTCGGCCTTTGTCTGTTCGAACCGGACTGGCATCAGGGGGTGATCGGCATCCTCGCGTCGCGCATGAAAGAGCGTTATCACCGCCCGACCATCGCGTTCGCCAGCGCTGGCGAGGGCATGCTCAAGGGCTCGGCTCGCTCGGTACCCGGTTTCCACATTCGTGACGCACTGGACGCTGTAGCTGCACAGCATCCCGAGCTGATCAGCAAGTTTGGCGGCCACGCCATGGCGGCGGGGTTGTCATTGCCGGAGGAGAACTTCCCGGCGTTCGCCGAAGCTTTCGATGTAGAAGTGCGGCGCCAGTTGAATGAAGAGGACCTGACCGGCCGTCTGTTGTCCGACGGCGCATTGGCGGTCGAAGAGTTTCACCTGGAACTGGCGCGCGCACTGCGCAACGCAGGTCCGTGGGGGCAGCACTTTCCCGAGCCGTTGTTTCATGGTGTTTTCCAGTTAGTAGAGCAACGGGTGGTGGGCGAGCGTCATCTGAAGATGGTGCTCAAGAGCGAATGCGGCAGCGTGAAGCTGGATGCCATCGCATTCGGTGTTGACCGTGATGTCTGGCCAAACCCGAACATTCGTTGGGTCGAACTGGCCTATAAACTGGATCTCAACGAGTTTCGTGGCAATGAAACCGTACAACTGATGGTGGCGCACATCGCGCCACGCTAGCGCACACAGCAGGAACCCTCAAAGCTATTGGATTGTCGACTAGGCTTCAGGCACGTTTTTTATCGCGTGCCCTGCTGCCTATTACAGCCTGAGAGGTTCCCATGAGCTTGTTGTTAGAACCCTACACCCTTCGCCAGCTAACCTTGCGCAACCGCATTGCGGTATCCCCGATGTGTCAGTACTCAGCGGTCGATGGCCTGACGAACGACTGGCATCTGGTCCACCTTGGCAGCCGCGCAGTGGGCGGTGCTGGCCTTGTCTTTACCGAGGCTGTTGCGGTCACCAAAGACGGCAGAATCACGCCTGAAGACCTTGGCCTGTGGAACGATGAGCAGATCGAAGGCTTGCAGCGAATCACCCGCTTCATCAACGCTCAAGGCGTGGTTGCAGGGATTCAGCTCGCCCACGCCGGACGCAAGGCCAGCACTTGGCGGCCGTGGCTGGGCAAGTCGGGCAGCATCAAAGCCGAAGAGGGCGGCTGGACCCCTTGGGGGCCATCGCCGATTGCCTTCGATCCCAAACACACGGCGCCGGTGCAATTGAGCGAGGCGCAGATTCAGGACGTCGTTCAAGCTTTCGTGGCCTCTGCAAAGCGGGCGCTCACGGCCGGGTTCAAGGTCGTGGAAGTGCATGCCGCCCACGGTTATCTGTTGCACCAGTTCCTGTCGCCGCTGAGCAATCAGCGTCAGGACAAATACGGCGGTTCATTTGAAAATCGTATTCGCCTGACGCTTGAAGTGACTCAAGCTGTACGTGCGGTCTGGCCTGAAGAGTTGCCTTTGTTTGTGCGAGTGTCCGCCACTGACTGGGTGGAAGATGGCTGGAACCCGGATGAAACCGTTGAACTGGCGCGCCGCTTGAAAGAGCTGGGTGTTGACCTTATCGACGTGTCGTCGGGCGGCACTTCAGCCAATGCTGAAATCCCTGTGGGTCCGGGTTATCAGACGCGCTTCGCCGAACGGGTTCGCAAGGAGTCGGAGATGCCGACGGGCACTGTGGGCATGATCACCGAACCGGCTCAGGCCGAGCACATCCTGCGCACCGGGCAGGCCGATATCATCCTCCTCGCCCGCGAACTGCTGCGTGATCCTTACTGGCCGTTGCATGCCGATGATGACCTCGGCGGCCGCAAGGCAACCTGGCCTGCGCAGTATCAGCGTGCTACCCATCGTGATCAGCCGATCCATGAGTCTGATTTGCGGGATTAGTGTGTGATGGGCGTCGGTGCTTGCCCGCAAGCATGATGGCGTGGGACCGGCTTTAGCCGGGAAAGGGCCAGTACCGCCGGTACATTTGTATTGGTGGACATACCGCTTTCCCGGCTAAAGCCGGTCCCACGTCTTCGTTGCAACATCCGGAAGCACTCCGACTCTCCAGCCATGACACACTTCGTTTTACTCTGCCATGTACCCAATCGAATGAAAAAGTCTGTGGAGGCTTTCCATGAACACGCGTGGCTTACTCGACCAACTTCTTAAATCCGGCCAGGAGATGTTGCAGAACAAGGCCGGTGGTGCCGGGCATCAGCAAGGCGGCAAGAAATCCTCTGCTGCGGGCGGCCTGGGTGGTTTGTTGGGCGGTGCTGGTGGCGGTGGTTTGAGCAGCCTGTTGTCAGGTGCTGGCGGTGGTGCCCTGGCTTCCGGCGCCATGGGTTTTCTGCTGGGCAGCAAGGGCGGGCGCAAAATTGGCGGCAAAGTGCTGACTTATGGTGGCCTGGCCGCCCTGGGCGTTATTGCGTATAAGGCGTATGGCAACTGGCAGGCCAAGCAGGGCCTGGCCGGGCAGGGCGAGCCACAGACCATTGACCGTCTGCCACCGGAGCAAGTCGAGGAGCACAGTCAGGCAATCCTTCGCGCATTGGTCGCCGCAGCCAAATCCGATGGTCATGTCGATGAGCGCGAACGTGAGCTGATCGAAGGTGAATTTACCAAACTGACCGGTGATCAAGAGTTGCAGCAATGGCTGCACGCCGAACTGCACAAGCCTCTGGACCCGGTCGAAGTCGCGCGTGCCGCGAAAACGCCGGAGATGGCGGCAGAAATGTACATCGCCAGTGTGATGATGGTGGACGAAGAACAGTTCATGGAGCGTGTGTATCTGGACGAACTGGCCCGTCAACTGAAGCTGGCACCTGCATTGAAGGCTGAGCTGGAAATACAGGTGCGTCAGGCGCAGGTTTAAAAGCAGTCGGTTGTGCTTGCTCGCAGCAAATGACAACGCGGTATGCCTTTCAGCCGCGTCTCATGTATCGCGGGCAAGCCTCGCTCCCACAGTTCCTGCGCGCTCTCGTAGGACCGGCTTTAGCCGGGAGGACGTCAGTACATCCGCTAAAAATCCATCCCCAGGACTATTGCCCTCGCGGCTGAAGCCGGTCCTACGGGGTTGCGATCAATCTTCGGGTTTGTGAGGAGACATAGAATCTCCCACAGTTCATGCGTAAAGCTGGCCCAACCACCCATCTGCAACACCACATCTAACCCCTGCATTCATCCGAATACCCAAGGCCTGTAAGACAATTCTCTGGATTTCGTGGGAATAGGCCTAATTTATCTCTGAAACAACCCCCTTAGTTCGTCAGAGCCTGGGCTATACTCAGGCCGCGTTGGGCCGCTCATCGGTCCGCTTCTTGAACCCGGCGTGAAGTCCGGTGTTGAACTCTTGAGGGATGACCGTGAAGAACTGGACCTTACGCCAACGGATCTTGGCGAGCTTCGCCGTAATTATCGCCATCATGCTCATGATGGTTATCGTGTCGTTTTCCCGCCTGCTATCCATTCAGTCCAGTGAAGAAGAAGTTCGCCTCGATGCACTTCCCGGCGTGTACTACAGCACCCTGCTGCGCAGCGCTTGGGGTGAAAGTTACATTCGGACTCTTGAGCTGATCGGTGAAGGGGAGGGGCGTGAGTTGACCGGCCCGGAAAAAGACCAGTTCAAGGATTTCGAGGCGCGCCTTCAACAGCAGGTCGACAACTATAAGCAAACCATCTTTGATGATAACGACCGCGCGAATTTCACTGACTTCGAGCGGCAGCGTGAGACTTACACGCGCCTGCTCAATGACGTGCATACCAGTTTCCAGCGCGGCGACTATATAAAAGCCAAGACCGAGTTTTACGATCAGACCAGACCAGTCTGGACGCTGGGTCGTAAGCAACTTAACGACATCATCGTCATCAACAAAAAAGTAGCTGATGACGCGACGGACCGAATTGTCGTCGCTGTTACCGGCGCAAAAATCAGCATGGGGCTTTCTCTGCTCATCGCGATTATCGCTGCGACATCATGCGGACTGTTGCTGATGCGTTCGATCATGTCGCCGATGCAGCGCATCGTCAGCATCTTGGAAACCATGCGCACCGGCGACTTGAGCAAACGGCTCAATCTGGATCGTAAAGACGAATTCGGCGCGGTGGAAACTGGCTTCAATGACATGATGACCGAGCTGACTGGCCTCGTTTCCCAGGCTCAGCGCTCCTCGGTACAAGTCACGACATCCGTCACCGAGATTGCTGCCACCTCCCGGCAGCAGCAGGCCACCGCTACCGAAACCGCCGCGACTACTACTGAAATTGGCGCGACGTCCCGGGAAATTGCTGCTACTTCCCGGGATCTGGTTCGCACCATGACCGAAGTGACCAGTGCTGCTGATCAGGCTTCGATCCTTGCCGGTTCCGGTCAGCAGGGCCTGGCACGTATGGAAGACACCATGCACCAGGTGATGGGCGCGGCGGATCTGGTCAACGCCAAACTGGCGATCCTCAATGAGAAGGCTGGCAACATCAATCAGGTGGTCGTGACCATCGTCAAGGTCGCTGACCAGACCAACCTGCTGTCGCTCAACGCCGCTATCGAAGCGGAGAAGGCCGGTGAGTACGGCCGTGGTTTTGCCGTCGTCGCGACAGAAGTGCGTCGTCTGGCTGACCAGACGGCCGTGGCGACTTACGACATTGAGCAGATGGTCCGTGAAATCCAGTCGGCGGTGTCTGCTGGCGTGATGGGCATGGATAAGTTCTCCGAGGAAGTCCGCCGCGGTATGTTCGAAGTCACTCAGGTGGGCGAACAGTTGACGCAGATTATTCATCAGGTGCAGGCGTTGGCACCGCGAGTGTTAATGGTCAACGAAGGCATGCAGGCCCAGGCCACCGGTGCCGAGCAGATCAATCAGGCGCTTGTGCAATTGGGCGATGCCAGTAGCCAGACGGTGGAGTCCTTGCGTCAGGCCAGTTTTGCCATTGATGAGTTGAGTCAGGTGGCGGTCGGTCTGCGCAGCGGCGTTTCGCGTTTCAAAGTCTGAGTACTGACCATGAGCGATCAACCGGTCAGTCGCGGCAGCTCCTCGGTGGTGCCGAAAAACAAGCTGTTCCTGCTGTTTCGTATCGGCGATGAGCGCTATGCACTGGAGGCGCTGCAAATCGCCGAAGTGCTGCCGCGCCTGCCGCTCAAGGTCATTGCCCAGGCGCCGCAGTGGGTTGCGGGGGTGTTGGCCCACCGCGGCGATATGATCCCCGTGATTGACCTTGCGGCGTTGGCTTTCGGCCAGATCGCCAAGTCGCGAACCAGCACGCGCCTGGTGTTGGTGCATTATCAGGCTGATGCCGGGCAGCCGAAGCGCCTGCTCGGGCTGATTATCGAGCAAGCCACCGACATGCTGCGTTGTGCGCCAGACGAGTTCAAGGAGTACGGCCTGGACAATCCCGATGCCTCCTATCTGGGGCCGGTACGCGAAGACGCGTCAGGGCTTGTGCAGTGGATCCGCGTTCAGGACCTGCTCAGTGATCAGGTCCGTGAGCTGCTCTATCCGGCGCAGCCCCCGGCATCTGAAATGATTGAGGAGGCGCTATGAGTCAAGAGGCGCGCTTCTTCGGTTTTCTCAAGGATCGCATCGGCCTTGATGTCGCTTCCGTGGGAGAGGCGATCGTCGAGCGTGCGGTTCGTCAGCGCTACCTGGCCACCAAGGTCATCGACAGTGACGCTTACTGGCAGCTTCTGCAGTCGTCGGCGGATGAGCAGCAGGCGTTGATCGAGGCTGTAATCGTTCCCGAGACCTGGTTTTTTCGCTATCCGGAATCCTTCGTTTCGTTAGGACAGCTCGCTAAAACGCGTATTGCCGAGCTGAACGGCGTGCGGCCAATTCGTATTCTCAGCCTGCCGTGCTCAACAGGCGAAGAACCTTATTCCATCGCCATGGCCTTGCTGGATGCCGGTGCGCTGGCAGCGCAGTTCACAATCGATGCAATGGATATCAGCCCGATATCGATTCAACGCGCACAGCGTGGGGTGTACGGTAAAAACTCGTTTCGCGGCGATGACATTTCCTATCGCGATCGTTATTTCAACGCGACCGAAGACGGTTTTGAGCTGCAGGACCGGGTTCGTGAACGGATCAGTTTTCGCGCGGGCAACTTGCTTGATCCGGCACTGACAAACCAGACGGCCTACGACTTTGTGTTCTGCCGTAATTTGCTGATCTATTTTGATCAGCCCACGCAGAAGCATGTGTTCGAGGTGCTCAAACGCTTGACCCGCGATGACGGCATTCTGTTTATCGGCCCTGCCGAAGGCAGCTTGTTGACGCGCATGGGCATGCGCTCGATTGGTATTCCCCAGACTTTTGCGTTCAGTCATTACACCGCGCCGGAAGAGCCCGTATCGCTGTTCGCTGAACCCTCGTCGCGCAGTTCAATCATTCCGCCGGGTTTCAACCCACGAAGCGTTTCGCGCACTCCGCCGCGACCGACCACCGTGTCGCTTGCGTCTACGCAAAGATCACCGTCCGTTGCAATGGGGAGCGGCATGACGGCAACGGGCAAGGACGACATTGCGACATTGCTCGGCACCATCGCCAGCCTCGCCAACGAAGGCAAAAGCGCTGAAGCACGCGCTGCCTGCGAGCGTTTTCTGAAAAGCCATGAGCCCGTGGCACAGGTGTTTTACTGGTTGGGGTTGCTCAGTGAGGTCGAAGGCGGGAATGCCCAGGCTCAGGGCTTTTATCGCAAGGCGCTTTATTTGCAGCCGCAACACCCAGAGGCATTGGCGCAACTTGCTGCATTGCTGGCGGCCCAGGGCGATAGCGCCGGTGCACGCAGACTCAATGAGCGTGCGGCCCGCAGTGTGAACAAGCAAGGTAGCCCGCGATGAACAGAATCTACAGCTATTCGAGCTTCATCCACGAAGATGCCCAGGCCATTGATGACTGCTGGAATCGCATCGGCATTCATGGCGATCGCTCGTGCCCATTGCTGGTCGAACATATCCATTGCCGTAACTGCCCGGTCTACGCTGCCGCAGCCACCAGCTTGCTGGATCGCTATGCGCTGACCCGAGGCGATCACGATCATGTGCAAGGGGCCGATTTTCAGGTCAGGACCAAAACGCGCTCGATCCTGGTTTTCCGTCTGGGGGAAGAGTGGCTGGGTTTCCCCACTCGTTGCCTGGCAGAGATTGCACCACTGCAAGCCATTCATTCGCTGCCGCATCAGCGCTCCCGGGCATTGCTCGGCGTGGCCAATGTGCGGGGTGCGCTGGTTGCCTGTCTTTCGCTTGTGGAGTTGTTGGGTCTGGATACTACGGTTGTGCCCGCGCAATCGAGCCGGATCATGCCGCGCATGCTGATCGTTGCCGCTGAAGGCGGTCCGGTGGTGGTGCCGGTGGATGAGGTCCACGGTATCCATGCCATCGAAGAACACCTGCTGGACTCGGCTTCGACTTCCGGGACTCACGCCAACGCCCGTTTTACCCGAGGCGTCTTGCAGTGGAAAGATTACAGCCTGCGCCTGCTCGATGAAGAACAACTGTTGTCGGCGATCAACCGGAGCCTTTCATGACGCCAGATGAAATGCGCGATGCCTCGCTGTTCGAGCTGTTCACCCTTGAGGCTGAAGCCCAGACCCAAGTGCTGAGCGGCGGTCTGCTGGCCCTTGAGCGAGACCCGACCCAGGCTGATCACCTGGAAGCCTGCATGCGTGCCGCCCACTCCCTCAAAGGCGCGGCGCGTATCGTTGGTGTTCATTTCGGGGTCAGCGTTGCCCATGTCATGGAAGATTGCCTGGTCAGCGCTCAGGAAGGTCGTCTGTACCTGCAGCCCGAACATATCGACGCCTTGCTGCAGGGCACTGACCTGTTGATGCGCATCGCGACGCCTGGCGTGAGCAATGTCGCGCAGGCCGATATCGACGCCTATGTGGAGCGCATGAATACCCTGATGGCTCAGGGCAGCGGTATGCTGCGCGGTGCGACGTTACCAACCCCATCCGCTGACGATGCCTTGTTGGCGGCCGCGATGGGGTTGACGCAATCGACGCCGTCCGGTCTTGATCCGTTCCTCGCACTCAATCTTCCTGACGAAAGTCCGGCGTCCGTTGTTACTGCTCCGCCAGTGTCAGCGCCCATGTCGTCTGTTGACGAAGGCCCGGCTGAACCTGCTGCGCCCGCCATGCGGCGTAACCGTCGGGCATCCGAGGGTGGCGAGCGCGTGCTGCGGGTGACAGCCGAGCGACTGAACAGCTTGCTGGATCTGTCCAGCAAGTCGCTGGTCGAGACGCAACGCATCAAGCCTTACCTGGCCAATATGCAACGGCTCAAGCGTATCCAGACCGGCAGCAGCCGCGCGCTGGACGATCTTGAGGCCAGTTTTGGTGAAGCCGGTCTTGGCCCGGATGCGCAAAAAGCCCTGGACGAAGCGCGTCGCCTGCTTGCCGAAGCTCAACAAATGCTGGTCAACCAGACCGCAGAACTGGACGAGTTTGGCTGGGTGGCGGGGCAGCGAGCGCAGGAGCTCTATGACACCGCGCTGGCTTGCCGGATGCGACCGTTTGCCGATGTTCTCGCCGGTCAGGCGCGCATGGTGCGTGATCTCGGGCGCGAGCTGGGCAAGCAGGTCCGGCTGGAAATCGAAGGGGAAAAAACCCAGGTAGACCGCGATGTGCTGGAGAAGCTCGAAGCGCCGCTGACCCATTTGTTGCGCAACGCCGTGGACCACGGCATCGAGCTCCCTGAAACGCGCCTGGCTGCGGGTAAACCAGCGGAAGGGCTGATTCGCCTCAAGGCGTCCCATCAAGCGGGCCAGTTGCAGGTCGAACTCAGCGATGATGGCGGCGGCGTTGATCTTGAGCGGCTACGCAGCAACATCATCAAACGCCAATTGTCGCCTGCTGAAACAGCGTCGCAATTGAGCGAAGAAGAACTGCTGACGTTCCTGTTTCTGCCCGGTTTCAGCTTGAAAGACAAAGTCACCGAGATTTCCGGACGTGGCGTCGGCCTCGATGCTGTCCATGACATGGTTCGTCAACTGCGCGGCGTGGTCTTTGCCGATCAACAGGCAAACAAAGGCACCCGGTTTGTGATGGAAGTGCCGTTGACCCTGTCGGTGGTACGCAGTCTGGTAGTGGAGGTCGGCGGCGAAGCCTATGCATTCCCGTTGGCGCACATTGAACGCATGAGCGATGTGCACAGCGACGATATTGTCCAGCTCGAAGGGCGTCAGCATTTCTGGCATGAAGAGCGGCACGTCGGTCTGGTCGCCGCCAGCCAGCTGCTGAATCGGCCAGCAAGCCAGAATACCGAAGGTGTGCTCAAAGTGGTGGTGATCCGCGAGCGTGATGCGGTTTACGGCGTTGCCGTCGAGCGATTCATTGGCGAGCGCACGCTCGTTGTGTTGCCCCTTGATCCTCGGTTGGGCAAGGTCCAGGACATCGCCGCGGGTGCCTTGCTTGACGATGGCTCGGCGGTGCTGATCATCGACGTCGAGGATATGCTGCGCTCAGTGGAGAAGTTGCTCAACACCGGACGTCTGGAGCGCATCGACCGGCGCAACCGGCAGATTGACGCTGTATCGCGCAAACGTGTGCTGGTGGTCGACGATTCGTTGACGGTACGTGAGTTGCAGCGCAAGTTACTGGTCAATCGCGGCTACGAAGTGGCCGTTGCCGTGGACGGTATGGATGGCTGGAATGCATTGCGCGCAGAAGATTTCGATTTGCTCATTACAGATATCGACATGCCCCGCATGGACGGTATCGAATTGGTCACGCTGGTACGCCGGGATACTCGATTGCAATCCCTGCCAGTAATGGTCGTTTCCTATAAAGACCGCGAAGAAGATCGCCGTCGTGGTCTGGATGCCGGTGCCGATTACTATCTTGCCAAGGCCAGTTTCCATGACGACGCGTTACTCGATGCCGTTGCTGAATTGATTGGGGATGCTCAGGCATGAAGATCGCGATCGTCAATGACATGCCCATGGCAGTCGAGGCCTTGCGTCGGGCGGTGGCCCTGGAGCCTTCGCACGAAGTGGTGTGGGTGGCGGGCAATGGAGCGGAAGCGGTGCGCAAATGCGCCGAACTGGTTCCGGACGTCATTCTGATGGACCTGATCATGCCGGTCATGGATGGCGTTGAAGCCACGCGGCAGATCATGGCTGCAACGCCGTGCGCCATCGTGATCGTCACCGTAGACCGCCAGCAGAATATGCACCGGGTGTTTGAGGCCATGGGGCATGGTGCACTGGATGTCGTGGACACGCCCGCCATCGGCGCAGGCAATCCCAGGGATGCCGCCGCGCCTCTATTGCGCAAGATCCTCAATATTGGCTGGTTGATGCGCCCCGAGCAGCGCTCTGAACCGGTTGTCTCGGCACCGCTACGCGCCAGTAGTCAGCGTCAGCAATTGGTGGCCATCGGTTCGTCGGCAGGCGGGCCCGCAGCGCTGGAGATATTGCTGAAAGGCTTGCCGGTAAATTTTCCGGCAGCCATCGTGCTGGTGCAGCACGTGGATCAGGTCTTCGCGGCTGGAATGGCTGAATGGCTCAGCAGTTCCTCAGGGCTGCCGGTGCGGCTGGCTCAGGAAGGCGAACCGCCGCGTCCTGGCACGGTGTTGCTGGCGGGCACCAATCACCACATTCGTTTACTCAAGAACGGCACGCTGGCCTATACGGCAGAGCCGGTCAATGAAATCTATCGGCCCTCGATCGACGTTTTTTTCGAAAGCGTGGCGCGTTACTGGACCGGAGACGCAGTAGGTGTTTTGCTGACGGGCATGGGACGCGATGGGGCTCAAGGCCTCAAACTCATGCGCCAGCAAGGTTATTTGACCATCGCTCAGGATCAACAGTCCTGTGCGGTGTACGGCATGCCCAAAGCGGCTGCGGCCATTGATGCGGCGGTTGAGATCAAACCGCTGGAGACTATTTCGATGCGTTTGAAAGAGGTGTTCGCCCAATGAGTGTTCAGGCGAATTCACCATCAGGCGTTGGACAGGAGTTCTTGAATGAATGATTTTCTGCTGGACTCCCTCCAGCCAGATGACGAAAACTCGGCCATGGTGCTGCTGGTCGATGATCAAGCGATGATCGGCGAAGCGGTCAGGCGTGGGTTGGCCAACGAAGAGCGTATCGACTTCCATTTTTGCGCCGATCCGCATCAGGCCATTGCTCAGGCGATTCAGATAAAGCCTACGGTCATCCTGCAGGATCTGGTCATGCCGGGCCTGGACGGCCTGACGCTGGTGCGCGAGTACCGCAATAATCCGCTGACCAAAGACATTCCGATCATCGTGCTCTCGACCAAGGAAGACCCGATGATCAAGAGCGCGGCGTTCTCTGCCGGTGCCAACGATTATCTGGTCAAACTCCCGGACACGATCGAGCTGGTAGCGCGCATTCGTTACCACTCACGCTCTTACATGACCCTGTTGCAACGTGACGAAGCTTACCGCGCCTTGCGCGTGAGTCAGCAGCAGTTGCTCGATACTAACCTCGTGCTGCAGCGCCTGATGAACTCCGACGGTTTGACGGGCTTGTCCAACCGACGTCATTTCGATGAGTACCTGGAGCTTGAGTGGCGTCGTGCGACACGCGATCAGACCCAATTGTCGTTGATGATGATCGATGTGGATTTCTTCAAGGCCTACAACGACAACTTCGGCCATCTGGAAGGCGACGAAGCGCTGCGTCAGGTGGCCAAGGCCATTCGCGCCAGTTCAGCTCGCCCTTCGGACCTGCCTGCGCGCTATGGTGGGGAAGAGTTCGCGTTGGTCCTTCCCAACACGTCGCCGGGTGGTGCACGTCTGCTGGCCGAGAAATTGCGCATGACCGTCGCCGGCATGAACATCCCGCACATCGCACCGACACCGGGCGCTTCGTTGACGGTCAGTATTGGCGTATCGACCATCGTCCCGCAGCCTGGCAGCAACAGCCGTCAGTTGATTCAGGAGGCGGACAAGGGGCTTTATGCGGCCAAGCATAATGGGCGTAATCAGGTTTCGGTGGCGTAGGTATCTACAACTTCTGTATCTGTGTACATATCCGTTAGCGCAGTCACGGTTTTAATTGGTTGCGCTTTTACAGCGCCTCACTTTTGAGAAGCGCAAAAGTAAGCAAAACGCTCTTGCCCAACACTCGGCACCTCGCTGGTGCTCGGTGTACCCGCCCGCAGATCCTGAACCGTGGGCCGCCGCAATGGGC
>NZ_JACONW010000052.1 GCF_014357575.1 Pseudomonas folii | reverse complement strand
GCTTTAAGCACCGACACCGGATAAATCGCGGTGAAAGCCCCGTCGTCGACGCTGATCGCCCGGCAATCAACCCCATACACATGGGCAAGGTTTTCCGGAGTCAATGTACTGCGCGTCGGGCCGCTGCAATGCACGTGGCCGTGATGCAGCATCAACGTGTCGTCGGCGTAGCGGCTGGCCAGATTCATGTCGTGGAAAATCGCCAGGGTGACGATGTTTTCCTTGCGGGTATAGGCGCTGACCGCATCGAGAATCTGCAGTTGATTGGCCAGATCCAGTGCCGAAGTCGGCTCATCGAGCAACAGAAGACGCGGGCTGCGCACCAACGCCAGTGCCAGGGAAATCATCTGCCGTTCGCCCCCGGACAGCTGCCCCGGCTGGCATTCGGCAAAGCGCTGCAAACCCAGCAGTTCAAGCATTTCACTGGCTTTGCGCTGCGCATCCTTGCCGGTTGCCCAGCCGCGTGCGCTACCGTGCTGAGCGAGCAACAGCAGTTCGTAGGTGGACAGCCTTACGTCCAGATGCGCCAGATCCTGAGCAACGTAGCCAATCAGTTTGGCCCGTACTGCCGCAGATGAACCCAGCAGGTCAATGCCGTCGATGGTGGCCGAGCCCTGCGCTTTGGTCAGCCCGCACAAGCCTTTCATGAACGTCGATTTGCCCGCACCGTTGGCACCCAGCAGCGCCAGGGTACGACCTGCTTCGGCTTTCACCGCCAGCCCGTCGAGGATGGTCCGGCCGTGGATCGTGACGCGATAGTCAGCAGTGGAGAAACTCATCGGGAGGTCAGTCTCCGGTCGCGCAGGATAAGAATGATGAAGAATGGCAAGCCGATCAGCGAAGTGACCATGCCGATGGGCAGCACTGCGCCTGGCACGATCAACTTGCTGGCCAGAGAGGCGAGGGTGACGAAGATGATGCCGCAGGCGATGGTCACGCCGATGGTGAAGCGTTGATCTTCGCCCACCAGCAGGCGCGCCACGTGCGGAGCCACCAGACCGACAAAGCCGATGATGCCGACCACCGAAGTCACCGCGCCGGCCAGCAGCGCAGCCAGCATCAGCATCACGGTGCGAATACGGCGTACCGGAATGCCGAACACTACGGCTTGTTCGCCAAAGCTGCGCAATGCTGTGAGTGCCCAGGCTTGAACCAGCACCACCGGAATGGCAATGGCTGCGATGATCGCGCAGAGCGTGACCTTGTTCCAGGTCGCGTGCAGCAGCGAACCCATGAGCCAGAACACGATGCTCTGCAGTTGATCGACGCTCGCCACGTATTGCACCAGACCCAGCAACGAACTGAACACGAAATGCACGGCGATCCCCAGCAGGGTAATCGCCTGCAGGCCCACATGCCCGCGGGTCAGCAGCAGAATGATGCCCACTGTCAGCAACGAGAACAGGAAGGCATTGCCGGTCACCAGCAAGTCGGCGCCAAACCCTGGCAAGGCATTGCCGAGGGAAAAGTTGAAGGCCAGCGCCAGTGACGCGCCGAAGCCCGCGGCCGAGGAAATCCCCAGCGTGAAGGGTTCCGCCAGAGGGTTATCGAGTACCGTCTGCATCATCAGCCCGGCCAGCGCCAGGCAGGTACCCGCGAGCACCGCCATGAGCGTCATAGGCATGCGCAGCTCCCAAAGGATCACGCGAGTGCTGGCATCTACGCTGTCAGGCTGCAACAGTCCACTCATGGCCTGACCGAACGTCAGTGTCCCTGAGCCGACAATCAGGTCGGCAATGAAAGCCACCACAGCGATCACCAGAAGGCTGATCAGCAATACCGTGCGCTTCCACACGGTATGGGTGTAACGGGTCTGGTAGCTGCTGATGTCGGATGAAGCTTTACCGATAGAGGTCGTCATGGGTGTGGGTCATTTACCAGTAGCAGGCGCAGGGGCGTACAGAATCGCAGGGACTGCCTTGATACCGGTCAGGGCGAACAGCGACTTGAGGCTGGCATCTGCATCCAGCTGTTTAGCGCTGTCCGGGTAGAACGCCTGACTCAGGTTTTCCACTGCCAGAATGTTCCAGCTGCTGGCGTAGAACTGGTGGTATACGCCGTAGACACGACCGTTCTGGCTGGCCTTGAGTTGCGCAAAGCCTGGACGTTGTTCCAGCAACTTCAACTGACGCTGGATGGCGTCGAGCTTGACGTTTTCACCGAAACCAAACGGAGGCGATACGGAGGTATTACCCGGGAACTGGGTGCCCGTCATGACGTACACGTCCGGCTGTTTGCCCAAAACGGTTTCCAGCGTGACGTCGCCCGTCGCGCCCGGCAGCAGTTGCGAACCGAGGTTCACGCCACCTGCCGCCTGAACAAGCTTGCCCCAGTAGACATCGCCGTGGGTGAAGCAGCAGGCCGATGCGCCGCCCTGGCCAGCTTTGGCTTCGACGAACACCAAGGGTTTCTTGTTGTGTTCCTGAGTGATGGCTTCGACTTTAGCCAGTCGGGATTTGTAGAAATCGATGTAGGCCTTGGCTTCTTCTTCGCGGTTCAGCACCTGACCGAGCAGGGCTACGGTTTTCTGGCTGTTGAGCACCGGCTCCAGATCACTGTCGACGAACAGCACCGGAATCTTCAGCGCGGCCAGCTTCTGCGCCACGCCAGCATTTTCCAGCGAAGCCCGGGCGCGGGTCTGGAATACCAGCAGGTCCGGGCGAGCGGCGACGACCGCTTCGAGATTGAGATCACCGTCGTCACCGAACTTCATGTCAGTGGCCTGGTTGGCGGTTTTTGGCCACTGGTTTTCGAAGACTTTCCAGGTGTTGGGGTCGGAACGCTTGATGATGTTGTTCCACGCCACAATGCGCTGAAATGGATCGGCGCGGTCGAGCAGGGCCAGGGTGAACAGATCGCGGCCGTCCTGCAGGACGATGCGCTTGGGTTCGGCGGGAATTTCAACCTGACGGTTGGCAACGTCGGTGACAGTGACTGGATAGGTGGTTGCGAAGGCCAGGGTCTGACCGGCTAGCAGCAGGCTGACGCCGACTGCGAGGTGTTTGAACAGGCGCATTGAATTACCCATACCGAGAGATGAGGACGAATCGGCCGCAGGCAGCACGACATATCCGCCGTAAAAAAGTGCGCACAGGGTAACGGAATTGTTCTCATTCGTCAGGTTTTAGCATCTACACCCGGCAAGGTGCCTCTGACAATTTGAGATGTCATTGTAAGAGCCGAGATTGGCCTGGGGATTGAAATGCATTTTCTGTAGGAGCTGCCCCGATGTCCCTGACACCTCGCTGTCGCTAAGCAAACATAGGATCGGTAGGAGCGCGCTTGCCCGCGATTACGCCAGCACAGACGATATATTCATCGACTTATAGCCAGAATCGCGGGCAAGCGCGCTTCTACATTTTAAAAGCATTTCTCCTGATACGCCGCAATCGCAGCCTTCGGCAGCTCCTACAACATCAATACCTGGCTTGCAGGCAATTTGGTTAGCCAGCAGCCCCCAATCACTCCGCCAACAACACCGCCGCATCAAACCCCATCCGCAGGTTGCCCCAGTGGCGGCCGTCGAAGAAGAAGGGCACGTCGATCTCGGTCATGATTTCGCCGGTGTCGCGCAGGTAGGTCTGGAGCAGGAAGCGTTGGGTGTTGCCCGCGGCACGCAGGCCGATCGGGTCGGAGAACATACGTTTGTTGCGGCACACCGGCAGGTCGATGGCGCGGTCACCGGTCGGTGGTTTTGATACCCAGCTGTTGTTCACCGGGCAGTAACCCTTGCTGTCGACGATGAACGACACCTTGCCGCCTTTGGTGCCCTTGGTCAGCTTGTCGCACTCTTCCTGGCAGACCTGGGCGAAGCGTTCGGTATAACTGGTCAGGTACTGCTTGGGATCAGTGTTAGGGATCAGTTTGTAGTTTTGATCAAACAGGTTCAGGCCGCTGCGGTGCAATTCGGTGAGTCGTGCCTGCAGAATGTCACGGCACTGGCTGGCGCGGGTAATGGCGGCATCCAGCGCACCATGGCCCAGTACAAACTTGCCGAGCATGGTCTGCACGCGCTCGGCAACGCCCGACAGATCCCGGGTTGCAGTGGCTGAGTGCTGCATGCGCTGATCAATGGACTGGCTGTCAGCGTAAATCTGCGTCACCCGGTCGTTGATCCCGGTGTTGCTTTCCGCGAACTGCAGGATGTGTGCGGCGATGTCAGCGAGCTTGCCATTGGTGGATTCAAAGTCGCCGATCATGCTTTCGAAATGGCCGGAAGCACGTTCAACCACTTTCTGGGTTTCCCGGGCACTGTGACTGATTTGCGTGGTTTGCTCGTGGGTGGAACTCACCTCCTGAAGCATGGCGTCGATGTTCTGCGAGATATCATCGGTGGCCTTGCTGACGTTCTGCGCCAGGGTACGCACCTCATCAGCCACCACCGCAAAGCCCCGGCCACTTTCCCCGGCGCGAGCCGCTTCGATAGCGGCATTGAGCGCCAGCAGATTGGTCTGCGACGAAATCTGCTGGATCAGGCCCACGATGGATTTGATGCTCGTCGAACGCTGATTGAGCGCCGAGACCAGAGTGCCGAATTCATTGAGGCTACTGGATATTTCGCTGATGTTGCCGGTGACCTCCAGCAGTTCCGCGTATGAATCGCGAGCCATGCTCAGGTTTTGCGCAGTGGTGCTGGAGATGCCCTGGGTCTGCTGGGAAACCTCCTGAATATTACCGACCGCCATGTTGCTCTGATCCATTACTTCCTTGGCGAAGCGGGCCTGATGGGTGGCGCTGTCGCTGGAGTCGCTGATGTTTTTCAAAGAGCGCGCTGATTCAACGGCGATGTGGACGGTCAGGGCCTGGACGTTGCTGATGATTTCCCGTTGCTTGCCCAGGAATCGGTTGCAGGTGCTGGCCAGCACGCGAATCTCGTCGTGGGTCAGCAGGGGCAAGTCCTTGGACAGGTCGCCTTCACCGTTGGCGATCTCTGCAAGCGCATGGGTCATGTGGGTGACCGGGCGCACGATCAGGTGACGAAAATACCAGACCATGAAGCTGACCATGAACAGCGTAAACAGCGTGCTGAACAAGATGGCGTTGCTGAGCCCGTTCAGGCTGCCTTCGATCTGGCCGAGCAGTGCAGCGTCCAGTTGTGCGCTGCGTAACTGCTGAACGATGTCTGCACGAATGCTCAAGGCAATCCAGTACAGCAATCCACTGACGGCAACCAGCAGAAAAAGACTCGAGAGCTTTTTCGTCAGAGAATCGAAAAACTGCATTTCGATGGACTCATACAACGCCTTGAACATCCCCATGCCGCTGCTCCTCCGAAAAACTAATAATTATTCTTTAATAGGTAATCGTCGACCGCTGAGGCCAAAGCTTTAACCTGTTCCGTTACGGGCAACTGTAAACAGACGCGATCCAGCCAGGTTGTCAGCGATCTGACAGATATTCTTATATGTCTATGGTGGCCTTGCTCGCCACCCTGTTTCGGCCTGACGCCTTGGCGTGATAAAGCTGCTGATCAGCCCGTTTGATCAGTGCCGTTGTATTGGCATCTGCGGTATCTGCCAGCCCGATACCAATGCTGACGGTGATTTGCCCAACCAGGTCAAAGGTCGCCTCGGCAACGGCTTTGCGAATCCTTTCTGCCACAACTTCCGGGCTTTCCGCACCTTCAGGCTCTGGCAGCAATACGGCGAACTCTTCACCGCCGTAGCGGGCCACGAAGTCGCTGGCGCGGGTGTTTTCCTGAATGATTTGAGCCAATTGATGCAGCACGTCGTCACCGGTGGCGTGACCGTAGGTGTCGTTGACGTTTTTGAAGTGATCGGCGTCGATGAACAGGAGGGCGAAGGGGCGGCCGCTGCGTTCAAACAGCTGGTTGCATTCGGCGAGCTTTTCGTCGAAACGGCGACGGTTATAAACACCGGTCAAGGCGTCGTGGGTCGCCAATTTCAATAGCTCGGCATTGGCCTGGGTGAGGGCGGCAGTGCGCTGCTCGACGGTGGCTTCAAGTGACGCATTGGTGTCTTGCAGCTCGCGTTCCTTGTTCAGCAGCGATTCGGTCATGCTCTGAATGGACTGGCCCAGTTGGGCGATCTCCCGGACCGAATGCGCCTGAGGGAAATCGGCACCGGGTTGTTTGGCCTGGACCTGCTTGGCAGCCTTTGCCAGTTGTTCGATGGGACGGCTCATATACTGCGCCAGGTAATATGCGACCAGGCCAAATGCCAGTGCGGCGGCAACGCCCAGTATCAACAGCTTGTAAAGCAGGATCCGCGCAGGCTCCAGAGCGGTAGCCAGCGGCTGGCGAACGACGATGTACCAGGCCAGATTGGCGGAAGGTGGCGTCGGTACTTTCAATACGCTGGACAAGTAGTCGGCGTCTTCTGACCATTCCGGCGCGTCGGCTGGCTTCTCGCTGGTGGAAAGTCGCTGAGTTGCAAGCAGCTCGGGGTGCTTTTGGCCGATCATCTGTTGTGGGTACAGGACTGCGCCATCGCCATTGACGATCAGCACTTCAAGGTCAGCGGTGACACCTTCACGCAGAATGGCCGATTCGACAATCCGGGTCATCCAGTTCCAGTGCACATGGGCGCTGAGGACGCCGACCACAGTGCCGTCAGCCGTGCGGATTGGTGCTGCAAAGTCGATGAAGCGCAGCAGTTCGCCACTGGCATTGGCGGGCAACAGCTTAGCCAGCAACACCGCTTCGTGAGGATCGCCGGTATACGGTCCTTGAAGTCCGGCCTTGAACCACGGGCGTTCGAGCACGGACTGGTTGACCAGCAGGCCGTGCACTGCCTGTCGAACATTGCCCCTGGTATCAGCGACACCCATCCACGCGTACTCGGAGTGAGACTGGGTGCGCAGCTCCATCGAAGGCAAAATGTCCGGGTCATCCAGGTTGCCGCGAACCAGATGGGGCTCCCGGCTCAGCAGGAATATCTCAAGCTGACGCTCACGTAGCTGAGTGCCGAGCATCATTGCGGCTGACTTGGCGGTGCTTAGCAGAGAGCTGCCACTGGCCTGTTTGATTTGTTCGGTCGCGATATGACCGACATAGAAACCCACGCTCAGCAAGGCGAGCAGCGACAGTCCGGCGAACCAGAGTGTCAGATGGCTGCGCAGGCTGGCTATTATCATGGGTGATGTCTGGCTATATGGAATCACGGCATGTTATGCGCAAGTCGGGCCAGCCGCCAGTGGCTTTTAGTGATGCGCTAAAGGCCCCGGGGTTACGTTTCCAGGGTTGCTCAACAGATATTCCCTGAGCCGATGCTGAAAATGCGGTATAGCCGAGGTATTCGCCAGGAAAGCCTCTATCGTGGTGACCGCCCAGCGCTGCCCTTCGGTGCCGAAATGTATGTTGGCAAATGTTCCGGGCAGAACGTGTGCCACGAAGAACCAGGTATCCAGGCCACCCAGCCCTTGGCCCGGATAAACCCGAGCCCAGACGATACTTTCGGGTGCAATGGTCAGCCCAAATTCTTCCTCGGTCTCACGCAGCGCGCACGCCAGCGGCGCTTCTTCCCCCTCGCGACCACCCCCGGGTAGGTCCCAAAGGTTCGGCCATGGGATAGAGGGCTTGTCGTCTCGCTGGTAGCTCAGAATCAAGCCGTTGCAGAGAAGGGCGATTTTAGCGCCGGAGAACGGCGGATGGCTGGGCATGTGTTGTGGCCTGTTGAGGGGGCATAGAGGATCAACGGACTTCATGTGGAAAAAATAATCGATAATCGCACGCTTTTATATTTCCTGAGTCGTGCTGCTGTCATGCCTTTACTATGCTTTTTTGAAGAAAATAGCGTCGGTTAAGATTGTTTTCGACGCGATTCAAGACGGTTTCATACGCAGCGTTATGAATTGAGCGTTGATGATCGACGTTTTTGCGTATTGACCGAATTAACCGGTTAGTACATTTTCCATGTCACAAACTTCGGCCGTCAGAGCCGAAGGACAATAAAAACAATGGAGACATCCTCATGCGACCGCAATTGCTCGTTCTCGACCCCTCTCTCTGTGCTCGACTGTTGACCCCAACGGTAACCGCTCGCAGCGTTTGCGTATGCGCACCTCAGTCCGGTCCAGACCGGTAACTGCGAGGCCAGGTCTAGCGCGTCAGGTTTCGGGTTTCCGCGAGGCAATAATAATGAAAAGAATAGTCGACCTGTATTTCAAGCTGCTCAAGTTGCTCATCGTGCTGTGCATGATTGGCATGCTTGTGCTGGTTTTCGGCAACGTGGTGCTCCGTTACGCCTTCAACTCGGGCATCAGCGTGTCGGAAGAACTGTCGCGCTGGCTGTTCGTCTGGATGATCTTTCTCGGTTCACTCGTAGCGCTCAAAGATCGGGCACATATGGGCTTCGACAGTCTGGTACGTCGTTTGCCTGCGGGTGGCAAGCGCTTCTGTCTGGTGATCGGCCATGTGCTGATGCTCTACATCTGCTGGCTGATCTTCAGCGGGAGCTGGCAACAAGCGGTTATCAATCTGGATGTGGTCGCGCCAGCGTCGGGTCTGTCCATGGCGTTGTTCTATGCGGCCGGGCTGGTCTTCGGTGCCTGTGCTGCGGTCATTCTGTTGTATGACTTGTACCTGGTGCTGAGCGGCAAGCTGGCGGACGAAGAGTTGGTGATGGTCACTGACAGCGATGCCGCCGAGGACATCAAGCATATCCGGACCCCGGCATCGACCTCTGAGAGAACTCACCCATGACTCTGGTTATTTTTCTCGGTTCGCTGATCGGCACCATGGCGCTTGGCATTCCAATCGCTTTCGCCTTGTTGCTGGTCAGTGTCGCGTTGATGGTGCAGCTCGATCTGTTCGATGCGCAGATCATCGCCCAGAACCTGCTCAATGGTGCCGACAGTTTCCCGCTGATGGCCGTGCCGTTCTTCATGCTGGCTGGCGAGATCATGAACGCGGGCGGTCTGTCCAAACGCATCGTCAATATCGCAATGGCCCTGGTGGGACACAAACGCGGTGGTTTGGGTTACGTGGCCATTCTGGCTTCCTGCCTGCTGGCTTCCCTTTCGGGTTCTGCGGTGGCCGATGCGGCGGCGCTCGCGGCACTGTTGGTGCCGATGATGGTGCGTGCCGGGCACAACCGGGCTCACTCGGCGGGCTTGATCGCAGCGGGGGGGATTATCGCCCCGGTCATCCCACCAAGCATCGGTTTCATCGTGTTTGGTGTGGCATCCGGCGTCTCGATTTCCAAGCTGTTTCTGGCCGGGATCGTCCCGGGGCTGATGCTCGGCGCGTCGCTGGCGGTGGCTTGGTGGTTCGTCTCCCGCAAGGAAAATATCGAGCCGCCTCCCAGGCAGAGTGCCGCGCAAATCATGCGCGCCTTGATCGAGGGTCTGTGGGCGCTCGGCTTGCCGCTGATCATTATCTTCGGCCTGAAGTTCGGCATTTTCACGCCGACCGAGGCGGCAGTGGTCGCTGCGGTGTATGCGCTTTTTGTCGCGTTGGTCATTTACAAGGAGTTGAAGATCAACCAACTGTACGACCTGATCCTTTCATCCGCGAAAACTACGTCGGTGGTGATGCTCCTGGTCGCTGCAGCCATGGTCTCCGGTTGGCTGGTAACGATCGCCGAGTTGCCCGAGCAACTGGCTGGCGTGCTTGAGCCGTTCATGGACAACCAGACCATTTTGTTGGTCGTCATCATGCTGCTGGTGATTGTGGTCGGTACCGCCATGGACATGACCCCGACGATTCTGCTGCTGACTCCCGTGTTGATGCCCGCGGTGGTCATGGCCGGTATCGATCCGGTGTATTTCGGCGTGCTGTTCATGATCAATTGCGCCATCGGCTTGATCACGCCGCCTGTGGGCACGGTGCTGAACGTGGTGTGCGGTGTGTCCAGAATCAGCATGGATGAAATCATCCGGGGCGTCTGGCCGTTCATGCTGGCCCAGTTTGTAGTGCTGTTTCTGCTGGTGTTGTTCCCTTCGCTGGTGCTTGTACCGCTGAAGTTTTTCACCGGCTGATGTCGGTGCGCATTCCCGTAACTCGACTCTAAAAACAATATGGAGAGTGACATGCAAAAACTGATGAAAACCCTGCTGGCAGGTGCCTGCGCCACAGGCCTTTTGCTGGGCAGCATGGCCAGCCACGCAGCAGAAATTCGTGAGCGAACCCTGCGCTTCGCGTTCCAGAATGTGCAGGAGCATCCCCAGGGGCAGGGCGCGCAGAAGTTCGCCGAACTGCTGGCCAAAAGCAGTGGCGGCAAGATCAAGGTCAAACTGTTTCCGGGCGGCACACTGGGTGGTGACGTCGTCACTGTCTCCGCGCTGCAAGGCGGCACCCTGGACCTGACCGTACTCAACTCCGGCATCCTCGCGGCGCAAGCGCCGGACTTCGCCATGCTGGACTTCCCGTTCCTGTTCAACAACGTCGAGGAGGCTCACGCCGTTATCGATGGTCCCGTCGGACAGAAGCTGGCCGCACAACTGGACAGCAAAGGGCTGGTCAGCCTGGGTTACTGGGATCTGGGGTTCCGTAACGTGACCAACAGCAAACACCCGATCAACAAACTGGAAGACATGCAGGGCCTCAAGATCCGCGTGATCCAGTCGCCGATCTATCTGGACACCTTCAACGCGCTGGGTGCCAATCCGGTTGCAATGGCATTTCCTGAGGTGTACACCGGCCTGGAACAGGGTGTAATCGACGGTCAGGAAAACCCGCTCACGGTGATTCAGGGCAGCAAGTTTTACGAGGTACAGAAGTACATCTCAACCACCGGCCATATTTTCAATCCGCAGTCTTTCATCATTGGCCAGAAGACCTGGAACAAGCTCAATGATGACGAGAAAAAGCTGGTTAAAGAGGCGGCTGTAGAGGCTCAGAAGTATCAGCGAGAGGTCACCGCGAGCAGCATGGCGAGCGCGCGTGGCTATCTTGAGCAGCAGAAGAACGTCGCGGTGAACGATATTTCTGCCGAAGAGAAAGATCGCTTCCGCGAACGCGTTCAGCCGGTGATCAAGAAGTATTCGGAAAAACTGGACGGGAGTCTGGTGAAGCTGATGTACGACGAAATCGCCAAGGTGCGGGCCGGGCAGTAAACTCCACGGCTTGCGTCAGGAATAGCTTCAGGAAATAGTGCCGTCACGAAACACCCGTGACGGCCAGCAGATAACTTTCCATCGGTCATGCGGGCCTATCAAGGGCGCGCATGGCTGTGCACGTCCAAATGAAAGTGGGGATAACAAAAATGGCTAAATTAAATACCCTTGCAGCAAGCGTTCTTGGCTTCAGCACCACCGCACTGGGCCTTTCGCTGATTGCGCCGGGGGCGGCAACGGCTGCCGGTTTCGTCGACGACGCCAAGGTCAATCTGGGCCTGCGCAATTTCTATATCAATCGCAATTTTGTCGACCCTTCCAACCCGCAGAGCAAGGCGGAGGAGTGGACCCAGAGTTTCATTCTGGATGCGAAGTCCGGCTTCACCCAAGGCGTGGTGGGTTTTGGTGTTGATGTGCTGGGCCTTTGGTCGGTCAAGCTGGACGGCGGTGGCGGTACTTACGGCACGGCGTTGCTGCCACGCCACAGTGACGGACGTCCGGCGGATGATTTCGGTCGGTTGGCGGTGGCGGGGAAGGCGCGTATTTCCAAAACCGAGTTGAAGGTGGGGGAGTGGATGCCGGTATTGCCGATCCTGCGTTCCGATGACGGTCGCTCGCTGCCGCAGACCTTTCAGGGCGCGCAGATTACCTCCAATGAAATCGACGGCCTGACCCTTTATGGCGGACAGTTCCAGGGCAATAGCCCGCGTAACGATGCCAGCATGGAAGACATGAACTTCGGTGGCGGCGTGTCTGACCGGTTCAACTTTGTCGGCGGCGAATACAAGTTCAACCAGAACCGCACCATGGTCGGTTTATGGGGCGCGGAACTCAAAGACGTTTATAACCAGCAGTATCTGCAACTGGTTCACAGCCAGCCTTTGGGTGACTGGACGCTGGGTGCGAATCTGGGCTTCTTCAAGGGCGGGGAGGACGGTCGGGAACTGGCGGGTAATCTCGATAACAAGACGTACTCGGGGCTGTTCTCGGCCAAGTATGGCGCTCATGTGTTCTATGTGGGGCTGCAGAAAGTCAGTGGCGACACGTGGATGCGGGTTAACGGCACCAGCGGCGGCACCCTGGCCAACGACAGCTATAACGCCAGCTTCGACAATGCCGAAGAGCGCTCCTGGCAACTGCGTCACGATTATGACTTCGCCGGGCTGGGCGTCCCGGGCCTGACCCTAATGAACCGCTACATCAGTGGTGACAACGTCAGAACGTCGGCCACCAACGATGGCAAGGAATGGGCGCGGGAAACCGAACTGGCCTACACCATCCAGAGCGGTGTGCTGAAAAAGCTCAACGTGAAATGGCGCAACTCCACCATGCGTCGTGACTTCAGCAACAACGAGTTCGATGAAAACCGCTTGATCATCAACTACCCGTTGTCGATTTTGTAACGATACAAATATCAGATTGGACTGCAGTTCTCCCATGGGAGCGGTTGGGCTGCATTCCGGCTTGTCTTTCGCCTGAAACACCGCCTCCCGAATAAATTCGGTCCTACCGATTTTGCGTTTTGCTTGGGTTACCGGTAGGAGCGAATTCATTCGCGAGAAGGCCGTTACATCCACAGCCCGTTTGTCGCCTGAAACACCGTCCTCCCGAATGAATTCGGTCCTACCGGGTTCTGCGTATTACCAGGTCATTGGTAGGAGCGAATTCATTCGCGAGAAGGCCGTTACATCCACAGCCCGTGTGTTGCCTGAAACACCGCCCTCCCGAATGAATTCGGCCCCACAGGATTCTGCGTATTGCCAGGTCATTGGTAGGAGCGAATTCATACGCGAGAAGGCCGGTACATCCTCCACCTGAGTGTGCCTGAAACACCGCCCTCCCGAATGAATTCGGTCCTACCGGGTTCTGCGTATTGTCCAGGTCACTGGTAGGAGCGAATTCATTCGCGAGGAGGCCGGTACATCCGCAACCTTAGTGTCGCTTGAAACACCGCCCTCCCGAATGAATTCGGTCCTACCGGTTTCTGCGTATTGCCCAGGTCACTGGTAGGAGCGAATTTATTCGCGAGGAGGGCGGTACATCCGCAACCTGAGTGTCGCCTGAAACACCGCCTCCCGAATAAATTCGGTCCTACCGGGTTCTGCGTATTGCCGGGTCACTGGTAGGAGCGAATTCATTCGCGAGGAGGCCGGTACATCCGCAACCTGAGTGTCGCCTGAACACCGCCCTCCCGAATGAATTCGGTCCTACCGGGTTCTGCGTATTGCCCAGGTCACTGGTAGGAGCGAATTCATTCGCGAGGAGAGCGTTACATCCACAGCCCGTTTGTCGCCTGAAACACCGTCCTCCCGAATAAATTCGGTCCTACCGGGTTCTGCGTCTGGCTCAAGTGACGGTTATGCACCCGCCAGCCTCACTTCAACAGCTGTTTCACCAATTCCGGTGTTACGTAGTGCGGGCCGTCGAACAGGTACAGCGGGTAGCCGTCATACGCTTCCAACTGTGGTTTGAGTTCTTCTGCGGTGGCGGAGCGGAAACCGCCGCCGTATTGCGGTCTGAAGGCTTCAGCGATGATTCTGACGCGATCCTTGCCCAGTCGATCGCGCATGGCGTCGGCATAAGTGCGAGCCACCGGAGCGGTACGGGCATAGACCCCGACGCCGTCCTGAAAGAACACACCAATGTCATCGGGCAACCACTGCTTGAGCCAGTCAGCGGTAGCTGCGGGGCCGATATTGGCACCGTCGTAGACGCTGATCCAGAGTGGTCGCGGCAACTTGGCCAGCAATGCGGGCAAGTCTTTCGCCTTGGTCCAGCTCGGATCGACTTCGGCCGGGAAGTAGTAACCTGTGACATGCAACGGCAAAGACAACCTGGCGATGCTCTCGGACAGTTTTGCCAATTGCTCGACGTTGTCCCGCGAGCGATTTTCGCTGAAATACCCGGCCAGACCGACGATGACGTCTTTGGCCCAAGGCTCTTTTCCGATCCGTGTCCAGTCCGGCATCACCGGTACGGCAGGCAGGCCAGTACCGGGAATAAACGCCTGGTCATCCACCACCGTCCACTGCACCAGCAGTTCCCGGGCACCGAGTTTGTGCCAGTCGCCTTTGATGCCTACCGTGGCATTGTCCGGTTGCCAGACCATCCCGACGATGCCGGGTTTCACTGGTTTTACTGCATTGGTAATCAACATGGCGATCCCTGTCCCTATCATGGCTGCAAGCAGCAGAGCGGTCAGAGTCGCACGGTTCAGGGGTCTACCCAAAATCCTCAAGGGAGCGCCTGCTTGATGCGCTGATGCCACTGGCTCAGCGACACAACGCCCTTAGCGTTCCAGTTGGCAGATGCATCAGGGCCTTGATGGAATTGCCCTTCGTTGAATTGCCAGACGATGACTTGAGGTTTTTGCTGGGCAAAATCCGGTGATTGCAGATATTGCAGCAGGGTGGCCCACGGCCCGACATCACCGGGGTTCCAGGTCAAAGTGACAGGACGATCCAGCGCGTTGGACAGCTTCTGAGTGAAGCCCAGATAAGGCTGCACAAAGCTGTTGCCGATAACGTGTACGGGCGCTGGGGCATCGTCGATCAGCAGGTCTTTTTCCACCTGATGCCGCACGGTGTAGATGTCGCGGCCAATGGCTTTGCGTTTGATGGCTGGCAGGAAGTTACTCGCCAGGTCACCAAAGGCGCGTTTGTCGAACCATTCACCCAGCACTGCGCCGCCACCGGGCTCGCCTTGCAGCTTATAGCGCTGATTGATCAGCCGGGCGGTTGCATCAGCGGTGTTTTCGGCACTCCAGGCGGTCCAGTGATAGTCGGCCCGGTAGAAGGCGGTCTGATCACCTTGTTCGGTCTGTTGCAGAATCGGCTTGATATTCAGCGTGGTCAGGCCTGCTTTACTCATGGCGCCTTGCAACTGATCGTAGCGCTGAGCAACGGCCGGGCTCAGAGGCTGATCAGCCGGCAGGCGTTGCGCATAGAACGGCGCTTTCATCGGCACTACCAGAACAACGAGAGCGATCTTGTTGCGCTCCAGTTGCTGTTGCAGGTCCTTGATCAAAGCGATGCTGCGAGTGGTACCGGCGTTGTCGACCTTGGTCAGGCTTTCCCAGGCCGGGAACAACCAGCCGTCCTTACCGGTGATCACTGCCGAGGCTGCCTGTGCTGGCTGGCTGGAAAAGCCCAACAGCATCGCGGCGAGCATGGCCGATAGCGGCAGACGGCGAGAGGGGCGGGGGTTCATCATGAGTGCTGTTTTCATAACCTTGATCATGGCGCAGTCTGATCGACGAGGCCCACCAGGCGCGGGGTCTGACCAGAGCCGATCAGGAACAGGCTGTAGCGATCACCGGCTTTGAACGGTTCAAGTTTGAATGGCAGGCTGGCGCTCTGACCACAGCTGGCAATCAAGGTCGCCTGCACCGGATTGATGGTGCGCTGTGCTTGACCTTTCTGCGGCAGCTGGCTGAATACCGTCGAGCCGTTGGCGAGTTTGATGTCGGCCTTGTCACAGCCATTGCTCAGGTTGTAAATGTTCAGCTCGGCGCGCAAATCCTTGCCACGCACCGGCGGATCAATCACCACGCGCGGTGCGGCCGCAGGGTTGCTGTCGAGAATCAGCGTGACAAAAGCATTGGCCTGAGCCTTGAGGTCTTTTATCTCGCGGCCATTCACCGTCAGACGCAAAGGCTGACGGCCATCGACCACTTGAAACGGGCTGGCCAGTGCTGACTGGGCAGACAGATTGAAGCTGGTGCCCTGATCAATACGGACCTGCATCGTGGTGTCGGTTGGATTGACCACCCGAACCCAGGCCGAGCCCTCCGGTAATTTGGATTCGTACAGCTGAGCGATTTCGGACGCGGCGTGGGCCGTCGTGGCGGCCAGGCTCAAGCCCAGCCACATGCAGATTCGAGGGTACATATCAGTCCTCAGTAAGAGTAAGTCAGTCGGGCAAACACGCCTTTGGCGCGGTCATCGCCAGACACTTTCACTCGATATTGCAGAGAAAAATCCACATAAGAGCGTGGCGCGTTGTACGCGTCTTCACGGAACCAGTAGCGCACGTTGTTACCCACACCAACGCCTGCCGCGTGGCCTGAAGAGTAATCTGCGCGGCCATCGGAGCCGGTTTCGCTGTTCATTTTCGAGTCGTAATCGTAAGCCGCCACCACATGCGGAAAGGTGACCCAGCGCGAGCCGGTACCACCGATGGCGTAGCTGCGACCGCCTTGCCATTCGCTGTTGAAGTAGTTGCGCGAGTCGTTGACGTAGTGTCCGGCTTCAGCGAACAGTTGCGAAGTCCACCAGCTAGGCGTATCGACCCGCAGATCGGTGCCGATGCTGGAGCCGTAGCCCAGACGCAGCAACCAGTCGCCGTCGATATTGGACGAGCCGAGTGGAAAAGTTCGCTCTGCAGCCGCCATCACGTTCAGCGAAGAGAACGGTTTGACCCTGACGCCCAACGCGCCTTGCAGTGCATCCATACCAGTATCGGAGTCGCTGTTCTTGGCCCACAGCGTGTCGGTGATCCGGCCGTAAAGCTCGACGAAGCGTGCGTTGCGATAACCCAGCGGACGCCACGACAGTTCGGTACTGTTTTGCAGGCTGTCGTTGCTGCTGCCGCCACTTCCACCGTTGCCATTGCTGCCGGTGCTCGGCGCAGAACTCAAGCCACTGCTGGAGCTGTTACCGCGATAACTGGTGGTGCTGATCAGGCCCCAGGTGCGCGAGACATCGGCGACTGCGCGACGGGTATCGAACAACTGTTGCGCAGGCATGTCCAGTTCACCGGCATTCTGTGCATCGATCACACGCTTGAAGTAGCCCACCGCCTGCTCGTCGTCATTGACGCGCATGGCGTTGTAAGCCGCATCCTGGGTAGCCGTTGGCGGCAGCGGGGCTTCGGCGTCAGCCTTGCGGAATGATTCATGCGCGGCGTCGTCGTCACCGGCCTGTACCGACAGATAAGCAACCTGGAGGTTGCTCATGCCTTCCAGCTCACCGGCATCGCGAGATTGCTGCAAACGTTCGCGTGCGGTCTTGCGTTGGCCCAATGCAGCGTAAAGGCTGGCTTCTTCATACGTGGGCAGGCTGCCCAGTGCCAAGGCCTGGGTGAAGTCTTTGCGTGCTCCGGAGTCATCCCCGGTCTGTTGGCGCAGACGACCGCGTTGAGCCAGCAAACGTGCATCGTCGCCATTAGCGGCAATGCCTTCACTCGCGGCGTCGATGGCTTCCGGGAGACGCTTCTGTTCGGTCAGCGCGCTGACCAGAAGGCTGCGATAAGCCGGATTTTGCGGTGCGCGACGAATCGCTTCCTGGGCGAGGGTGGCTGCTGAAGCGGCGTCCTTGCGCGCCAGTGCGGCATACGCCTGCACGGCGGTGTCAGTCCCGGCATCGCGCTGGTTACCCGGCCAGATATCGCAGATCAGACCGAAGGCGCTTTCCTGGCAGTTCAGTGCGGGCGCAGGGAAGCGAACTGCAGTTTTGAGGCCATTGCTTTGTTGGCGTGCAACGACTTGCGCAGCGGCACGACGACGGGCAACTTCGCCGCTTTCGTCTGGCTTCAGTTGCTGCAATTGATCGAGCGCTTGTTGCGGGTTGCCGTTGGCCAGGGCCAGATCGGCTGCGAAGAAGCGAATCTCGCGCTCTTCGGAATCCAGCAGGCCGTCGATGGCCAGCGCCTGATTCAGGTCGGCCTGTGCGGCTTGAGTTTTGCCTTGGCGATCCAGTGCGTAGCTACGCAGCACCCAGGGCGCAATCTCCCCGTCGTCCTGAGCAAGCGCGGCGGTGGCGGCTTTTTCGGCGGCAGGATAGTCTTTGGAGGCGAGGAGGGCGCTGACCAGCAGTTGCTGATTTGCACTGATTTCCGGCGCCCAGCCGACAGCCCTGCGGGCCTGGTCCACTGCCAGCGGCAGGTTGTTCTGTTCCAGCGCGCGATAACCGGCGATGGCCAGCGGTGCGGCAATCTGGCGGCGGATCGCTTCGCGGCGCATCAGCAGCGCGTCGTCATCCGGGAATACCCGCAGCGCTTCGGTGGTCGCCTGATCGGCTTCGACCAATTGCTGCTGGCGTTGCAAGGACTCGATCAGCAGCAGCCGGTAATCCATGCGCTTGGGGGCCACGGCGATAGCTTTACGGGCGGACTGAGCGGCGAGACCGAAGTCGTCGCGGTCGTAGGCTTTGAATGCCTGAGCGGCAACGCTGAACCCCGGAGCGGGCTTCGCCTGCGGATAACGACGAGGGTTATCACGCGCCTCCTTATCGCGCTGCGCCAGTTCGATCAGCCGATTCAAGCGGGTCACGTCTGCACGCTGACGCAAAGCCTCGCGGGCTTTGGCAATCGCCAGATCGTAATCCTTGCGCTCGTAAGCGCTGTAGGCTTCGTTTGCCGCTTGATAGGCCGGGCCGGTCAACGGCAGCGGCAGGGCTTCGGCGTAGCTTAAAGCTGGCAGCAGGCTTGCACCGGCGATCACAAGACTCAGCAGAGAGCGTTTCATAATGCCGGCTCCGGCTGATAATGGCTGTGCTGACGGGCAACCGCCTGTTCGATGGTTGCGCGGGGCAGTACGCCGATATCCACCAGGTAATCACCGATACGACCATGTTGCTGTGGTTTGTAATGCAGCATCGCATCGTTGAACACGTTGCGATCCAGCAGACCCATTTCGATCAGCAGATCACCCAGCAGTGGTGCGCTGGCATGCGGCAAGGCGCGATCATCCGGTGCATCAAGCTGACGCAACTGATTGATGATTTCGCTTTCCCGAGCGATCAACTGCACAGGCTCGCTGCCCAGTTGCGCGCTGACCTGCTCAAGCCCTTCGGCTGACAATGGGCTGGCCACGGCAATTTGCTGACGGCCCTCAGGGCTCAGGCCAACAGGCACTGCCCGCCAGCGCAGGGCAAATTCGTCGGCCAGCGCAGGTGCTGCACGCTCAGCCTTGGCGGCCACGTCGAACACCCGGGGCAAGTCGTTCTGGAAGGCAATGGCTTCGGCCAGGGTTTCATCGTCCAGCCAGCCGTTATTGAGCAAAATGCGCCCCAGTGGCAGTTGGCGAGTCTGTTGTTCGGCCAGTGCGCTTTCCAGATTGGTGTCGTTGATCGCTTGCCATGACAGCAGCACGCTGCCCAGCTTGCGCGGGGCAACCGCTACAAGGTCAGTGGACGGGAAGTCATGCATGGTTTTGTCCCAGACCAGCTTGCGGTTCATCACCTTGCCAACGATAAACATTTTCCAGGCACGGGAGGCGGCCATGAAGTTGACGAAGTTGCCGACGACCATGCGTGGAATGGCCAGCAATGCATGCTGCCAGCCATACAGCACGCCCGTGAAATAGCAGCGATGCACGATGCGCCAGGCCAATGCGATGCCGTTGGCCAGCAACAGGTATTTGATCCAGCCGTTGGCTTCGAACGGGGTAGGGAAGCTCACATCCCACACGCCGCTTTGACGCAGGATGATCAATACCAGTAGTTGCACCAGAATCAGGTACGCAATGATGCTGACGAAAGCCGTCACAACACCTTTGCGGTCACGGAACAGCAAATAACGGTTGGCCAGCGAACCGGTCCAGCCCATCTGCTCCCAGCCTTGCAGGCCGATACCCAGTGTCCAGCGGGCTTTCTGACGAAATGCGGTGCGGAACGTATCGGGGAAGAATTCCCGTACGCACAACGGCATTTTCAGGGTCGATTCGTAAGGCTTTCTGAACCACGATTTACGCAGCACCCGGTATTCCACCGGGAAGCGCACGAAGATAGCGTTCATGCCGACTTTGGACAGGCGAGCGCCTACATCATAGTCCTCGGTCAGGCTGTCGGTGTTGAACGGCATGTTCTGGGTTTCCCCGGCCAGCACCTGCAATGCCCGATGGGAGAAGCAGGTGCCAACACCGGCGGAAGGCACGGTGTCGCTCATGCTTTCGCGCACAACAAGGTCCTTGCCGTGCCATTCAGCAAACTCGTCCATGTAAGTACCCGCAACCCATTCGTACCAGTTGCGCTCCAGGGACACCACCGGTAGCTGGATCATGTCCTTGCGCGGCAACAGGTAGTTGAACAGACGCAATTCCAGCGGGTGCAGCACGTCTTCACTGTCATGCAGGACCACGCCAGCGAAGGTCATGCCGTGGGTTTTTTCGTGAAGGAAGATCGCCTGAATCACCCAGTTAAGACAGTCAGCCTTGCAGGTCGGCCCGTCGTGCGGAACTTCTACACGGTGCAACTGCTTGTAACGGCGACGCATGCGTTCGACTTCGTCGATGGTGCGCTGATCGTTGATGTAGGTGCCGACAAAAACCACGTAGTTCTGGTAGTCCAGCGTCGACACCATGTTCTCGATCATCGGTGCGATGACGTCGTATTCCAGCCACGCCGGAACCATGATCGCCAGGGGTTGCTCATCCCGGGCGAGCAGTTGGTCGGCGGTCAGGGGCCGGTATTTGCGCCCTGCGGTGAAACTGCGGAATATCCGGCGAGACCAGTACCACAGGTCGATGAACAGATCGTCCAGGCTGGAAATCAGGATCAGCACCGCGATCACAATCGTCGCGACTTCCAGAACGCTGTAGTAGTGGGCCAGCCAGTAAGGCCAATAAAGCGACGTCATCTCAGGTTCCCGTTACTGGCGATTGCGACGGGCGCTACGGCCAGCCAGCAACAGCACGAGGAACAACAGAATGCCGCCCGGAATCAGCCACAACAGCGAAGGCGTGCGCCATGCATCCAGACCTTTTGGCTCGTCGTCATCAATCATGCGACTGCCGTTAGGGTCTTTGCTGTCCAGTGTGGTCAGCACACCGTTGTTGCCCAGCACGCTGGTATCGCCGCGGGTCAGCAGGATTGGCCTGGCGAACTGCGGGGCATCGCTGCCCAGAGCCTGATAAACCAGACCACGCTGGCTGCCGGACTCGACCACTTGCAACGAAGCAAGGTTGTTCAACTGGGTGACGTCCAGCAAGACTTTATCTTTGTCGTTGATGCGCAGGCGGCCCTGGTCATCGACTTGCAGCGCTTGCTTGCTGTCGGCGACTGGCAGTGCGAAAGCCAGGAAGGATTTTTCCGGTTTGACCGCGGTTTTCGGGTCAGCGCTGACTTTCAACTGCGCGCGCAGTGGTGAAACGCCAGTGGCGCTTGCGACTGAAATAACTTGCGGCAAGCTGCTTGCCGGGTGATCAAGCCAGGTCTGCGGGACCAATACCTGAGTATCAACCGCGAAGCGTGCTGCCATGCCTGCGAAGTCATCACTCGGCGTGGTTTTTTCGAGGACGATGTGGCTGGTCGGGCGTACCGAAACCGGGAACGCCTGTGGCGTTTCCAGGCAACGATCGCTGACCGGCTGGCGCTGGAAGGAAACGCGCAGGACGTTGGTCGAACCCAATGCGTAACGCGGGATGCGCGCTTCGATGCGTTGCTTCTCGCCCGTGGTATCAAGCTGCTGAGCGCCGATCAGGTAATCATTGAGGAACACCGAGGCAACCGGAGCAGTGTCCGATGCGCCTGGCGCGGCAGCGATATCAATCACCGCTTTGACCGGCAGACGCCCGTCATAAGCCACGGCGCCCAACGGGAACGAGGCGCTCCAGTCAGCCTTGGCCAACACGTCGATGGTGCCCGGCTGGCCGCCCAGTCGCGACAGCGCTACACGGCCATCGGTATCCAGCGGCGCCTGTGCTTCGCTAATGGACAACTGGCGGGTGCGGGCCAGTTTGTTCCAGGCCGAGCTGAACATGGTCAGCGCTTTGGTGGTAGCGTCGGGTGCAATCATCAGCATCGGGCGGCTGCCCAGCAATGCCAGACGCACGTTTTCCTTACCGGTTTTCTGGCCTGCGTTGATATGACGCTCGCGCCATTGGTTAAACGCATCGACTGCAGTCGCGTCGCGGCTTTGAATCTGGGCCTGCAAGGCATCCAGCGAATCGTTGATTGCCTTAAGCAACTGCGGATCATTGATCGCCAGGTCAGCTTGTACGTTTGGCGTCTGGCCCAGCACCAACAAGGCACCGATCTGTGCCGGGTCGCTCAGAGTCTGGGTGCCTTTGCCATTAAGGCTGGCGAAGGCCGGAATGTTCAGCAGCTCAGCCGGGATGCGCAGAGCGCTCAGGTCGACGCTGTCCTGCAAAGCAGGGAAGGGCAGGATGCGTGCGTGCTTGCCGATGCGCTCAAGAGCGACACCTATACGCCATGCGGCGTCGTAGCTTTCAGCAGACAGGCTGCCTGGAGCAACCATGATGCCTGGTTTGCCGGGGAGGGCATTCCACGCCGCGCCGATGTCCTGCAGATCATTGGCGTCGTAGCTGTAGGTCAGACGGGTGGCCGGGTCGATACGCAGCACATTACCGATCACTCGTTCGTCTTCGCAAAGAACGCGGGAAACGATTGACGACCAGGCGACGCCCAATCGCACTGAACCGCTGTCGCGAGCTGCCTTGTCAACGCCCAACGTGGCGCTGGCGTTGCCTTGCGGCTCGGTCAGGCCTTCGGCACGTACCGGGAAACCGTCCAGCGACAGCAACATAGTGTTGCGTCCGCCTTCGCCGTTCAGGTAGCTGGCGTCGAATTGCAGGGTCGCGTCAGTTAGCGGCACCCCGGCCGGAACCGGAAGATACAGCTCGCGGCGCGAGTCAGTGGAGCCGAGGATGATCGGCGCATCGATACCCAGGTCGCTGAGACGGATCTCGCGCTGCTGTTGGGTATCGGTGTTCAGCCGGTTGATTGCCTGAGTAAGCGGGCTGTCCGCGGCCAGGGCGAAATTCGGCATGAGCGCGAGCAGGCTCACGCCACAGGCGAGGGCGCTGAGCGCGCCCGATTGGGTGGCAACGGAAGACTTCATTCAGGCAGATCTCGGGCTGTTAAGGGGCAAATGTTTATTGAAATGTGGAAACCGGACGGGTGAATTCCGGGTTCGGGATCATCAGGGGGCGTTCAATGCCTTGCGGCGATTTGCCCACCACGAACTCATGCATGGGTCTGCCCAGCAGGACGTCGACAATTCGGGAACTGGCTTTGCCGTCACCATACGGGTTGGCCGCCTGGGAGGCGCGACGCCACAGCAGGTCATCGTCGTACAGGGCCGCAACGCCACTGATGATGGATTCTGGCTTGGTACCGACCAGTCGAACCGTTCCCGCCGCGACAGCTTCAGGGCGTTCGGTGACATCACGCATCACCAGCACTGGTTTGCCGAGGGAAGGCGCCTCTTCCTGTACGCCGCCTGAGTCGGTGAGAATCACGTGGGCACGCTGCATCAGGCGAACAAACGCCAGATAGTCCAGCGGCTCGATCAGATGCACGTTATCCAGACCGCCCAGATGCTCGTTGACCGGGCCTTGAACGTTAGGGTTCAAATGCACGGGGTATACGATCTGGATGTCTTTACGGCTCGCTAACTGACGCAGCGCCTTGCAGATATCAAGGAAGCCGTCGCCGAAGTTTTCCCGGCGGTGGCCGGTGACCAGCAACACCTTGCGGCCAGGCTTGATGAACGCAAACTGGCTATCAAGACTTTCACGCAGTGCATGGTCCTGATCGATCCGGCTAGCGGTCATTTGCAGGGCATCAATGACCGTGTTGCCAGTGACAAACGAGCGACCTTGCAGACGCTCACTGAGCAAGTTGGTGCGGGACTCGAAGGTCGGCGCGAACAGCAGGTCGGCGCCCAGGTCGATGCAGCGACGGTTCATCTCTTCCGGCCACGGCGAACGAATATCACCCGTGCGCAGTCCTGCTTCAACATGGCCAACCGGAATGCGACGGTGGAATGCGGCCATCGCGGCAACCATGGCTGAAGTGGTGTCGCCATGCACCAGAACGCGGTCCGGCTGGATCATTTCCAGTATCGGATCAATCGCGCCATAAAGAGCAGACGTCAGCGTATTGAGGGTCTGATTGGGCCTCATCACATCAAGACTGAAATCAGGCGTGAGGTCGAACAGATCCATCACCTGCTTCAGCATGCTTTGATGCTGGCCTGTGACACAGATCTGCGAGTGAACGCCAGATTCCGCCGCCAGTGCTTTAACCAGCGGAGCCATTTTTATGGCTTCGGGACGCGTGCCGAAGATCGATAGGACCTTAATCCTGGATTCACTGCGAGCGATGATGCCCTCCTCGCGCAAGTTTCTTGCGCCGCACAAGCAGTCAGCTCAAAGCCTGATGGCATTTTGAGCAAACTACCGAATAGTTTTTAGGCCGGGGTTGAATCGGAAGGAAGCTGATTATTCACTTCGTGTGAGATGGCGCATTGCCTTGCTCCCCGGAACTGGGCCGATTATTAGCAGCATTCGCGGTGGGCGCAAAGTTTTAAATGAGGTTTTTGATATTAATTTCAGAGAGCGAAACTTTTACATTTGTAACGAGTCTTTAACAGGTTTTGTGGTGTTTTGACGCGAGGGCGGAAGAGGGGGCTTACTTTCGTTAAATCTCTGTTTTTGCTGGTTTTTATTATTTATGCAAACCATTTGTCAGGCAGGGTTGAATCTTTTTCGTTGCGTGCTGTCGGCTCGAAATCAGCGGTGAATTCCAAGTCGGTTGGCTGACGCCTGTATATTGTCATTAATGCAGAGTGTCCGACAATATCAAAAGAACCACAAGTAAAGTTTAATAATGGTTTGAACTGGCCGGATAATCCTGGGTCGGCATGCGCCCATAGTGATGCGTTCATTCATATGAGGGTAATGACAGGGTGGCTTTAATAGCAAATGAATGTCTCCTGAACAGCAAAGGTTTTGGTTGGGAATGCGATTGGCGTCGCATCACTGTCTCTCGCTGCTTGTGAGTTTCAGGTCGAGTGTCATGCGCACCAAAGCGCGGCTGCAGTGCGTCGATCCGTTCTGTCTTTCAACTCCCTTCACCTCCGCAACCCCCGAGATAGAGGCTGTATCGCTGTTGATACGAACCCTACACGCACGTGTACTTAAATATTGACGTCAAGATGATGGCTATTTAGTATCGCTCCGCTTGCGATATCAATGCGCCATTACAAGGACGTCCTGTGCACTTTCCAGCTCATCGAATCGCAATTTTCCTGGCGTTCGCTGTCATGCCGCTCATGGCGAATGGAGCCCCTAGTCCGGGTGAGCAAGACCTTATTCGCGACCGGCAGGATCGTCTGCTTGAAGAGCAGCGCCGCCGCCTTGAAGAACTCAAAGACTTACCTGGCAGCCAGAAGGCACTATCCGCCCCCGCGGCTCCGGTGGATACGCGCTGCTTCCCGATAAAAACCATCCAGCTCAAAGGAGCTGACTCATTATCCAATCGCGAGCGTGACGCGCTGCTTGAGCCTTTCGTTGGGCAATGTCTGGGCGTCGCTCAGCTTAATGGCGTGCTCAAGGCCATCACCGATCATTACCTCGCCAAAGGGCTTGTAACCACCCGCGCTTACTTGCCGCAGCAGGATTTGTCCCAAGGCATGCTCGAAGTGCTGGTCGTGGAAGGCAAGCTGGAAAGCCTCAAGGGCGAATCGGGCAGTGGCCTTTCGGAGCGGGAACTGGCGATGGCCTTTCCAGGGCGGGAAGGGCAAGAGCTGAACCTACGCGAGATCGAGCAGTTACTCGACCAGCTCAACCGCTTGCCGTCCAATCAGGCGCAGATGGAACTGGCTCCCGGCAATGCGGTGGGCGGCAGCAATGTATTGGTAAAAAACACCCCGCAAAAGCCATGGCGTGCTTCGTTGGCGCGGCACAACGACGGCCAGAAAAGCACCGGCGAACAGCAGTGGGGCGTAGGACTGGATTGGGACAGCCCGTTGGGGCTGGCAGATCAGTTGAACCTACGGGGTGGGCATGACGCCATTAGCGATCACCTAAAAGCCTCGAAGAACGGCATGCTTGCATACAGTTTGCCGTGGGGTTGGTGGACGTTCACTTACAGCTACAGCCAAAGTGAATATCGCTCGATTGCTCAAGCCAGTGGTATCGATTTTCGGCAGACCGGCGACAGCCAGAACCACCAACTACGTGCCGAACGTGTGATTCATCGGGACGCTTTGAGCAAAACCTCGCTAAATGCGGGGCTGGGGTATTTGCGCACCAATAACTATGTCGAAGACAGCAAACTGGCGTTGAGCAGCAATCGCCTATCCGAAGCTCAGTTCGGTATCAACCACGGGCGGCGAGTTGGCTCAGCGTTCGTGAACATTGATCTGGGCATGCAGCAGGGGACAGGAGCCTTTGATACGCAGGGGGATGGTCGCCCCGGGCCTGGTGAGCCGGATGCCCGCTATCGCAAGTACACCGGCACCATTAGCTATCTGCAGCCGTTTGAGCTGTGGGGCGAGAAGCTTAACTTCACCAGCCTGGCAACCGGCCAACGCAGCGAAGACACACTCTATAGCCCTCAGCGCATGAGCCTTGGTGGGTCATCCTCGGTGCGTGGTTACAAGGATCAATTCCTGTCCGGCGATAGCGGTGGTTATTGGCGCAACGAGCTGCGTCTGTCGCGTCCTGTGACGTTTGACTGGTTGCGTCCGGTATTCGCTGAGTACGGCACCGCAGTTGGCTATGACCAGGGTGTAATCCGTAACGATCGCTACAACGGCGACGAGCACGGGCGTCTTTCCAGCAACTCCTTCGAGTTTTTTGCACGCGGCCAACATATGGCCGCGTCGGTGACGTTTGCCCATTCGCTGGAGCGTCCGGGTGGCGTGATCGAGCGCGAAGCACCTGTTTATTTCCGTATGGATTTTTTCCTTTAACACTTTTTCGAGACACCCTACATGGACGTTCGTCAGCTCGCTTTTCTTGCTCGTCAGCCTTCATCTGCTCTGACCCCGCGCGAGACGTTCTGGGGTATGCCCAAACGTGGCATTGCGCTGATTCTTGCCAATGCGATGTTCTGGCAACCGCTATGGGCTCAGGCTGACGGTATTGCAGTGAGCGGCAGTACGAACACGAGTCTGAGCCAGGCCGGAAACGGGGTACCTATTGTCAATATCGCTGCGCCGAACGCCAGCGGCCTGTCCCATAATCAGTACCAGCAGTACAACGTCGACGCCAAAGGGGTCATCCTCAATAACATCAACCAGCAAACCGGTTCGACCCAGCTGGGTGGCATTATCGTCGGCAACTCGAACCTCAGAGGTAACGCCGCTGCCACCATTCTTAACGAGGTGGTCGGTGCCAACGCCACCCAGCTCAAAGGCTATACGGAAGTGGCCGGGCAAGCTGCGCGTGTCATAGTCGCCAACCCCTATGGCATCAGTTGCAATGGTTGCGGCTTCATTAACACGCCACAAGTGACCTTGACCACCGGTAAACCGATGCTGGATGGCAGCGGCCGTCTGGAGCGCTTCAACGTTCAGGGCGGCAGCATCTCCATTGATGGTTTGGGATTAAACGCTGAAAACGTCGAACAATTCGACATCATCACCCGCAGCGCGAAAATCAACGCTGAGCTTCACGCCAGGAAGCTCAATATCATCACCGGTCGCAACAACGTTGACGCGCAGACACTTACAGCCACGGCATTGCCAGACGATGGCAGCGCCAAGCCGGAACTCGCTATCGACAGCTCGGCTCTGGGCGGGATGTATGCAGGCGCTATTCGACTTGTAGGTACCGATGCCGGCGTCGGGGTGAGACTGGCCGGAGACCTCGCGGCCAATGGTGGTGACATACAGATCGATGCGAACGGGCATCTGAGCATGGCGCAGGCCGCTGCGAGCAGCGCGGTCGCAATCAAGGCCGGCACCGCTGAAATCAATGGTGCCCTTTACGCAGGCTCCTCACTGGCGGTTACCACGACCGGCGATCTTACCGCGCGGCAAAATATCGCGGCCCGTGACGCAGTGACGCTTTCTGCGGGCGGTCAGCTCACCAACATGGCCGTTATTGAGGCCGGGGTTAATCCTGATAACGGTCGTAATGCTTCGGGCGACGTAACGCTATCCGCAAAAGGCATCAGTAATCGCGGAAGCATTAGCGCCAGCCGTGCTGTGCAAGCCACTATTACCCAAACCCTCGACAACCAAGGCGCAACCTTGAGTGGGCAGTCCAGCACTCGAATAGTAGCGGCGTCCGTGGACAATCGTCAGAGCGGCAGGATTCTAAGTCAGAGTGGCAGCGTGGACATCACTGCACGCCAGATTTCGAACGCTGGGAGCGGACTCGTCAGCAGCAGCGGCGATCTGACAATTACCGCTGATGCGTTGGATAACAGCCAGCAGGGCAGGATTGTCAGCTCCAGCGGCTTGTCAGCGCGCATCTCCGGCCAATTGCTCAATCAGCTAGGCATCATGAGTGCCTCGGGTGATCTGCAGCTCAACGCTGGGACGCTTGATAACCGCAGCGCGGAAGTCTCTAGCCTGAGCAGGCTGACAGCGAACGTGGGCCAGCTGACTAATACCGGTAATGGCAGCTTCTATGCAAAAAACAAGCTGGGTCTGACGGTTAGCGGTGCAGTCAACAATAGCCAAGGCGTTTTACGTAGTGATGGCATGCTGGATTTAAGCGCCGCGTCGCTGATTAACAACGCAGGCATTATTAGCAGCTCCGGTGCATCAACACTGATCATTGATGGCCTCGCCAATAACCGTGGCGGGCAGATTACCAGCGATGCAAACCTGACGATTACCGCCGCCAGTCTGGACAATAGCCAAAAGGGAAAACTGTTCGGCAAAGGCTCTACGCAGATCACCGCCGGACTGTTTGATAACAGCCAAAGCGGTAGCCTCACGAGTAGCGATACGTTGTGGTTGATGGCAGGTAAAGTCATCAATCAGAACGCAGGACGAATAGCCAGTGCGCTGGCATTGACTGCCAGCGTCACCAGTCTTGATCAGCAGGCCGGTGAACTGTTCAGCAATACCTCGCTGAGCCTCGATCTCAATAATGGACAGTTGAATAACCAGGGCGGATTGATTAATGCGCCGGGCGCATTGCTGCTGAAAAATCTGAACGGTGTCGTCAATCAGAATGGAGAAATCTCCAGCGCGCAGGCGTTCACGCTGAAAGCCCGCAGTCTCGACAATGCTGACGGCAAATTGCTCAGCAATCAGGCTTTGACCCTGATCGTGGACAAGGCTTTGAACAACGTCAAAGGCACGATTTCCGCCGCAGCCTTGAACCTCGACAGTGGCAGCCTGGATAACCGCGAAGGTTTGATCAGCAGTCGTGCCGAGTTGGACGTTACGGTTGATACAGCTTTGACTAACGTCAAAGGCACGCTGATCAGCGACGGAAAACTGGAGCTGGATGCTGCGACGGTAGACAACGGCCTCGGTCAGATCGCCAGCAAACAAAACCTCAATGCTAGGATCGGTAGCTTTCAGCAACAGGGCGGTCAGATGCTTGCTCAAGGTGCGCTCACCTTGACGGGCAACACCCTGGACAACCGCCTTGACGGTTTTATTGGTGCCACTAACACCCTCGATATCAATGTCCTTGAGATCGATAACCGGGGTGGCGAGTTATCCAGTCAGGAGGCGATTACGCTGACTGGTCAGCAACTGAATAACAGCGACAACGGCCGGGTTTTAGCTCAGCAAACGCTGAGCCTGAGTGTGGCCCAGATCACTAACCGGGACGACGGGCTGATTTCCAGCAAAGCTGCTCTAAAACTGGTTGGCAGCACGCTCGACAATACCGGCGGCGCTGTGAGTGCGTTGAGCGGCGTCAATATTGACTTGTCATCGGTGCTCGATAACAGCCAAGGCTTGATTAACAGTGAAGAGACGCTGACGTTGAAGGTTGGTTCTCTGACCAATACCGCGGGCAGTGTTTCAAGCGCAGGCAATCTAGCCATAGACAGTTTGAGTTCGATAAGTAACCAGGGCGGCCAACTGGTTACCGACAGCGCCCTCGATCTGCACAGCGCCAACGTCGACAATACCCGACAAGGCAATATCAGCGGTAAAGGACCGCTGACATTGCGCACCGGAAACTTTGATAACAGCGACGGCGGTCGGCTGAGCAGTGGCGACCTGCTTGCTCTGACTGCCGCAAAACTGACCAATCGCAGTGGTGGAAGTATCGGCAGTGGCCAGGCACTGACGGTCAACGTCAGCAGCCTTGATCAACAGGGCGGTAGCCTGTTCAGCAATACTTCGTTGAGCCTGGATCTGAATAACGGCCAGTTGAACAATCAGAACGGTCTGATCAACTCGCCAGGCGCGCTGTTGCTGAAGAACGTCAATGACGTGCTGAACCAGAATGGCGAAATCTCCAGTGCTCAGGCTTTTACGCTTGACGCTCAACAGATCGATAACAGTGGCGGCAAATTACTTAGTAATCAATCGCTGACTCTGCGCGTCGCGCGCGCCCTGGACAACGTCAAGGGCATGATCGCCGCAGCGGGTGTCGATGCAAGCGTCAATACCCTCAATAACAGCGGAGGCACGCTGACGAGTCGCGATGACCTGGTTCTGACCGTTACGGGGCTGCTCACTAATAGTGATAATGGGCTGATAAACGCTGTTCAGGTACTCGATGTCGGTGCTGTCAGCCTTGATAATCAGAACGGACAGCTGCTGGGTGGCACGCGTCTGTCCCTCAACGCTACGTCGATCAACAACACCTCCGCAGGTCTGATCAATAGCGCAGGCACGCTGGAGTTGACCGCCAACAGCCTGAAATCCGGCAGCGGTGGTGAAGTGTCCGCGTCCAGCGATATGACCCTCGTTCTTAACAGCATGTCACTGAACGCCGGTCGCGTGATTAGTGATGCCGGGCTGTCGATAGAGCTCAACGGCAACGACCTCGATAACCGTGGCGGCTTGATCACTGCCACTGGGCCGCTTACTTTCAGTGGTTTACGCGATCTTGACAATCAGTCCGGTGAGATATCAAGCGCTCATAGTTTCACCATGAACGCCCGTACCCTCAATAACAATAGCGGCAAGCTGATTAGCAGCAATGTACTGACCGTCGACGCTATGAGCCTGCTAAATCAGAACGGGCTGATCTCAGGTTGGCAGGGGCTGAGCGTTTCTGGCAACCGTCTCGACAACCGCAACAGTGGCACGCTCTCCAGCCGTAACGGCAATCTCGATGCGGTACTGACGGGGGAGTTACTCAATGGCGCAAATGGCGCACTGGTCAGCCAGAAAACGTTGACCGTGAGTGCCGACAGCCTCGATAACAGGGGCGGCATACTTTCCAGCGGCACAGATCAAAGGCTGACCGTCGCAGGTTTACTGGACAACAGCCAGAACGGTCTCATCGACAGCGGCGCAGGGCTGGTCATCAAAGCCAACACCTTGAGTAATGCGGCAGGTAACCTTACTGCGCAGCAAGACTTCAGCTTCGAAGGCCTGTCTTTGGACAACAGTGCCGGCAACTTGAGCAGTACCGGCTCAATAACGCTCGACTTGTTGGACACCTTAACCAATGCCAGCGGCAAACTGGCCAGCGGTCGCGCACTGCTGTTGCGTCGCAGCGCTGCAATAAACAATCAGGCCGGGCAGTTGGTCAGTCAGAGCCTGATGACCCTCAACACTTCGTCTGACCTGGACAACCGCAACCGAGGCACCGTTGCGGCCAATGCCAACCTGATCCTCAATGCGGGCGGCAGCGTCCTTAACGATGGCGACGGCCTTATCTACAGCCAGAGCGCCGACCTAGAAGTGCAAGCGGCTGGTCTTTCCAACGTAAGCGGTACTCTGCAAAGCCAAGGCACGCTACGCATTAACGTGACCGGCGATATTGATAACCGGAACGGTCGGATAATTTCCCAAGACAACGACCTGAACGTGACCGCCGCAAACCTTGACAGTCGCGGCGGTGTGCTATCGAGCCTGCAAGGCATGTTCACTGCGAACGTTACCGGTTTGATGAAAAATGGCTACGACGTCATTCGGCAGGGCGGTGTCATCCAGGCTCAGCGTCTTAACCTCAATGCATTGGGCGGTTTCGATAACTACGGCGGGCGTATCTCGGCACGGACCGGCGAAGCGCTGATCAGTACTGCGAACTTCGATAACCGAAATGGCGGCCTGTATGCCAAAGGACTCGTGCGCGTTACAGGCACCAACTTTGATAACAGTGGTGATAACGACGGCCAGATTGCAGCTGGGCAAGTTGAACTCAAATTAAGCGGTGCACTGAACAACCAGTTAGGCATCATCGAAAGCGACAGCACACTGGCCGTGACTGCTGCGAGTCTGGATAACCAGACCGGGCAGCTACGAGCACTGGGCAGCAGTGGCACCACCAGCTTTCAGATCGGCAACCTGTTCGACAATCGCAACGGCAAGCTTGAAGTCGCCAACAGCGGCCTGATTCTCAAAGCGGCCAGCTTCCGTAATGGCAACGGCTCCCTGCTGCACAATGGCGAAGGCACCTTCGACATTTCCACGGCAAATCTCACCAACGCCGGAGGCAATATAGTCACCCGCGGCGGTTTGACTCTAACTGCTGACAACTGGACCAACAGTAGTGTTATCCAGGCCGGGCGTTTGACGGTGAATGTTGGAACCCTGAATCAGACAGCGAGTGGGCAGTTGCTGGGTTCTACGTCATTTACGGGGACGGGGGGGAATTGGACAAACAACGGATTGATAGCGAGCGATGGCGCGGTGGATATACGCCTCGGCGGAACGTATTCAGGGAGCGGTCGACTTAGCAGTCTCGGATCAATGAACCTGACCGCCAATCAGCTGGCCCTGAACAGTTCCGGGAATATCGCTGGTGGCGCGCGTAGCGAACTTAATATTGCTGGTGCTGCGACTAACTACAATCGCATTACCTCGGTTGGCGATCTCGTTTTTAACGCCGGTGCCATCAACAATTACGGTACGGTGAGTTCAGAAAAAAATCTGACATTGAAAACCCCAGCGCTGGTTAACGAGCGTGGGTTGTTGTTTAGTGGGCAAAATATGAATCTTTTGGTTGGTGATTTAACTAACCAAAATAGCTCAATTTACGGCTTCGGTAACTTGGGTATTTCAGGTGTCTCTGGTGGTGCAGCAGGTAATATTAAAAATTTAGCGTCTTCGATAAATGTTGATGGAGATTTCTCTCTTTCATCGGCTTTTTTTTTAAACAAGACTGAAGCGATACTCGGCAAGGAGACGCTGATATCTGGCGATATCACCTATGAATGTCAGCGCAGCGGAGGCTGCAAGTGGGTCAACTATTACATTGAGGAGCATTGGGAGTCAGAGTCCACCACGATAGGCGATAACGCCCTGGTTTCGGTAGGGGGGGATTTTACTGCGAACGTCGGAAGTTTCTCTAATTTTGCCTCGGTCATCTCAGCAGGGAAAAATATAAAGCTGAACGTGGGCGATTTTGATAACACGGCTGTCGAGTCCGGGACCTTTACCAAGACGCTTGTTTACAATGCGCGAGTCTACGATCTTTTCGATCTCGTCGATGAGAAGCGAGGGGCAATAACTGCGTACAACCGTCGTAACTCGAAATATGTTCATACTTACACCACTGACGTTTGCAACGGTGATTCTGGTTGTGGGTTGGAGCCGATCCGTAGGGCAGAGCAAACCACAAATGAACTAAACCCTTACTTCGGAACAGGGGCGCAGGTTTCAGTTCCTGACAGGATTTTCACATATGACTATGTAGGCGGCAGTACCGTCTTTACAGGTACGAGCGGTACCCCTTCCGTGATTCAGGCAGGCAAACTGGTAGAGGTCAATGCCACCGGCACTATCAAAAACGGTAACTTGCAGGTCAATAGTGATTTTTTGAGTGTGTCCAAAAATCCTCCCTCCACTGGTGGCGGCTCTAAAGGGGCGATTCCTTTCACGCGTATAAATGCTCAGCTCCCTCCGGACCTGGCTCAACAGCAAGTCAACCCGCTCAGCCTTCCAGGTTTCAGCTTGCCCACCGGGCAGAACGGTCTGTTTCGGCTAAGTGGCCAGTCTGGCACCACAGCGAGTGTCGCGCAGCCCGTCGGCCAGCCTCAAACCTGGGCGATTGGCGGCGCAGCCGTCTCGGTCGCTCAGCGCGAGCTGTCAGTGCCGGATACGCAAGCAAGTAATTTCCAGATTCAATCGGTGGGTGAGATATCCAATGTTCCCCGCCAACTTGGCTTAGGTGCACTTTCGGCTAACAACCCTAACCCTGCGGGCGCGACTGGGTTTGTAAACGGTAATCTAGTCACCGCGATCACACCTACTGCGTCTGCTGCATTACAAACCGTTAAAAGGGTCCAGGGTCTACCCAGCAGCTCCTTCGTATCCAAACCCCAGAAATATCTTATTGAAACCAATCCGGTGCTTACTGAGTTAAAGCAGTTCATGAGTTCGGATTATCTGTTGGCCGGTTTGGGTTACAACCCGGAAGTCAGTGCCAAGCGTCTGGGCGATGGTTTGTATGAACAACGACTGGTTCAGCAGGCGATATTAGCCCGAACCGGGCAGGCTTTTATCAAGGGTCAGACCTCCAATGAAGACCAGTTCAAATACTTGATGAGCAACGCTATCGCCAGCAAGGATAAATTGAATCTGGCCGTTGGAGTGTCTCTGAGTTCGCAGCAGGTTGCTGCGCTGACACACGACATCGTGTGGCTTGAAGAGCATGAAGTGAATGGCGAAAAAGTGTTGGTGCCGGTGCTGTATTTGGCCCAGGCCGATAATCGCCTCGGCCCGACCGGTGCGCTGATTGCCGGTAGCGACCTCTCGTTGATAGCCGGTCAAGACCTCGGCAACGTCGGCACTTTGCGTGCGACCAACAATCTGTCTGCAATCGCAGGCAATAACCTCGTCAATGCGGGGCTGATAGAAGCCGGCGATCGCCTTGATCTGCTGGCAGTTAACGATCTCACTAATAAGGCTGGCGGCATTATTGCCGGTCGGGATGTGTCGTTGACCTCGCTGAGTGGCGATCTGATCAACGAACGCACTGTTACTGCGGCGGATAACGATTTAAACGGACAGCGCCACAGTGAATTTGCTGACAGTGCTGCCCGAGTGGAAGCGGCCAATGACATGAGGCTTTCGGCGGGCCGCGACGTCATCAACCGTGGCAGCGTGCTGGAGAGCGGGCGTGACATGAAAATCCAGGCCGGGCGCGATTTGACGCTTGGCCCGACCGAAGTCACCAACAGCGCTTACATAAGCAGCAGAAGCAACAGCAGCAACATTACCCAGCTGGGTTCTACCATTAAGGTCGGGCGGGATATGACGGCTCAGGCCGACCGCAATATTGCAATCATCGCCAGCCAGATCGACGTTAAGCGCGACATCGCTATGGCCGCGACTGAAAACCTCTTGATCAGCTCCGCCGCAGATGAAGAACACTCCCTGTCGAAGAGCAAAAAACTGACAAGGCAGGAAGATCATGTCAGCCAAGTGATTTCGGATCTGAACGCAGGTGGCAGCGTCGCCTTGCAGGCAGGGCAAAACCTTACCGTCATCTCCAGCCAGATTACGGCAGGGCAGGAAGCTTATCTGGTTGCAGGCGAAAACCTGGACATTCTCGCTGCGCAGGACAGTGATTACTCTCTGTACGACAAAAAGAAGAAGGGCTCGTTTGGCTCAGGTAAAACCCGGCGCGACGAAGTCACTGATGT
>NZ_JACONW010000051.1 GCF_014357575.1 Pseudomonas folii | reverse complement strand
TCCAATTCAATAAATAACCCAGGAGTATTTATGACCATTGAAAACCGTGCCGAAGCCATCGAAACCCTTTTGCAGCAAGTGCGTGTAATCAACGACCGCGGCGTAGACCGGGCGGCGTTGCAGGAGATCATCGGGTTGCTTGAAGGCCTCGCCACTCGCCATGACCTGTTCAACTTCGACACGTTTCCATCACCGGTGCCGGGCGCTGGCTCGACGGCTTTTCGCTATCGCCTGAACGACGACGGCAATACGCCAACGCTTTACATGAACTCGCTACTGCCAGGCAAAAAGACCTTGCCGCACAATCATGAGACCTGGGCCGTGATCGTTGCTGTGCAAGGCCAGGAGATCAACTACGTCTGGGCCCGTACCGACGACGGCAGCAATCCTGAATACGCCAGACTCGAACTGGAAAAAGAGGTCGTGGTGCAGCCGGGCACGCCGATCGGTTTCCTCGGCGAAGACCTGCACGGCATTCGTGTGGACGGTGAAACGCCGACCCTGCATTTCCATTTGTATGGCCGACCGCTGGAGTCGTTGAACGGCCGGTTTGGCGTCAACGAAGAAGGCCGCGTGCTGAATTACAACGCCTCGCAGATGGAGCCTTCGATCAAGGCTTATGCGTGATTGATCTTCTCTGTTTGCATGTCTGTGGCAGTGCGCCAACGATGACTTTTCAGATGCCTCTGCCGCTCTGGAGCGAGCAGAGGACCTGTGGGGAATTCAATGTTTGCCCGAAATTTGATGTGCGACGTGGACCGGCTTTAGCCGGGAATACGGTGTTTATGATGACCCGTTTTTGGTGAGTGTAATGGCGTCTTCCCGGCTAAAGCCGGTCCCACGACATCGCGCCAATATTTGGGATTGCATCCCCCCGCAGGCCCTGCGTCAATAAGACAATTTGTGAGATTCCATGAGCCAAACCATCACCCCAGCGCAACTGCAACAGTGGCTATTCGACGGACAGGAAATTGCCCTGTTTGATGTGCGCGAGCACGGTCAGTACGGCGAGGCACATTTGTTCCATGGGCAGAACCTGCCGTATAGCCGACTGGAAATTGAAGCGCCGCGTCTGGCGCCCAATCCCGCGGTCCGCCTGGTGATCTATGACCAGACCGGCAGCGACGTGGCCCCGCGTGCAGCCGCTCGCCTTGCGGCGCTTGGTTATCAGCATGTGCATACCCTGCAAGGCGGCGCGGATGGCTGGCAGGCGGCGGGTTTGCAGCTGTTCGCCGGGGTACACGTGCCGTCAAAGGCATTTGGCGAACGGGTGGAAGAGGCCAGCCACACGCCACACATCACTGCAGACGAACTGGCGCACTGGCAGGCTCGCGGCGAGCCGTTGCTGGTGCTCGACGGCCGACCGTTCGATGAATACCGCAAGATGACGATACCCGGTTCCATTTGCTGCCCCAATGGCGAACTGGGCTATCGGCTACCGGCGTTGATCAACGATGAAACCACCCCGATCGTCGTCAACTGCGCAGGGCGTACCCGCAGCATCATCGGCGCGCAAACGCTGATCGATCTGGGCGTGAAGAACCCGGTTTATGCCTTGGAAAACGGTACGCAAGGCTGGTACCTCGCCGATCTGCAACTGGAACACGGCAGCACTCGGCGTTATCCCGACGAGGTGGCGGTTGAATCCCTTGGCAAACAGCGTAAAGCCGCTCAGGCATTGGCGCAAAAAACCGGTGTCGAAACCGTCAGCGCCAACCAGGTCGCCAGATGGGCGGGAGACCAAAGCCGCAGTCTGTTCCTGTGCGACGTGCGCACGGCTGAAGAATTTGCTGCGGGGACATTGCCGGGTGCGCAGCATACGCCGGGCGGGCAGTTGATTCAGTCCACCGACCTGTACATCGGCGTGCGCCATGCGCGGGTTGTACTGATTGACTCCGATGACATTCGTGCGCCAATCGTTGCCAGCTGGCTGCGTCAGTTAGGGCATCAGGCCTATGTACTGGACGACGGTGTCAGCAGTGGTCTGGCATTGCCGGTATCGCAAAGCCTGAATGCTGCGCCATTGGCGACGATCAGCGCGGCGGCGACCTTCGATGCCTTGAAGGATGACGCTGTGGCCCTGATCGATCTGCGCCCGAGCGCCAGCTTCCGCAAGGCACACATTGACGGTTCGAGCTGGTCGATTCGTCCGCTGCTGGCTAACGCGGTGGCTGATGAAACACGGCCGCTGGTGTTACTGGCCGACAACCCGGAAGTCGCACAACTGACTGTTCAGGAATTGCCAGAGGCGCAACGTGCAACCGTGCGTTTGCTGGAGGGCGGCGTTGCGGCCTGGCAAGCAGCGGGTTTGCCGCTGGTAGACAACGCAACGGCGCTGGCCGACGCGCAGTGCATCGACTTCCTGTTTTTCACTCACGACCGGCATTCCGGCAACAAGGACGCGGCACGTCGGTATCTGGCCTGGGAAATCGGCTTGCTGGCGCAGATGACTGAACAGGAAATCAACAGCCTGAAGCCGTTGCACGCAAAAAAGCCTGAGCGCCCGTCGTCTACCTCTGATGTGCGGACACGGCTGATTCACGCCGCGCGCACTGAAAAAGGCAGCGGCGGGCGCGCAGTCAATGTTCCGGTGACCCGATTGAGCACTGTGCTGTTCGACAGCCTCAGCCAGATGCGTGACATCCGTAAACGTCGCGATACGGAACGCGTTCTGAGCTACGGCGCGCGGGGCAATCCGACCGGATTTGCCCTGGAAGATCTGGTTACCGAGCTGGAAGGTGGATATCGCACCAAGCTGTTCTCGACCGGACTGGCGGCTGCGGCGCAAACCTTTCTGGCCTATCTGCGTCCCGGCGATCATGTGCTGCTCACCGATGCGGTCTATGGCCCGGTGCGCAGACTGGCGAAAGAGTTTCTTGTCCCGTTCGGTATCGAAGTCGGTTATTTCCAGGCCGATGGGCGCGGGCTGGAAGGGCTGTTGCAAGCCAACACCAAAATGGTCTACGCCGAGGTGCCGGGTTCGCTGCTCTACGAACTGTGCGACCTGCCCGCCATTGCTGCACTGTGCAAGCCACGGGGCATTCTGTTGGCCGTCGACAACACTTGGGGTTCGGGCTACCTGTATCGGCCGCTGACGCTGGGTGCCGACATCTCGATCATGGCGTTGACCAAGTACATTTGCGGCCATAGCGACGTGGTGATGGGCAGCGTTTGCACGCGCAAGGAGGTGTGGCCAGCTTTGGGGCGGATGAGCGAAACCTTCGGCAACACCGTCAGCCCGGATGATGCTTATCTGGTATTGCGCGGCGCCCGGACGCTGGCCTCGCGGCTGGATGTGCATGAGCGTCAGGCACTGGAAATTGCCCATTGGCTACAGGCGCAACCTCTGGTCAAAAGGGTCTTCCATCCGGCGCTGGTGGAGCATCCGGATCACGCAGTGTTCAAGCGCGACTTCAGTGGCAGCAATGGTTTGTTGTCGTTCGAGCTGGTGAATGCCGACCCTGCTCAAATGGACCTGTTCATCGGCGCCTTGAGTCTGTTCGGACTGGGCGCGTCATGGGGCGGCTACGAGAGCCTGATTACGGTCGCCGACCTCAGTGACCGGGAGAATCTGGCAGACAAGGCGCTGAATCCGGTTCTGCGTCTGCACATTGGTCTGGAAGATGTGGCGGCATTGATCGAGGATCTGCAAAAGGGCTTCGTTGCTATCGGGAAATAGCGGATATAAATGTTATTTCATAACATTTCGATGTTTGGCTATGTAATACTGTAACGAATCGTTGCAGGTTACTGGCCCATGAAAGCTCCCCGTGTTCCTTCCATCGCCGGTTCGGTTCTCGCCCAATCGGCATGGAAGCGAGTCGTGCTCGCGCTGGGCATGCTGATATTGCTGTGGTTGGCCATCGTCTGGGCGGTGGCCATACCATGAGCACGGCCATTTCCCTAAAAGACCTTACCGTCGCCTACGAACGTCGGCCTGCGGTGCACCACCTCAGCGGTTGTTTCGAAGCGGGCAGCCTGACGGCGATCGTCGGGCCTAACGGTGCAGGGAAATCAACCCTGATCAAAGCCATCGCGGGTACCCTTAAACCGGCTGCAGGGCGGGTGGACCGCGGCAATCTGGCGACTAAAACCCTGGGTTATTTGCCTCAAGCCGCGGAAATCGACCGCAGCTTTCCATTGAGCGTGGCCGACACCGTGGCGATGGGCGCGTGGCGCAGCATCGGCGCGTTCCGTGGTTTGACTCGCGACCTGGCGAAGCGCACGCAGGATTCACTGCAAGCGGTGGGGTTGGAAGGCTTTGAGTCTCGCAGCATTGGTTCGCTGTCTTCCGGACAGTTTCAGCGAGTTCTGTTCGCTCGCCTATTGCTTCAGGACGCGGCCGTCATCTTGCTCGACGAACCTTTCACCGCGATTGACGCACGCACCACGCGCGATCTGCTGGAACTGGTGCGGGTCTGGCACGGGCAAGGCAGAACCGTCATCGCGGTGCTGCATGACATCGATCAGGTGCGTCAGCACTTTCCGCAAACCCTATTGATGGCCCGAGAAGCCATTGCCTGGGGCGCCACTGCAGACGTGCTGAACGTCGAGAACCTGCGCAAGGCACGCAACATGGCCGAGTTCTGGAGTGCGGATGCGGAGTTGTGTGGGGAGCAGGCTCAATGATGAACCTGATGCCACGCCTTCCTGTTGTAAGCGCGGAACCTGTGGGAGCGGTGCTTGCCCGCGATAAGGCTGGATGCGATTCAGGATAAATCGAGGTGCTCTTATCGCGGGCAAGCGCCGCTCCCACAGGGGACTGCATTTCAGTCGACTTCTCGGGGGCACTCTCATGACCCTCTACACCTTACTCATCGAACCCTTCATCGAGTTCGGCTTCATGCGCCGTGCTCTTGTGGCGTGTCTGGCGCTGGGCATTGGCTCGGGGCCGGTGGGCGTTTTGCTGATGCTGCGGCGCATGAGTCTGGTGGGCGATGCCATGAGTCATGCGGTGTTGCCAGGCGCCGCGTTGGGCTTTCTGTTTTTTGGTTTGTCGCTGCCTGCCATGGGCATCGGCGGCTTGATCGCAGGTCTGGCGGTCGCGCTGCTGTCGGGGCTGGTCAGCCGTTTGACGGCCCTGCGTGAGGACGCCAGTTTCGCCAGTTTCTACCTGACCTCGCTGGCAGCCGGGGTGATGATCGTTTCCCTGCACGGCTCCAATGTAGATCTGCTGCATGTGCTGTTTGGCACCATTCTCGCCATCGACGCCGATGCGATTTACATGGTCGGCGGCATCGCTTCGTTCACCGTGATCCTGCTGGCACTGATTTATCGGCCACTGGTCCTGGAGTGTTTTGATCCCGGATTCCTGCGAGCCGTCGGCGGGCGTGGCTCGCTGTATCACGTACTTTTTCTGTTGTTGGTGGTGCTCAATCTGGTGGCAGGCTTTCAGGCGCTGGGCACCTTGATGGCGGTCGGCATGATGATGCTCCCGGCGACGGCGGCGCGCTTCTGGGCCACTTCATTGAGCGTATTGGTGGCGATTTCCACGCTGGTTGCGACGTTGTCAGGGCTGATCGGACTGATCATTTCCTACCACATGAGCGTCGCCTCTGGACCCGCCATCGTCCTGACCGCCAGCGCTTTTTATGGCTTCTCTCTGTTGTTCGGCCGCACGGGCATCCTGCGCGGCCTGCTTCCCCAATCCCACCTGACCCACTGATTTCAAGAGGAACGTCATGAAACGATCAATGCTGTTGAGTTCGATGGCAGCCCTTGTGCTGTCTGCGTTTAGTGTACTGGCCCAGGCCAAACCACTGGAAGCCGTCGCGTCATTTACAGTTATTGCCGACATGGTGCAGACCGTCGGCGGCGAGCGGGTGCATGTCACGTCGCTGATCGGCCCCAACGGCGATCCGCATGTCTATGAGCCCAGCCCGGCCGACGCTCAGGCGTTGAAGAAAGCCGATCTGGTATTTGTCAGCGGCTTGCATCTGGAAGGCTGGATGGATCGGCTGATCAAGGCATCAGGCTACAAAGGCGAGCCAGTGGTGCTGTCCAGCGGGATCAAGACTCGCAGCATGGAAGATGACGGCCAGCGCATTACCGACCCACACGCCTGGAACAGCGCTGCCAATGCAGTGATCTACGTGCGCAATATCGTTGCTGCGCTGGAAAAAGCCGACCCCGCGGGCGCCAGTCTTTACAAGGCCAATGGCGAACGCTACACCGAGCAGCTTAAAGCGCTGGACAGCTACGCTCGGACGCAAATCCAGTCCATCCCGGTGGCGCAACGTAAAGTGCTGACGTCTCACGACGCTTTTGGCTACTTTGGCGATGCGTATGGCGTCACGTTCCTGTCGCCCTTGGGCTTCTCCACCGAATCTGAAGCTTCGGCAGCGGATGTGGGCAAGTTGATCCGACAGATCAAGGCGGAGCACGTCAGTGCGTACTTTTTCGAGAACTCCGGTGATCCGCGTCTGGTGAAACAGATCGCCGATGCCAGCGGTGCCAAGCCCGGTGGCGAGTTATATGTGGAAGCGCTGTCGCCAGCCAATGGGCCGGCGGCCAGCTATGTGAAGATGTTCAAGTACAACGTTGATCAGTTGGTGGCGGCGATGCGGGGTAAATAACCCTATTGAAATGCATTTTCTGTAGGAGCTGCCGAAGGCTGCGAAGCATTCATCCTGACACACCGCTATCGCAGCCTTCGGCAGCTCCTACAGGTCCATCGGTCACCGCGAGACAGCGTGGTACCTTGAACTTTTAGTGTGCTGAAAACTTAAACACGGTCGTCTGGGTATACGCCTTGCCCGGATCCAGTCGGGTGCTCTGGAATTTCGGCTGGTTCGGCGCGTCCGGGTAGTGCTGGGTTTCCAGGGTGAAGGCGCCCCAGTGCGGGTAGACCTTGCCGCCTTTGCCATGGATGCTGCCGTCCAGGAAGTTGCCGGTATACAGCTGCACGCCAGGCTCGCTGGTGAACAACTGCAGGCGCCGACCGGATTGCGGGTCGCTGACTTCGGCAGCCAGTTTGCTGACGTCGCCTTTAGTGTCCAGCACCCAGTTGAAATCAAACCCGCCTTGTTTCGGCTCGGCGTATTTCAATTGCTGATGGTCCGCCTTGATGTTCTTGCCGATGGCTGTAGGCGTCAGGAAGTCCATGGGTGTGCCTTTGACCGCTGGAAGTTCGCCGGTGGGGATCAGCTTCTCGTTGACCGGCGTGTAATGCGAAGCGTGAAGGGTAGCGACTTGCTTGAGCACATCACCGTTACCCGCGCCCGCGAGGTTGAAGTAACTGTGATTGGTCAGGTTGAGCACGGTGGGCTTGTTGGTGGTGGCGTTGTAGTGGATGCGCAGCTCGTTCTTCTCGTTGAGGCTGTAGGTCACCTCGGTTTTCAGCTCTCCGGGGAACCCCATCTCGCCATCCGGCGACACATAGGTCAGCTTGACGCCCACCCAGCCGTTTTCATTGCTGGGTTCAGCTTTCCATACCCGCTTGTCAAAACCCTGAGTGCCACCGTGCAGGGCATTGGTCTTGTCGTTTTGCGGCACCTGATAGGTCTTGCCATCCAGGCTGAATTTGCCATCGGCCAAACGGTTGCCGAAACGGCCAATGGTTGCGCCGAAATAGACGGTGCCGTTGTCCTGATAACCTTTCACATCATCGAAACCGAGGACCACATCCTCAACCTTGCCGTTCTTGTCCGGCAGGAGCAGCGATTGCAGGGTCGCGCCGTAGGTAATGATGTTGGCTTCCACGCCATGGCTGTTGCGCAGGGTGTACTTTTCGACGGCAGTGCCATCGGCTGTTTTGCCAAAGGCGCTGTGTTCATTGGTAAGGCTGGCGGCGTTGGCCGTGAGGGTGGCGATCATCAAGGACAGTCCGAAGCTGCTGAGCAGTGAAGAGGGTTTCATTGAATGTACCTTTTTTGTTGTTGTAGTGGGCTGCACCGAACCTTCGATACAGGTCGGATTCTTGCTCGGGAAGGTTTATTGGTCTGACTATTCATCCTGTAAAAGAGTGTTATCAGGATTTATAGCCGATAAAACGTCACTTGAAAATTTAATCGTAATACTATTTGATGGTCGCATCGATTTTGTAGGAGCTGCCGAAGGCTGCGATTTGGCGTTTCCCCAGTATTAGAGCCATCGCAGCCCTCGGCAGCTCCTACGGGCAACACCATAGGCAGGTTTGACAGCCAATCATGTGATGATTAGCCTCAGGTCGCGGGAATGACCGCGTGGTGAGGCGCAGCACATGAGTAGTAATTTTCATGCGTCCACAGTCGATTGGCTGGGGGCGTGGATCGCGGCGGGCAATGTGCGGCCGGGTCAGGTGTTGAAAGTCGAAGCGGTATTGGCTGAAGAGTTAGGCGTCAGCCGTACGGTGATCCGCGAGGCGATCAAAACCCTGGTTGCCAAGGGCCTGCTGGAAGTAGGGCCCAAGGTGGGCACCCGGGTTTTGCCGTTGCGTAGCTGGAATCTGTTCGACCCGCAGGTTGTGAGCTGGCTGGCACGCAAGGGATTGCCAGAAGATTTTGTGAAGGATTTGCTGGATTTGCGCAGGACCATCGAGCCCATGGCAGTACGTTGGGCGTGCGAGCGGGCCAGCGCCGAGCAGATCAGCGAGATTCAGTTGGCGTATGCAGCATTGGCAGAATCGGTGGCGGACATGGGCGACTACAACCTGGCCGACCGACGCTTCCATGAAGCGGTTCTGGCGGCCAGCCATAACCGGTTCATTGAGCAAATGCTGCCTGCACTGGGTGCCTTGTTGGCGGTGTCGTTCGAGGTGTCGTCGGCGGTGCCGGGCGAATTGGGTAAAACCTTGCCACTGCACAAGGATCTCGCCGACGCGATTGCCAGTCGTGATGCGGCGCGGGGCGTGTGGGCTTGCATGACCTTGATCGAGCAGGCTGCCGGGGTCATTGCCGAATCGTTTGCCCGCCAGGCTTTGGCGTCAAACAGCTTCACCGACTAACGTTGTACTGATAACCGAACACCCTGAAGCACCTATAAGAAGCACCTAAAAAAACAAGAACAAAGGACATTTTCATATGCAATGGCTGCCTGTTTCAGCGCACCGTTTCATGCTGGGCGAAGGCTCGTTCTGGGATGCAGAGACCCAGACCCTGTACTGGGTCGACATCGCGGCCCGACTGGCTTGCCGCCTGTTCGAAGAGCAGTATCAGCAATGGCATCTGCCCGAGCCTGTCTCGTCGTTCATTCCCACTCGCGGGGGCGACGCACTGGTGACATTGGCCAGCGGCGTCTACCGTCTTGATCTGGATTCTCCTGGCTACACGCCAAACCTGACGCTGTTGTGCAATGCCGACCCGGTTGTCGGTAATCGCGCCAATGAAGCCCGTTGCGATGCTCAAGGTCGCTTGTGGCTGGGCACCATGCAAAACAATCTCGACGAGGAGGGCGGCGATCTGCCGATCACCCGACGCTCCGGCGGTTTGTTCAGAATTGACGCCGATGGCGCAGTCACGCCTTTGCTTGAAGGCCAGGGCATCGTCAACACCCTGTTATGGAATTCCAGGAGCGATGAGCTCTACAGCGCGGACAGTCTTGATGGCGTGATCTATCGCTACCCGATTCTTGCCAATGGAGAGCTTGCATCGCGCTCGATCTGGGCCGCCGAACATGCTCGCGGCGTGCCGGACGGCTCGGCGATGGACGTCGAAGGCTACGTGTGGAACGCCCGTTGGGGTGGTAGCTGCCTGATCCGCTTTGCGCCGGACGGCAGCGTTGACCGGATCGTCGAACTGCCAGTCAGTCATCCCACCAGTTGCGTGTTTGGCGGTCCGGACATGACCACACTGTATGTCACCAGCGCGGAGCCGGGCGACGCTCATGGTCAATTCGACGGTGCACTGTTGGCGACGGATGTTGGCATTCAGGGTTTGCCGTCGACGCGTTTTGCGGGCTGACCGTTGGTGGGTCCAAGGCTGGTTTCATTAACTGAAAAGGAGCGTTCCATGTTAGTGCTTTAGCATGCGTGACACTAGGTTACATTCCGGTCATTGATAATATGATATGACTGTTTTGTTCTTGTTTTGATGTCGATCCAGATTCCCTTCGGGTGCGGATGACCTCAACACAACTCATCGCTGGACGCTGTAGCTATTCAATAAAAATAAGGAGTTAGCTATGTTGAGTCGTCATGGGATCCGTTCCCTTTGCTGTGCCGCTGTTGCCACTGCTGTGCTGGGTCTGTCGGGTGGTGTATCTGCCGCTGACAAAGTCAAAATCGGCTTCCTCGTCAAACAGGCCGAAGAGCCGTGGTTTCAAACCGAATGGGCCTTTGCTGAGAAAGCTGGCAAGGACCATGGTTTTGAAGTGATCAAAATTGCCGTACCTGACGGTGAAAAGACCCTTTCCGCTATCGATAGCCTGGCCGCCAACGGTGCCAAAGGCTTCGTCATCTGCCCACCCGACGTATCCCTTGGCCCTGCCATTGTTGCCAAGGCCAAAGCCAACGGCCTGAAAGTCATGGCCGTGGATGATCGATTTGTCGACGCCAGTGGCAAGTTCATGGAAGACGTCCCGTACCTGGGCATGGCCGCGTTCGAAGTCGGCCAGAAACAGGGCGAAGCCATGGCCGCCGAAGCGAAGAATCGTAACTGGGACTGGAAAGAAACCTACGCCATTATCAACACCTACAACGAACTCGATACCGGCAAGAAGCGTACCGACGGTTCGGTAGATGCATTGAAGAAAGCGGGCTTCCCGGAAGACCACATCCTCTTCACTGCGCAAAAGACCCTCGATGTACCCGGCAGCATGGAGTCCACCAACTCGGCATTGCCTAAGCTGCCTGCCGCAGCGAAGAACCTGATCATCGGCGGCATGAACGACAACACCGTTCTGGGTGGTGTGCGTGCAACGGCCGGCGCGGGCTTCAAGCCTGCCAATGTGATCGGCATTGGTATCAACGGCACTGACGCCATCGATGAATTGAAGAAGAAGGAAAGCGGCTTCTTCGGTTCGATGCTGCCAAGCCCGGATAAAGAGGGCTACAACACTGCGCTGCAGATGTACAAGTGGGTGACCACCGGCGAAGAACCTCCTAAATACACTGCGATGGATGACGTGACACTGATTACCCGGGCGAACTTCCAGGAAGTACTGACCAAGATTGGTCTCTGGAAGTAAAGACGGCCTGAGGTTCGCGCTCTGCGTTTCTCGTGCAACACGGTTTCGCAGCCCGGGACCTCTGTAGGAGTGAGCTTGCTCGCGATGGCGGTAAATCAGCGAATAAATTATCGCCTGACCCGGCGCCATCGCAAGCAAGCTAGCTCCTACAGGAATGGTGTTCGATCCTGATAATGGGAGGTTTCATGCAATCGCAAGCTACTGTCAAATCCGCCTCACAGCCTGTACCCGCAGGCAGCCTGCGCTTTAACGGCATCGGCAAGACCTTTCCCGGCGTGCGCGCACTGTCGGAGATTAACTTTGAAGCACGTCCCGGCAGCGTTCATGCGCTGATGGGCGAGAACGGAGCGGGCAAGTCCACGCTCCTGAAAATACTGGGCGGCTCTTATCAGCCGAGCAGCGGCAACTTGTCGATCGGTGACCAGGCGTACACCTTCAAATCCACCGCCGACAGCATTGCCGCAGGTGTCGCAGTCATTCACCAGGAACTGCAACTGGTACCTGAGATGTCTGTCGCCGAGAACCTGCTGCTGGGCCACATGCCAAGCCGCTGGGGCATGGTGAACCGCCGCGCCATGTTGCGTCAGGCGCGGGAGCTGCTCAAAGGGCTGGCCGACGAGATTGATCCGTCGACCCGGCTTGGCGACTTGTCTCTTGGCCAACGGCAACTGGTGGAAATCGCCAAGGCCATGTCACGTAACGCCCATGTCATTGCGTTCGATGAACCGACCAGCAGCCTTTCGGCGCGGGAAATCGATCGCTTGATGGCAATCATCGTCAAGCTGCGGGACGAAGGCCGGGTGATCCTTTATGTGTCCCATCGCATGGAAGAAATCTTCCGGGTTTGCGACGCGGTGACGGTGTTCAAGGACGGGCGCTTCGTGCGCACCTTCGAAGATATGGCTGAGCTGGACCACGACCGGTTGGTGACCTGCATGGTCGGTCGCGATATTCAGGACATCTACAACTATCGGCCAAGAGAGCATCAGGGGCCCGGCTTGCGGGTCACTGGATTGCTTGGGCCGGGTTTGCAGGAACCGGTGACGTTCGCCGTGCAAAAAGGCGAAGTGCTGGGCTTCTTTGGATTGGTGGGGGCTGGTCGTACCGAGATGTTCCGCATGTTGTCGGGCCTGACGCGCAGCAAGTCCGGCACGTTGCAGATCGACGGCAAGAACCTCGAACTGCGTTCCCCTCGTGATGCGATTGCCGCCGGAATCCTGCTATGCCCAGAAGACCGCAAGAAAGAAGGCATCGTGCCGCTCTCCAGCGTTGCCGAAAACATCAACATTGGTGCGCGTCCACGCCACGTGACGATGGGCTGCCTGATTCAGGGCCGCTGGGAGAAGAGCAACGCCAAACACCAGATTCAGGCGATGAACGTCAAAACGCCTTCGCCGGATCAGCAGATGCTGTTTCTCTCCGGGGGCAATCAACAGAAGGCGATTCTCGGTCGCTGGCTGTCGATGCCCATGAAAGTCCTGCTGCTGGATGAGCCGACGCGAGGCATCGATATCGGCGCCAAGTCCGAGATTTACCAGATCATCCATAACCTGGCGGCCGACGGTATTGCGGTGATTGTGGTGTCCAGTGACTTGATGGAAGTCATGGGTATTGCCGACCGGATTCTGGTCATGAGCGAAGGCGCGATCACCGGCGAGCTGAATCGCGATGAAGCGAATGAAGCGCGTCTGTTGCAACTGGCATTGCCGCGAACCCGTGTCTGACACGGACCCGCTACGTGAAGCACAAGCAGAAAAACAAGAATGAAAAACAAGAAAGAGGTGCGTATGTCTACCGAATCCAGTCTGACGGCTCCACGTCAGGGCCTTAACGTGCGTCGTTTCATTGATGACTGGGCGATGCTGATGGCCGCCGTGGGCATCTTTGTGCTCTGCACACTCCTCATCGACAACTTCATGTCACCCCTGAACATGCGTGGTCTGGGGCTGGCAATTTCCACCGTGGGCATCGCTGCCTGCACGATGTTGTTTTGCCTGGCATCCGGGCATTTCGACCTGTCGGTGGGCTCGGTGCTGGCTTGCTCGGGGGTGATTGCCGGGATCGTGATTCGCGATACGGACAGCCTGTTTCTCGGTATCTCCGCCGCGCTGGCCATGGGCCTGGTGGTAGGGCTGATCAACGGCATTGTGATTGCCAAGCTGCGCATCAACGCGCTGATTGCGACGTTAGCGACGATGCAGATTGTTCGTGGCCTTGCTTACATTTTCTCCAACGGCAAGGCGGTGGGCGTTTCCAACGAAGACTTCTTCGTGTTCGGTAACGGCCAGCTGTACGGTGTTCCGGTGCCTATTCTGATCACCATCGTGTGTTTTGCATTTTTTGGCTGGTTGTTGAATTACACAACTTACGGCCGTAATTCCCTTGCGATCGGCGGCAACCAGGAAGCGGCGTTGCTGGCCGGTGTGCATGTGGATCGCACCAAGATTATTATCTTTGCGGTGCATGGTTTGATCGGTGCGCTGGCGGGCGTGGTGTTGGCGTCGCGGATGACGTCTGGTCAGCCAATGATCGGACAGGGCTTTGAGCTGACGGTAATTTCCGCTTGCGTGCTGGGCGGGGTGTCGCTGAGCGGCGGGATTGGCATGATCCGCCATGTTATTGCCGGGGTGTTGATTCTGGCAATCATCGAGAATGCGATGAACCTGAAGAATATCGATACGTTTTATCAGTACGTGATCCGCGGATCGATCCTGTTGCTGGCGGTGATCATTGACCGGATGAAGCGGCGCTGAGGTGTCGGGTGGACTTCTTGAGAGGTCATTTCAGGAAATATTTTTAGCGCCTGAATCGTCCGGATGCGGCCCAGACCAAGCACCGCTCCCACAGGGGGAGTGCGATCTAATGTGGGAGCGGTGCCTGCCCGCGATTTGGGCGCCGCAAAACCAGGCACACACCGCAAACTCAACAAATAAAGTTGGCGCTCCCGCCTGAACTACTTAGAATGATTCTCATTTTAAGTAGTGACTCACAGTGAGCGGTTGACGATGAGGGAAGCAGCGGGGCCGTTGGAGCCCACCCTGGAAAGTTTCTACCGCGATCATCGCAGTTGGCTGGAAAGCTGGCTGCGCGGTCGCCTTGGCAATGCATGGGATGCTGCCGATTTGAGTCAGGATACGTTCGTCAAGGTACTGGCCAGCCAGCACAGCGAACCACTGAGCTCATTGCGTGAGCCACGGGCCTACCTGTTGACGGTGGGCAAGCGCTTGCTGATCAACCATTACCAGCGTCGCAGCGTCGAGCAGGCCTACCTCCAGGCGCTGGCGACGCTGCCTGAACACGTGATTCCCTCACCCGAGCAGCGCTGGGTCTTGCTGGAAACCCTGCAGGCACTGGATGAACTGCTCGACGCGCTGCCGTTGCCGGTGCGCCGTGCGTTTCTCTGGGCGCAACTGGAAGGTCTCAATTACGCACAGATTGCGGAGCGCTTGCAGGTCTGCGAGCGAACGGTAAAACGCTATATGGCTCAGGCTTACACCCATTGCCTGATGGTTGAGCTATGAGCGGCGCGGTGCCGTCCCGGCAGATTGCCGAAGACGCAGCGGACTTCCTCGTCCTGCTGGAATCCGGCAGCGCCAATGCCGAGGACCGGGCGCGCTTGCAGCGTTGGCGTGAGCAGTCCACTCATCACGAACAGACCTGGCAAAAAGCCCAAGGCCTGCGCCAGCGGTTTGCCGGGCTGCCCCCTGAGTTGGCGATGGCCAGTCTGGACCGACCGGATTCGGGGCGTCGCGCGGTGCTCAAACGCGCCCTGATCGTTGCCGCGCTACTGCCTGCGGGGTGGATGCTCGCCCAGCAGGCACCGGTCGCTGCCTGGCGGGCCGATCTGCGTACTGCCTCGGGCGAGCGCCGTGATCTGCGTTTGCCGGATGGCAGTTTACTGCAGCTGGACACGGCCTCAGCGTTAGACATGGATCTGGATCTGGAGCAGGGCAGGCGTTTGCTGTCGCTGATCGAGGGCGAGATGGCGCTGAACCTCGCCAACAACGTCCCGGCGATGACCATCAATACCGCTCAAGGGCAGGTGTTGGCCGTAGGTGCGGAGTTGTGTATCCGTCAGTACGGGCAGAGCTGTCAGGTTTCTGTGTGGCGCGGTACGGTGGAACTCACCCCGCATCAGGGGCACTCGGTGAGATTGCAGGCGGGCCAGCGCGCCACCATGAGCGCCGAATCAATTACATCTGTGCAGCCTTTTGATACCCGTCAACCGGGTTGGCGTCAGGGCGTGGTCAGTGTTGAAAATCAGCCGCTGGGCCGTTTTCTGGAGGAGCTCAGTCGCTATCGTCCGGGCATTCTGCGTTGGGAGCCTGCACTGGAGTCGCTGAAGGTCACCGGCACCTTCCGCCTCGATGACACTGACAAGATTCTGTTCCTGCTCGCCGCCAGCCTGCCCCTGCAAGTACAAACCCGGACGCGGTATTGGGTGACGCTAACCGCGCGCCAGGTTGTTGCGTGAGTTGGAAGACAGGTCCTTACAGGCGTTGTGCAGCAAACACAGGACCTGTAGGAGCTGCCGAAGGCTGCGATCGCGGTGTGTCAGGATAAATGCTTCGCAGCCTTCGGCAGCTCCTACAAAAAATGCATTTCAATCCAGTTTTGTCAGTCAAAGAGTCTTCAGCTTGCAGACCGCTATCGCGAGCAAGCTCACTCCTACAGTATCGTCCGGGCATTCTGCGTTGGGAGCCTGCACTGGAGTCGCTGAAGGTCACCGGCACCTTCCGCCTCGATGACACTGACAAGATTCTGTTCCTGCCCGCCGCCAGCCTGCCATTGCAAGTACAAACCCGCACGCGGTATTGGGTGACGCTAACGGCGCGCCAGGTTGCTGCGTGAGTTGGAAGACTGGTCCTTACAGGCGTTGTGCAGCAAACACAGGACCTGTAGGAGCTGCCGAAGGCTGCGATCGCGGTGTGTCAGGATAAATGCTTCGCAGCCTTCGGCAGCTCCTACAAAAATGCATTTCAATCCAGCAGTTTGCATATTTTTTAATGAGAGAAGTGTTTCAATTCAGTGGCTTGCAACAACTGCTGTCACGCACGATCAGCACTGCCGGGAACCGATGTGACTGCACCGGTTCACCCGCAATTCGTTGCATCAGGGTCTCAACCGCACGTACGCCCTGGGCGTGCATGCTGGTGCTGATGCTGGTGAGTTGCAGGTGAGCGGCGAGTGGCGTGTCGTTGTAGCCGATGACAGCAATGTCCCGTCCGGCCACCAGGCCGCGATTGCGCAGGGCACCGAACAAGCCGATGGCCAGGAAATCGTTGACGGCAAAAATCGCCGTCGGCGGGTGTTCCAGGCTTAGCAAATATTCGCCGGTACTGAAACCGACCTGGCTGTCGAACTGGCCGGGGATGATGTACTCACGCGCAATGTCGATGCCGCGCTCGCGGTAATACTCGACGAAGCTGGCAGTGCGTTCGCTGGAGTTGCTGCTGTGCACTTCACCGGCGATCACTGCAACTCTCGTATGACCCTGCGCAAATAAATGTTCGGCAGCGAGACGACCACCCATTTCGTCGTCCGACGTGACCGAGCAATGCTGACCGCGTCGGCGGCTGACCAGCACGAAGGGCACCTGCCGTTCCGCCAGTTCCTCTAGAAACCCGGGCGCCGGAGTGCAGTGCACATCGCTGATGATCAAACCTTCGACATTGCGCGCCAGGGCACGCTCTGCCAGTTCCCGTTGGCGTTCCGGACGGTCGAAGGTGTTGGCAACGAATGAGGTATAGCGTCGCGCGCTGGCGGTTTCGTCGATGCCTTCATAGACCGTGGCCAGTACGAGGTCGGAAAGCCTGGGAACCAGAATCGCTATCTCGCGGCTGTGCCGGGTTTTCAGGGTGCGGGCGTGGGTGTTGGGTTGGTAATCAAGGCTGGCAGCGAGGGCGCGAATGCGTTCAATAGTGTCTTTGGACGCGGCCCTGCCTGCATGGTCAAGGGTGCCGTTGAGCACCCGTGAGACCGTCGAGACATGCACGTTGAGCTGCTGGGCAATACCGCGAAGTGTGGCGGGACGTCTGTTCATGGAGCGGGCCTCATAACGCGTATTTCGCCGACGGTTCTGCGCGGCCTGGCCTGTGCCGTCATGGGATCAGGGCAGTTGCGCCAGCATGGAGCGCTGCGTACCAAAAGATTGCATGAACCGCCGCGCAACACTACCCAAACGTTTGGGTAGAATTTTCCAGCGATTTTTAATGTGTTGTAACTGGCTGAAAATACTCGACTTTCCATGCAGGGCTCGCTGGAAAGGATTTCCAGATAAAAAAGTTGGTATGCCCATTGCGTTGCACCTGTCAGCTCTCCTTACCTGGACTGATGGGAAACTCGCCATGACGCACGCTTCAGTAACCCGCGCACGTAGTTTTACCCGACTGGCACTGGCCTGCTCGGTAGCGATCGGTGCCTTGTCGCCTCTGGCCGCGATGGCCGATAGCACCTTGCGGATTGCCATGACTGCAGCGGACATTCCGCTGACTCATGGTCAGCCGGATCAGGGGTATGAAGGCAACCGTTTTACCGGGATCACTCTTTTTGACTCGCTGGTTGAGTGGGATCTGTCCCAGAGCGAGAAGCCCAGCGCCTTGGTGCCGGGGCTTGCCACCGAGTGGGCGGTCAATCCTGATGATCACACCAAGTGGATCTTCAAGCTGCGCCCCGGCGTCAAGTTCCACGATGGCTCGGCTTTCAACGCTGATGCAGTGGTGTGGAACGTCAATAAGGTCCTCGATAAACAGGCCCCGCAATATGCCCCTGGGCAGATTGGCGTGACCGTATCCCGCATGCCGACCCTGCGCAGCGCGAAGAAGATCGATGATCTGACCGTCGAGCTGACCACCAGCGAGCCGGATGCAGTGCTGCCGTACAACCTGACCAACCTGTTCATGGCTTCGCCCGTGGCCTGGCAGAAGGATTTCGATGCTGTGCCAGCCACTACAACGGATCCCGCCGAGCGTTCCAAGCAAGCCTGGACCGCGTTCGCCAGCCACTCTTCGGGCACCGGTCCGTTCAAGATGAACCGTATGGTGCCGCGTCAGGTTCTGGTGCTGGACAAGAACCCGGATTATTGGGATCCCAAGCGTGTGCCCAAGGTTGATCGCGTCGAGTTGATCCCGTTGCCAGAAGCCAACGCTCGTACCGCGGCGCTGTTGTCCGGCCAGGTGGACTGGATTGAAGCACCGGCGCCGGACGCCATGGACCAGATCAAAAGCAAGGATTTCAAGATTTACTCGAACGCTCAGCCGCACCTGTGGCCATGGCAGTTCTCCTTCGCGCCGGGTTCGCCCTGGCTGGACAAGCGTGTGCGTCAGGCTGCCAACCTGTGTCTGGACCGCAGTGAGCTGAAGGCTTATCTGGGCGGCTATATGCAGGAAGCCACCGGCACGTACGAGAAGGATTCGCCGTGGTACGGCAACCCGTCCTTCAAGATCAAATACGATCAGGAAGCCGCGCAGAAACTCATGACCGAGGCGGGCTACAGCAAGACGAAACCGATCAAGGTCAAGGTGCTGACCTCGGCATCCGGGTCGGGGCAAATGCAGCCATTGCCCATGAACGAATACATTCAGCAGAGCCTCAAGGGCTGTTACTTCGACGTAGAAATCGCGGTGACGGAGTGGAACACCCTGTTCAGTGGCTGGCGTTTGGGGGCCAAGGATCCTGCGGCGCAAGGCGCCAATGCGATCAACGTCAGCGCGGCGGTCATGGACCCGTACTTCGGCATGGTGCGCTTCGCCAGCGAGAAGGCATTCCCGCCGGTCTCCAATAACTGGGGGTATTTCGCCAACCCGGAAGTCGAGAAGTTGATCACCACGGTGCGCAATTCCTTCGATCCCAAGGCGCTGGATGAAGCCGCTGGCAAGCTCAACGCGGCCATCGTTGATGAGGCTCCGTTCCTGTACGTGGCGCACGACGTAGGACCACGCGCCATTTCGCCAAAAATCAAAGGCGTGGTCCCGGCGCAGAGCTGGTTCATCGACCTGACGCTGGTCTCCAAACAGGACTGAGAAGCCTGAGACCTTCAGCCGGTCCTACAGGATTGCGCAGAACCTGTAGGAGCGGTGCTTGCCCGCGATAAGGCTGGACGCGATCTAAAGCGAAATCGCATCCAGCCTTATCGCGAGCAAGCTCTGCTCCCACATAAAAACCGTGTGAGGCGACCTTATGCTTTCCTATATCTTGCGTCGCATTCTACTGGCGACGCCTATTTTGCTGGGCGTGGCGCTGGTGTGTTTCATGCTCGTGCAAATGGCTCCTGGCGATCCGCTGGTTTCGGTGATGCCACCGGATGCATCCGAGGCACTGCGTACGCAGTTGATCCAGGCTTATGGTTTCGACAAACCGCTGCCGGTGCAGTTTGGCCTGTGGCTATGGCATGCGGTTCAGGGTGATCTCGGAATGTCCATTGCCAGCGGCCGCCCGGTCACTGCTGAAGTCATTGGCGCCGTGGGTTACTCCTTGCGGCTGGCATTGCTGGCGACCCTGATTGGCTTCGTCCTTGGCAGCCTGTTTGGCTTCGTGGGCGGTTATTTTCAGGACAGCTGGCTTGATCGAGTGGCATCGGCCATTTCTGCGGTGGGCGTCAGCGTTCCGCATTACTGGCTCGGCATGTTGATGGTGATCATCTTCTCTTCACAATTGGGCTGGCTGCCCGCGACCGGCGGCGGGCCGCTGGGGCAGGCCGCGTGGGCATGGGACTGGGCGCATTTGCAGTTCATGATTCTCCCGGCGATTACCTTGTCGGTCATCCCCACCGGAATCATCGCCCGCACCGTGCGCGCTCAGGTAGCGGAAACCCTCGCTCAGGAATTCATCATCGGCTTGCGCGCCAAGGGCCTGAGTGAGTGGGGCCTGTTCCGTCACGTAGTGAAGAACGCAGCGCCTACCGCGATGGCGGTGATGGGCTTGCAGATTGGTTACTTGATGGGCGGCTCTATTCTGGTGGAGACCGTGTTCGCCTGGCCCGGCACCGGCTTGTTGCTCAACTCCGCGATCTTTCAGCGCGACTTGCCGTTGCTGCAGGGCACGATCTGGGTCCTGGCCTTGTTTTTCGTGGCACTCAATCTGCTGGTGGACATCCTGCAGACGTTGCTCGATCCACGTATCAAAAGGGGCTGAGCATGAACCTGTCGATATTGCGACCGGCCGCGCCGGTCATTGCTCCCGTCGAAAGCTCGCCGGGCTACTGGAGTGAAGTGTTTGGTCGCGTGCGCCGCGATCCGGTGGCGTTGTTCGTGGGCACGATCATTTTCGTGTTGCTGCTGCTGGCCGTGTTCGGGCCATGGATCGTTCCAGGGGATGCGTTTACCACCTCCATGTTCAAACGCCTGAAGCCAATCGGCACCGAAGGCTTTCCTCTGGGCACCGATGAACTGGGCCGTGATCTGCTCTCGCGCCTCATGCTGGGTGCGCGCTTGTCGTTGTTCATGGGCATCACGCCGGTGATCTTCGCCTTTTTCATCGGTGGTGCGATCGGGGTAATTGCCGGTTACTTCGGTGGCTGGCTGAACAGCCTGATCATGCGCACCGTGGATGTGTTCTATGCATTCCCGTCGGTGCTGCTGGCGATCGCTTTCTCGGGAGCGTTGGGGGCTGGGGTCAACAATGCCTTGCTGTCACTGACACTGGTGTTCGTGCCGCAAGTGGCGCGGATCGCTGAGAGCGTCACCACTCAGGTGCGCAACCGGGATTACATCGAAGCGGCGCGTGCCTCGGGGGCGGGTTCATTCACGATTATTCGCACTCAGGTGTTGGGCAATGTGCTGGGACCGATCTTCGTGTTCACCACGGGACTGATTTCGGTGTCGATGATCCTCGCTTCGGGACTGTCGTTTCTCGGGCTGGGTGTCACGCCGCCCGAGCCCGAGTGGGGCCTGATGCTCAATACCCTGCGCACCGCGATCTACACCCAGCCACTGGTTTCGGCCTTGCCGGGAGCGATGATTTTCATCACCTCGATCTCTTTCAACGTGCTCGCCGATCGGTTGCGGGCGGCCATGGCAATCAGGAGCTGACGATGACCAAGCGCGATATCGGCGGTCCAGCGCAGCCACTGCTGAAAATGGAAAATCTGGTCAAGCACTTCCCGGTCAAAGGTGCGTTGGGCAAACGCAGCGTGGTTCGTGCCGTGGATGGCATCAACTTTGTCGTCCACAAGGGCGAAACCCTCGGGGTGGTTGGTGAGTCCGGCTGCGGCAAGTCCACCACGGCGCGGTTGTTAATGCAGTTGATTGAGCACGACAGTGGCGAACTGGTCTTCGATGCCATGAGCGTCGGCGGGCTTCAACTGCCGTTGCGTGACTACCGGCGTCAGGTGCAGATGGTTTTTCAGGACAGCTACTCGTCGCTGAACCCGCGCCTGACCATGGAACAATCCGTAGCGTTCGGTCCGTCCGTACACGGCGTCAGCCAGAAGGACTCACTGCTTCGTGCCCGAGACCTGTTAGGCCGGGTCGGACTGGAACCGACGCGCTTTGCCGGTCGCTACGCCCATGAGCTTTCCGGCGGGCAGCGTCAGCGGGTAAATATTGCCAGGGCACTGGCGGTGGACCCGCGTCTGGTGATCCTCGATGAAGCCGTCTCGGCGCTGGACAAGTCCGTTGAGGCGCAGGTCCTGAACCTGTTGCTGGACCTCAAGGACAGCCTGCAACTCACCTACGTGTTCATCAGTCACGACTTGCATGTGGTGCGCTATTTATCCGACCGGATCATGGTCATGTACCTGGGGGAGATCGTTGAGATCGGCCCCGCAGAAGCCTTGTTCTCGGACGCCCAGCACCCGTACACCCAGGCGTTGCTGACGTCCATGCCTTCAATGGATCCGGCCCATCGCACGCTGATATCGCCATTGTCCGGTGATCCGCCCAGCCCGATCGATCCGCCGTCAGGCTGTCGTTTTCACACGCGCTGCCCACACGCAGAAGCGATTTGCGCGCAGACCGCTCCGGTGCTGACGGAGACCGGAGCAGATCATCAGGCGGCATGCCTGATGGTTCAGCCGGGGGCAGGGCACAGTCGCAGTCCGTCGGCGCAGCTGATTCACAGAGGAGCACTGGCATGAGCGAACAACCCATGGTTGCCGTGCGTGACCTCAAGGTCCGTTTCAAGCGAGGTGGACAGACGTTATCAGCGGTCAATGGCGTCAGCCTGGAAGTGGCCAAGGGTGAAGTTCTGGCGCTGATCGGTGAATCCGGTTCGGGCAAGAGCGTCACCTTGCGCGCCCTGATGCGCCTGCATTCCGAGCGCTCGACCACCATCGAGGGACAGATCGATATCGCCGGGCAGAACCTGATGAAACTGTCCCGCAGCCAGTTGCAAGCGTTGCGCGGGCCGGTGGCTTCAATGATTTTTCAGGAACCGCTGCTGGCGCTTGATCCGGTTTACACCATTGGCCAGCAGATCGTTGAAGCGCTACGGCGTCATCGGCAGATGTCTAAATCTGAAGCCCGCTCGGCGGCACTTGATGCCTTGCGCAGTGTGCGCATTCCCAGCCCCGAGCAGCGTCTGGATGCGTACCCCCACGAGATGTCTGGCGGTATGCGCCAGCGGGCGATGATCGCGTTGGCGCTTGCCTGCAAGCCGCAGATTTTACTCGCGGACGAGCCGACCACAGCGCTGGACGCCACGGTGCAGATCCAGATTCTGATCCTGCTGCGCGAATTGCAACAGGCACTGGGCCTGTCGATCATCTTCGTGACCCACGACATTGGCGCTGCCGTTGAGGTCGCTGACCGGGTGGCGGTGATGTATGGCGGGCGCATCGTCGAGCAGGCACCTCTGGCCGAATTGCTTGAAAACCCACGGCACCCCTATACCCAGGTTTTGCTCGGCACGCGCCCCAAAGACGGTCTGCGCAAAGGCGAACGCCTGATCAGCATTCCCGGTGCGCCTCCTGATCTGGCCAATCTGCCGGCAGGGTGCGCCTTTGCCCCACGCTGCCCGCGCGCTACGGATATCTGTCGCAGCGAAGTCCCGGCTATCGAGACTATTTTTGCCGAGCACTCCGTGAGCTGCCATCACTGGAGTGAGGCCCCCGTTCATACACTTTGTGAGTCCATGACATGACCGATTCTGCGTTTGCTTTCATGCCTTATCCCCACGTTGACGTGCCCCGAGCAGCCAGCGGCCCTTTGGCGGGTTACACGTTTGCCGCCAAAGACCTGTTTGACGTAGCGGGTTATCCAACCGGTGGCGGTAATCCCCATGTGCTGGCCATGTCCGGGATCAAGACCCTGACTGCGCCGACCATCCAGCGTCTGCTCGACGCGGGTGCCGAGCTGGTGGGCAAGGCGCACACCAATGAAATGGCTTACTCGATGAGTGGCAAAAACGCCCACTACGGCACACCACGCAATGGCGCAGCCCATGACCGGATTCCGGGCGGCTCGTCATCTGGTTCGGCATCGGCGGTTTCCAACAACTTGTGTGATTTCGCCATGGGCAGCGACACCGGCGGCTCGGTGCGGACCCCGGCCAGCTATTGCGGACTCTTCGGGCTGCGTCCGAGTCATGGTCGGGTGTCGCTGGCGAACACTCAGGCGCTGTGTGAAAGCATGGACACCGCAGGGTATTTTGCCCGTGAGGCCAAAGTGTTCGGTCTGGTCGGTGAGTGTTTGCTGGGTGAGGATCCCGCACCGTTGCCGGATGTGCCGAAAATGGTGATCAGCGAGGCATTGTTCGGCTTGTTGCCAGCGGCATCGCTGGATGCCCTGGCACCGGCCATCGCCCGCATCACCGAGTGCTGTGGGCCGTTGGAAAAACTGCAAGGTGAGCTGCCTTCGTTGACCGATGCCTATTGGGCGTTCCGTTATATTCAGGGCCGCGAAGCCTGGCAGGCGCAGGGTGAGTTGATTGAACGTGAAGGCCTGGCACTGGGCGCGGATGTCGCGGCACGTTTTGCCTGGTCAAAGGCAGTCACTGACGAGCAGTACAACGACGCCTGTGCGTTGCGCGAACGGTTTGCCGCGCACTGGAAAGAACTGCTGGGTGATCGCGTACTGGTGATGCCCACTGTCCCGGATATTGCGCCGTTGCTCAGCGCCAGGGATGAAGAGATCGAAGAGACCCGGCGTATTTCCCATCACTTGCTGGCCATTTCCGTACTGTGCCGTACGCCGCAGTTGAGCATGCCGCTGACCATGAAAGACGGAGCCCCGCTGGGCATCTCACTGATGGGCCCGGTGGGCAGTGATCTGAGCCTGGTGAAGCTGGCGGTGAAGATTGCTGGTTACACATCCTGAATCACTAAGGCGCTCGCGGCTAAAGCCGCTCCTACGAATTGCATGTAACCGTAGGAGCGGCTTTAGCCGCGAGGAGGCCCCTTCATATCTACGCTTTTCATCAGACGTACCGCCCTCCGGCTGAAGCCGGTCCTGCCAGGGTATTGCTTCTCACTGGAGAAACCATCATGACCACCCCGTTTACCTCCACAACATTGCTCACGTCCAACGCTCCGCTGATCAACAGCCAGCGCCTCTGGCAATCATTGATGGATCTTGCGCAGATCGGCGCTACGGCCAAGGGCGGCGTCTGTCGCCTCGCGCTGACCGACCTTGATCGGCAGGCCCGGGATCTGTTCGTCAAATGGTGCGAGGAGGCAGGCTGTACGGTGAGCGTTGATGCGATCGGCAATATCTTTGCCCGGCGTCCCGGACGCAATCCAGAGCGTGCACCGGTGATGACCGGCAGCCATATCGACACTCAGCCTACGGGCGGCAAGTTCGACGGTTGTTTTGGGGTAATGGCCGGACTGGAAGTGATCCGCACCCTCAACGATCTAGGGCTGGAAACCGGCGCGCCTGTGGAAGTCGTGGTCTGGACCAACGAAGAAGGCTCGCGCTTCCCGCCATGCATGATGGGCTCGGGTGTGTTCGCCGGCCAATTGAATCTGGCCGAGACCCTGGCCAAACAGGACGAGCAAGGCCTGGTGGTCGGCGAGGAACTGCAGCGTATTGGTTACGCGGGGAGCAGGGCGGTGCTCGGCCATCCGGTGGGCGCTTACTTCGAAGCCCACATTGAACAAGGCCCCATTCTTGAGGATCAGGAAAAAACCATCGGCGTGGTCATGGGCTGTCTTGGGCAGAAATGGTTCGATCTGACCCTGACCGGCGTTGAAGCCCACGCAGGACCGACGCCCATGTCGCTGCGCAAGGATGCTCTGGTCGGGGCGGCGCAGGTCGTGAGTGCGGTCAATCGCATTGCTTTGCAGAGTCAGCCGCATGCCTGTGGCACCGTCGGGTGTCTGAACATCCATCCGGGCTCACGTAACGTGATCCCCGGCGAAGTGAAGATGACCATCGATTTCCGTCACCTTCAGGCTGACAAACTTCAGGCAATGGTTGACGAGCTGCGGCAAGTGATCGAAAGCACCTGTACTCAACACGGCCTGAGCTATCAATTGACGCCCACTGCAGACTTTCCGCCGCTGGACTTCAACAGCCTGTGTGTAGACGCTGTCCGCCAGGGTGCTGCGCAATTGGGGCTTAGCCATATGGATATCGTCAGCGGTGCGGGGCACGATGCTATTTTTATCGCCGAACTGGGGCCAGCCGGGATGATCTTCGTGCCGTGCGAAGGCGGCATCAGTCACAACGAAATCGAAAACGCGACACCCGAAGATCTGGCGGCTGGCTGCGCGGTGCTGCTGAGAGCGATGGTAACGGCGGCTCAATAACATGTTGGATAGGCCAGCAAGGCACATCGCTGGCGTTCGAAGAGTGGACAATAATCCGTAACTTCGTTGCAGTAACTTATAAACAAGCGAATATATCTGTTCGCAATAATCGTTGTAACAGTAACTTCAAATGAGGGTATTCGATCAATTCAAACGCGAGGTAACGAAGATCAGGCGTAAAGTCGCCAGTGCAATGGCTTCGGCCTCGCCCTTGATGTTTTCGAGCTGGGTATGCCTGCCATCGGCCTTGCCCGATTCACCGCTGCTGTCAGCCAGCCGACTGATTTGATACAAGTCTGTGGTGATCCCGTGCAGATTGGTCTGCAGGCGTTCGATCAGGCTGTCCAGCCGATCAGTGCCGTTCAAGCCATCGCGCACGGGCAGATCCGCGGACTGTTCGTTGACTTCCGACTCACCTTTCACGAGGGGCAAACGAAGGCCTGTCACGACATAGGCCACATCGACTCCGCCCTTGGCGATTCGGGACAGATAATCGGCTCTGGGGTATCGCAAGCCATTTTCGTAGTTACCCTGCGCATTTGTTTCAACACCGCCAATCGAGCCCAGCGCGCTTTGTGACAGTTTAAGGCGCAGGCGTTCTTCTTTCAGACGTTGACCGATGTGAGTCATGGCGGCTTTCCGAGCAGTTATTCATCAGGATTGCCACGCGCTGGGCGCGGCAATTTGTCAGGGGTGAATATGACTCATCCAGATTTACAGCAAAGATAACGAAATCAATCGGATACGACAGTCTGGTGGTTTTGCTCCACCGAAAGAATGTTAACAATACAGCTAAATGAAACTCAAGTGGATCCAAAGGAGTGAATTAGTTGAACGATAGTTTCAATCAGATGTATTGGCAATAAGTATGCATCGCAATGGATGTCATAAGCAGCGGCCCACTGAGGGGGCCGCGAAGGGACGTTCAATGTATCAAGGGCAGCGTGTGCTGGTGTGCTGCGACCAGGTAGTGGCGGTTTTAGCGATGCTGTCCGCCAGCCGTGATACTGCTCGTTGGTGAGCAATAACCAGATTTTCCATGCCTTGGCCTGCTGGTTCGCGAATGATGCTGCTGCAGGTCAGGCTTTGCCGCTTGGCATCGTTGTTACGCAACCCCAGCGTCCAGACAACATCGATCAGGGCATATTGGTTTAGCACTGACTCGAAACGGCGTACATCCGTACGCAGTGACAGGACGGGTTGAGCCGCGTTCTTTGGCAGACCCGCCATGTCGCGACTGCCAAAGCGACGCTCCAACTGACCGGTCAGCGCATCATGGAATTCGTCACCCAACGGCGATCCCCAACGCTCGGCGTCCAGAATCGCGAGGCTGCCATTGCCCTGACGCACCACCAATGGCGGCTGGTCAACCTGAACCGCCATCAGCACCGGGAGCATTTCGAACTGAAAGGGAGCAGGGCTGGCAACCGGCTGTGGATTCGTCCCCATGGGCGCGATCAGTGTGTAGTAATGGGTTGGCGTCGAGGAGCAGGCGCTGAGTCCCAGCGCGGCTGCCAAGGCTATGAACTTCAGACGCAAACTCATTGTTGTGGCTCCAGGTCGATGGCACGGGATGATGAAGGGGCCTTGTAAGAACCCGGCGCGGCGTCGCCAGTGCGGCCACGAAGCAATGCTTCAGGATGACGACTGAGGAAGTCGGTCAGCACGCGGACCGAGCGCGCCGTACGCTGCACTTCGTCCATGGCCTGGCCCAGTTGCTGACGTGCCGGAGAGTCTTCGGCCAGACTGTCGTTAGCAGTACCCAGAGTTTTCTGCGCCTGTTGCAGCGTGCCGCGCATTTCCGGCAAAACGGTGCCGTTGACGGTCTTCAGGGTTTTCTGCAATTCGCTCAGGCTACCGTTGAGATTCTTCGCCAGATCATCGAGGGGCAACTTACTGATTTTCTCGACGAAGGCTTGCAATTGCTCCTGCAGCTTGTCAAAGCTGCCCGGCACGGTAGGTATTTCCAGCGGGCGGTTTTTAGGATTGAACACAACCTTTGGCGCCTTGGGATCGAAATCCATCGCGATGTATAACTGACCTGTCAGCAGGTTGCCCGTCCGGATTTGCGCGCGCAGGCCCCGGGCAACAAATGCCCCGAGGATGCGTGCCGATTGTTCGTCAACGTCGCCGCTGCCGCCCAGTTGCTGAAGTTTCTCTTGTGCAGCGCCAAGACGTTTTGGATAGATCACCGCGCCGACTACGCCTGGAAATGTCTGGGACACAGGGTCGTAATCGAGGTCGACGGACACTACGCGACCGATGTTCACCCCGAGAAATTCCACCGGCGCATTGACGGCAAGGCCTCTGAGAGACTGGTTGAAGCGCAGGCGAATGTAGTTCGGCTCGCCATCGGGAGGGGCGAGGGCGGACGCCTGATCATCGAATATCTTGAATTCGGCATTTTCCTCTGCGGGTTTCGCATCCGGACTCCAGTTCGGCTCGCGGAAGGCGATCCCGCCTGACAAGATTGACGCCACGGACTGAGTATCGATTTTCAGGCCAGCAGTGCCCACGGTGACATCCACACCACTGGCATTCCAGAATCGGGTATCGGTGGAGATGTACTGATCATTGGGCGAATTGATAAAGATCTGTATATCGACGCCCTTGCCGTCCTTGGACAGTTCGTAAGAGACAACTTGTCCGACCTGAATGCGGCGATAGTAGACCGGCGAGCCTATGTCCAGAGAACCGAGGTCGTCGGTATGCAATTTGAAACGCTTGCCTTTTTCCCCGAAGGCCACAGGTGGGGGCGTTTCCAGCCCGGTGAAGTCGGACTTGGTTTTTTCTGACCTGCCAGCGTCTGCACCGATGAAGGCGCCGGACAATAGCGTATCAACGCCCGATACGCCTTGAGCGCCGATCCGCGGACGCACGACCCAGAAGTTGGTGTCTTCCCGGGTGAACGGCCCCGCCGTGTTATTCAGCTCGATAGTTGCCAGAACATGAGTCCGGTCATCACTGAGTGAGATATCCGTGACCAGGCCGATCACCACATTCTTGTATTTGACCTGAGTCTTGTTGGCGTCCAGCCCCTCCGCGGTCAGAAAGCTCACGGTGATTTTGGGGCCCAACGACATCCAGTCATTGACGGCCATGGAAATCCCGATAAGCGCGGCCACAATCGGCACTAGCCAGACCAGCGAAACACGCAGGCGCCTGCGTTTGATATCCGGGCGGCTTGGGGCCGATGAAGAAGGGGGGAGGGTATTGTCAGACATCTTCAACCTCTGCGTCCCAGATAAGCCGGGGATCGAAACTCATGGCGGCAAACATCGTCATCACCACTACCAGACCAAAAAACAGAATGCCGATTCTGGGCTCGATGGTGCTGAGCTCATGAAACTGCACAAGGGCGGCCACCAAGGCCACCACCAATACGTCAAGCATCGACCAGTAGCCGATCAACTCGATGAAACGATACAACTTCGCCCGTTCCCGCATGGCCCACGTACTGCGACGCTGGCAGGTAATAAGCAGCAACCCGAGGACAAAGAATTTGATACTGGGCACCACCACGCTGGCGATGAAGATAAGCAGCGCGATATCCCACGAGCCACTTTTGAAAAACTCGATGACCCCACTCATGATGGTGTTCTGGCTGCTGTTGCCAAACATCGTGGTGTACATCACGGGAAGGGCGTTGGCCGGAATATAAAAGATGAGTCCGGCAATCAAAAAGGCCCAGGTGCGAACGATACTGTTGGGTTTGCGGGCATGAACCGGGGATTCACACCGCGGGCATTCGTGAGTGTTTTCCGGGCAAGCGTAGCCGCAGATGTGACAAAGCGTAAGGCCGTGCTCATGGGCAAAGGGGATGCCGTTCATTTGCGTGGCACTCCCAATTCGGTCCACAGGCGACGAGTATGTTTACCCGCGATCAGAATGATCAGGACCATCAGCATGGCCATGGCCCACAAGCCGACCCCTGCATGCACATCGAGCATGCCCGACAGTTTAACGATGGCGACCAGAATCCCCAGCATGCAGACTTCCAGCATGCTCCACGGCCTCAGATGTTCCAGCGCACGCATGCACATCTTGAAGCCTGGAGCCACATGGCCCTTTTGCGCATGGAGCAGTACCCAGAACAGGAGGATGATCTGCAGCATGGGCGCAAAAATGATCGACAGCCCGGCAACCAGCGCGATCAACGTAATGCGGCCCTGAGCCAGCGCCTCCACCGATGACCACAGCGTCACCTCATTACTCAGGCCCTTCATGCTGATGCTGATCACCGGGAACAGATTGGCAAAGACGAACAGCACTGCAGCGGCGATGGTCAATGCCAGTAATTGTTCAAGACTCAGGCGATGAGCCCGCGCCAGAACCGCACCGCAACGGGCGCAGGATGCTGTCTCGCCCTTTTCCAGAGGGACAGCCTCATACAGCGAGTCGCAATGTTCGCAAATGATCAGATCGTCAGAGGATGTGGTGTCAGCCAAGTTGGTGCTCATCTACGCCGCGGGCCGGGGAGGATAACGCAAGATACCAAAGGGCGAGAAGATACCTTTTTGACGCGCATATGGCTCCATTTATCAGCCGTTCCTTTTAATGGCATGAGAGATGGACCGCGAGCGCTGACTGACGTTCACGTGTCAATAAGCCATTATTTATGAATGGGCTTTCTCGATAACGACCGCGCCGATGTCTGGCCCCTTCAGGTATTGATCTGGAAGGGGTGGGTAGCTCAGATTACTGCAATGGTTGGCACGAACGACGCGGTCTCCAGACGTTTGAACTCCGCTACAAGAAAGTCAGTGGCCGCCTCGGCGCTGAGCGGTCTGGCAAAAAAATAGCCTTGCAAGAGGTGGCAGCCAAGGGCTCGCAATTGCTCGATCTGCTCCTCGGTTTCAACACCTTCGGCAACAATTTCGAGGCCCAGGTTTATCGCCAGCCCTATAGCCGTAGCGCAAATCTCCAGATCCTTGCCGCCTTTGCCGACATCGCGGACAAAGCTGCGATCAAGTTTGAAGGCGTGCACCGGCAAGACTCGCAGATAACCCAGCGATGAATAGCCCGTACCAAAATCGTCGATTGATAACCTGACGCCTAATCGGCGAAGGTCGCCGAGTCGCTCAATGGAGCGCTCGGGATCCTGCATGAGCACCGACTCCGTGATCTCCAGTTCCAGATGGTGCCCCTGAAGGTTGCACCGCAGCAGCGCGTTGGTGACGGTCGATTCAAGCTCGCTGACCAGCAACTGCTGGACTGACAGATTGACCGCAACTTTAAGGTCGGTGAAACCCATTGCATGCCAGCGGGCGAGCTGCTCGCAGGCAGTTTCGATAACCCATGCACCCATGTCGGCAATGATGCCCATGGATTCTGCCACCTGGATGAATCGATCCGGCATGACCAGACCGTAATCCGGATGCTGCCAGCGGATCAGTGCTTCAAGGCATACAGTCCGCCCATCCGACGCCAGCACCTGGGGTTGGTAGCACAGAAAAAACTGCTCTTTCTCAAGAGCCATGCCGAGCGCTGCCTCGAAATCGACCCTTTCCTGAATATTTTCCTTCATGGCGGGGTGATAGACCCGCAGGTTGCCCGGGCCGAAGCTCTTGGCCTCGTGCAATGCCAGTTCGGCAGCGCCGAGAATATCCTCGGGCTGGCAGGCATCATCCGGGAACACCGCGACCCCGGCACTGGAGGTTATTTTCAGTTGGCTGCCTGCAATGTCGAAGGATGACGCCAGGGCCTTGGAGAGCTTTTCCTGCAACCGGTTAACGCCATTGTCGTTCTTGACTCCGCTGGCACCTACCAACAATTGATCGGTGCCCACCCGTGCGATTAGGTCACTGTCGCGCGTGGTGAGTTGCAGACGTTGCGCAATCTTGACCAGCAACTGGTCGCCAGCCTTGTGTCCACGGGTGCCATTGATGATGCCCATCTGATCGAGCTCCAGCAGGAACACCACCAGCCGGGTTTGATGCTGTTTATTGACGGCAATCAAACTTTGCAGCCTGACCAGTGCTCCCGCACGATTGGGTAACTCGGTCAGTGCGTCATTGTGAAGGGCATGCTCGAAGCGCAGGTTAGCGATCCGATGGCTGTTGATCTCTTGTTCAAGCGCCCGATCAGTGCGCGCTTTCTCCTGTCTGCTTCTGGACACCTTTGCCTTGACCATCACTGAAAACCAGACCGCCAGAAACAGGAAACCAAACGCACCCAGGTAGGGCATCTTGACGACCCCGGCATCGGCCAGGCTGGTCAGGACGGTGGAAGTCAGTAACAGGACAATGGACGTCCAGATCACGATATTCGAGAACAACCCAGCCTGTTTTCTGATTCTGAGTGAGAACAGCGTGATCCAAAGCAGCAGCGTGAACGACAACAGGCGCATGATCTGATAAATAACCGACGGCTCGCCAGAGAGGATGAGCAGCTGTTCGCCCCAGGCAACCGTGCGCAAGCCCTCGGAATGCAGGCTTTCGAATCGGTAACCCAAGGGCGTGGCAAGGTTATGGAAGATGGCAAAAATGGCTACGCCAGCGACCAGCCATGAGGCTCTGTAAGCGTTCGGTCTGTTTTCCAGTGCAGCGATCAGGTAGCTGCTCAGCGGGACCAATAACAGCGAGAAAAAGTTGATCCATTTGTGGGCTGACAGTGCTGCCTGGACGGTCTGTGCCGAGTACTGAACGGCACAGGCGACCTGAAACAGGGCAAAGACCAGGCAGGTCGCCGAAAACATGACGCAGGCTCGCGTGTAACCGCTGTTGCGGGCCAGCAACGCGGCATTGAACGCGCCCATGACCAATATTCCCGTGGAGATGAAATACAGAGCAAGGATTGGTGCGATCATTTCGTCCTCTGAATTGGATCGGCGCACCAGCAACGACAAAGTCGGGATGGAAGGCTGCGGGATGGGATCCGACCCCTAGGATAACATCAAATAGCCATTACTTTGTTTTGCGTACTAAACAGAGTGAGAATTCAGCAGTCAGACCGCGTTATCGTCCATCGCGAGCAAGCTCGGCTCCCACAGGACCTGTTCAGTCCCGTGGGATCGGCTTTACCCGGGAAAGCGATTTCCCTGACGGTACATTTTCAGTGACTGTCCCGGCCTTTTCCCGGCCAGATCAAAGCTTCCCTGGCTTCGCGCGTTTCTGCAGGTAGCTCAGTAACGTTCTCGCCTCTTCTGGAATGTTGTGCTCGTCGAAAGAAATGCAGATGGCATTGGTGTCGTCTTCGATAGTGATCTCATACTGCTTCTGGTCCCGCACATGCTCTGAACCTGTGTCGGCGGATTTTTGCAGTCCGCGTTCCTCCATCAAACGCTTCACCTGTTCCACCAATGGCTGTTCAAGGTCAGCCATATTCACCTCGCAACTTTTGATTGCGCCGACAAAGCCACCGGATTGCACGTAGCACACTCTCATGATGGTGTTCCTCAGTATCAAACGTTGATGCCGACCTTTTTCCATGCAGCCTTTACGGCCTTTTTCGCTGCAGTGCCGTATTGTTTGCCGCTCGCGACCTGCACGCTGATCCTTGCACAGTCTGCGAACTGGCTGTTGCTATGCAGTTGCAACAAGGTTTCATACCAGATCCTGCCAGCCACTTCCCAGGCATTCCCGCCCAGTGCTTTGGCAGCCAGGACGAATGCCCGATTGGCGATGCCCGAGTTGATGTGCACGCCGCCGTTATCCTTGGGGCCGGTGTACAAGCCCGCCATGCTGGCGGGTTGCGGGTCATCACCCAGATCCGGGTCGTTCACATACGCGGTGCCAGGGTGCTCCATATCGCGAATGCCGCGGCGGGTAGGGGCCGGTACCACCAGTTCTTTACCGATCACCCAACTCGACTCTTCAGCGCTTGTGCCTTCTTTCCACTGGCGAACCAGAATCCCGAACACGTCGGCAAAATGTTCGTTGAGTGCGCCTGACTGTCCCTGATAACTCAGGTTGCTGGTGAACGACTGTACGCCATGGGTCAGCTCATGGCCGATGACTTCCAGACTGCCGGTGAAGCGCTTGAACACCTCGCCGTCTCCATCACCGTAGGCCATTTGCTCGCCATTCCAGAAGGCGTTGTTCATGGGCACGAACCCTCCCTGAAAATCCACCTCGGCGGCGTGCACGGAGGAAATCAACGTCATGCCGTTGTCATCAAGCGAATTGCGGCCAAACAGCTCGTTATAAAAGTCGTAAACATCGCCTGAACCATTGAAGGCTTCGTCCAGTGCGGCGTCGGCTGTGTCCGGCTGGCCTTCCGAGCGGCCAAGCGTGCCGGGCAGGGCGTTGGTCCCTTTGGCGTCGTACACCAGCCGATTCTTCTTACCGTCCGGCGACTTGCTTGCAAGCAAGGTCGGCATTGCTCGCGCGGAGTTCCGGAAAGCCACAAAGGCTGAACCGCTGGCCAGATTGGTGATCGCCAGCGCTCTGACTCGGGCATGAGGTGACTGAGCCAGGTGCTCGAGAATGTAGGGGGGAATGATGCAATGCAGCGGATTTCGATGGCACATGCGTGAAACTCCCTGAGCAGTGTTACAAAACCGTAACGGACTCTTTTTGGGCAGCGCAGGTATCGACGATGTTCCGACCGTTCGCCGGAGAGCGCAGTTGAGCCACGATTGCCTCCGGAAAACAGCAACTCTAATCGTTAGAATTTGTTACTGATGCATCAGGCCTCGGAGGACGTGTGCCACGCGGGGCTGGCTGGCGGGTGTGCTCTGATCCATTCGTGGCTGCCAGAGAGCGACGAAGTGTCGCCAGCGTGAATGAACCGTTGTCGATAGCAGCAATGCTAAACTTGCGTCCACTTTTGAGAGGAGCAAGCAGACGTGCGCAATTTGGCAATGATGATAGCGGTGCTGGCACTGGCTGGCTGCGATGCCGACAAGTCGACTCCACCCGCGCCCAAGGTGCAGGCAACGGCTGCAGTGCAAGCCCCGCAGGCTGCCCCGCAATGGGAAATCCAGATCAATGCCAATGAGGCGCTGAGCGATATCAGCGCCTGGTTGCTTGAGCGCAGCTACCCACCTTATCTGGTGACGATCAATGGCAAGCAACAGTTGCTGATCGGGCCTTATCCAAGCCAGGAACGCGCCGAAGAAATCCGCACTGAATTGTTGGCCAAGATCGCCAAATCCCACCGCAAAGCTGCCCCGGTGGTCATTCAGCGAGTACCGTCCTGAAGGCTATTGAGCTGTCGCCGCGAATGTAGCAAGACACTGGGTCATCGCTGTGACACCCTCGGTTCACGCGTTTCGAATCATTCGATGCGTGAACCGGGAAGCGCTGTTATGGACGAAATCCAAAGATTGGGCGAGTTACTGAGCGCTAATCAACGTCATGAAGAACATAAGCACCAGCAGTTCCACACCGGCCTTGCGCAATGGCAGGCCAGCATTCTCAAGCTTTACGAACAGATCGAAACCTGGCTCAAGCCACTGACCGACAGTGGCCAGATCACGGTTGAGTTCGAACCGCACCTTGCACAGAGCAAAGGCTATCCCGACGAAAATTCACCGTTTCGCACTCAGCGCATGACGCTGACAATCGCCGGGCGGCAGGTTGCCCTGATTCCTGAGGCAATGGGTGCAAAAGGTCTGGTGTCGATTTCTGCCACAGGATTGAGTCTGCATGCTCAGGAGCAGGTGTCATTGAGCTGTGTGGACGCCACGCAGGGTGTGCAGTGGATGGAGAAAAAGCGCATCGGCGTGAAAGAGTCCGAAGCGGTGCCGTTTACGGCGGATCATTTTGCCAGGCAGTTGCAGGCGTTGGTGCCGGGGAGTTCGGTTTAGGTCCTGTGTTTGTGTACATATCCGATATTGGCGTAACGGCTTGGATTGGTTGCGCTTTTACAGCGCCTCACTTTTGT
>NZ_JACONW010000050.1 GCF_014357575.1 Pseudomonas folii | reverse complement strand
CACGCTTCAGAATCTGCGTTCGGCCAGCGTGGTTTGACGGGGCGCCTCAGATCAAAATCAACAGCGTGGCGGCCTGACAGCCGACCTGATTGTGTAAATTTACCGACCTTCTGGAGCACGCCCTACGCGCCTGACACAACGCTGTCGCGCAGCAAACTCGGTTCATGTGGGAGCGGTGCTTGCCCGCGATAAAGGCGACGCGGTCTGAAGGATACACCGCGGTGCTCTTATCGCGGGCAAGCACCGCTCCCACAAAAAACCGCGTGTATCCAGGATCTGCTTTAGATCTGCTTTAGATTTTGATCTTAAGCGCCCCGTTAAACCACGCCGGCCGGAATTCGATATTGCTGCGTGGGGGCTCTTGTTAAAGGAAGGGGCGGCAGGGATGCCGGTTTAGCCGCCTCAGGCCATGGATGGCCGGTGGCGGCGGCCCCACGCAGCAATGTCGGATTACGGGCATGCCGAGCCCAGGCGAGGCACCAAGTGGTGGGGCATGAGCGTTTTGGTTACTTTTGTCTGGGCCGGCTTCCGGATGTTCAAAAGTGACGCGCTGTAAAAGCGCAACCAATATCAGCCATCACTACAAAACGGATATGTACACAAACAATACTTAAGCAGACACCCGAGGCACCTGCCCAAACAACTCAGACCCCACTGGCAAGTGAACCTTCAAAGCCGCCTGCCGCGCCGAGAAACGCAGGTTCTCCCCGGACAGTGGCTCACCATCCAGATTGATGTCCAGCCCCTGCGCCGACTTGAGTTCGACCCATGGCAGCCGCGCGCGGATGAACATATTGTCGATACCCAATCCGCCTTCCAGCAAACTTCTGAGCGTGCCAACCACTTCCTGAGGCGCTGGCAGAATACTGATGTCCAGCAAACCGTCATCGACCAGCGCCGATGGACACAACACATGCCCGCCGCCCGCCTGACGCCCGTTACCGATGCCCAGCGCGAGCAAGTCGCCGCTCCAGTGGAAATCAGGTCCGCTCAACTCCCCATAGGCAGAGCTCAGCTCGCTGAACCGCGTCAGGCCGGTGAAAAGGTAAGCCGCGCCACCCAACACCTTTTTCAAATCTTCAGACGTATTAGCTGTCACCTGGCTGCCAAAGCCGCCGGTAGCCATGTTCAAAAACACCTTGCCGTTCACCTCACCCAGGTCCACCGGGCGGGCAGGCACGTCCAGCAGATCGAGTGCAGCATCCGGCTCCAGCGGAACACCGGCAGCCCGGGCGAAGTCATTGGCAGTGCCCAGCGGCATAATGGTCAGCTCAGCGTCGGTGTCAGCATTGGCCAGCGCTTCGGTGACGTCGCGCAGGGTTCCATCACCGCCGCCCGCAATAATTTGCGTATGCCCTGCTGCCAGCGCCTCACTGACAAGCCGTTGAGCATCGCCGCCCTCCCACGTCAGACGGACGTCGAGTTCCCAGCCCTCGCCACGCTTTCGGGTCACGGCTTCACGTACTTCTTCGTTGAGTGCCTGCTTGCCATGCAAAATCAAAAATGCCCGTCGTGTCATTGCTACTCGCTCCCCTGAGTTCATGCGCACTATGTTGACCGCAACAGACAGAAAAAAGCCCGTCTGAAACGGATAATTTTTTAACGCCTCCAGCGAGACTGGCGATCCCCCCGGAAACGTTAGATCGAATCGAGGATTCTGGATCTTGCGACGGCGGGTATAGCTTCTGAGTGGAAAAAATCGGAAGAGAAATCAAATCTGCGCCATGACTTTACTTATCTCTTGAGCTTTACTGCCGATATACCCTCGTATGAGGGGAATACCCACGTTAGTTGGGAATATTACTCACACCACTAAAGTATTAGGTCTACACCCGTTTTGTAATAACGGTAAAAATCAGCATCACATGACGTGCAGAAGCCAAATTAATGGCTATATTCACCAAGCATGTCAGGAAAGGACATTTTATTGACTTCAACTTGAAAGCGCTTCGTATCTGGATCGCAGCTAAGTAGTCACGGACCGATGAAGTGAGGAAGCGTCATGCGATTGCAGCCTGTTAATAGCCTCCTGCAAACCAGAACCAGTTTGATCGTGTATTTTCTTTTCGGTATTCGTCTTGCCCACGGGATCACCAGCATCCTGCCAGGCGTGCTGGTATTCCTTTTTTCCAGAGAAAGCCTTTCTGATGTACCGCAGAGTTACTTCGCGGTATTGGGATTCTATGGGCTGCTGTGCGTCCTGATATTCCAGACCCTCGGCGTTTACTCCGAAGCGCTGTTCAGCAACGCGCTGCGCTTCCGCCTGATTATCGTGGCGTGGTCCGCCGCGTTTTGCCTGCTGCTGTTCCTGCACAAGACCCTGGCGTTCTTCGACTACCTCACCGACGATCATCTGGTGATGTGGTACATCGCCAGTCTTGCGCTGTTCTGCATCGAGCGACTGTTCATGCTGGTGCTGTTCAGGCACCTGATGCAAAAAGGCTTCTTCCTGCAGAACGCGATCATTCTGGGGGCCACTGAGAACGGCAAGCGGCTGGCCGAGTACCTGCTGGACAATCAGGATATTCGCTCTGGAGTCAGCGGCTTCATCGACGACCGGATCGGGCGGCTGCCCAAGACCATGGCCGGGCTGCCGCTGTTGGGTAACAGCGACGATCTGGAACGTCTGATTCGCGAAGAAAAGGTTACTCAGGTACTGGTCGCCCTGCCCTGGTCGGCGGAAAACCGCATGGACTACATTATCCGTGAACTGCGCAGGTTGCCGGTCAATGTGCTGCTGGTGCCGGATATGGTCGCCTTCCGCCACGCGCACAACCGGATCACCGAAGTCGCCAACCTGCCGATGTTCAACGCCTCGGATGTTCCCCTTTCCGGCTGGTCCCCTTTCTTCAAGCGGCTGGAAGACATGCTGCTGTCGAGCCTGGCGCTGGTGTTGTTGTCGCCGGTCATGCTGGCCATCGCCATTGCCATCAAGCTGGACTCACGCGGCCCGGTGTTCTTCTGGCAAAACCGCTATGGCTACAACAACCGCATGATCAAGGTCTGCAAATTCCGCTCGATGTATCACCACCAGAGTGATGCAACCGCAGCGCAACAAACCACCCGGGATGACGCAAGGGTCACACGGGTCGGGCGTTTCATACGCAAAACCAGCCTGGATGAATTGCCTCAGCTGTTCAATGTGATTGCAGGCAGCATGTCCATGGTAGGACCGCGCCCCCATGCAACGGCCACCAAAGCGGCCGGGATTCTCTTCGAGCAAGCGGTGAAGGAGTACACGTCACGCCATAGGGTCAAGCCGGGCATAACCGGCCTGGCGCAAATCAATGGCTATCGTGGTGAAACAGACACCGTGGAAAAGATCGAAAAGCGCGTGGAATTCGATCTGGAGTACATCGAAAACTGGTCCGTCTGGTTCGACATCTACATCCTTTTGCGCACTGTTCCTGCAGTGCTCTTCACTCGCGAGGCTTATTGATGAGCATCCTCATCCCCTGCATTATCGCCGGCGGTGCCGGTACCCGGCTGTGGCCGGTTTCGCGCGAAGCCATGCCCAAGCCTTTCATGCGCCTTCGTGACGGCGAAAGCCTGCTGCAGAAAACATTCAATCGGGCCGTTGGCCTGCCTGAGGTCGGGCGACTGCTGACCGTGACCAGTCGCGAAGTGTATTTCCGTACGGTTGACGACTACCGCCAGCTCAACAAAACCAAGGTAAAACTGGATTTCATCCTCGAACCCTTCGGTCGTAATACGGGCCCCGCTCTGGCAGCGGCTGCGCTGCATGTGTCCAGGTTATATGGCGACGATGCGCAATTGCTGGTCTTGCCTGCCGATCACCTGATCGCCGATGTGGCGGCATTTGCCAAAGCGGTCCAGGCCGCCCAGGTGCTGGCGGATGATGGCTGGCTGGTCACGTTCGGCATTCTGCCCAGCAAGGCGGAAACGGGTTTCGGTTATATCGAAAAAGGCCAGTCGCTCAACAGTGATGGCTATCAGGTTGCACGCTTTGTCGAGAAGCCGGATGCGGCCACTGCCCAGGCGTATCTGGATGGCGGGCTGCATCTGTGGAACGCCGGCATGTTCTGCATGCGTGCCGACAGCCTGCTCCATCAATTCGCCAAGCACGCGCCGGAAGTACTCGAAACAGTCAAAGCCTGCCTGGAACTGAGTTCCAGCAAGGAAGGCAATAACGAGTTGCAGATCGAACTGGACAGCGAATCGTTCGCCAAGGCGCCGGATATTTCCATCGACTATGCCTTGATGGAGCGCTCGCAAAAGGTCGCGGTGGTGCCCTGCGAACTGGGCTGGAACGACATCGGCTCGTGGCAGGCCGTACGTGAACTGGTGCCGGCCGATGCTCAGGGCAACCAGTGCAACGGGCCGACCGTGCTGCATGACGTGAGCAATTGCTACATCGACTCCAAGCGTATGGTCGGCGGCGTTGGCCTTAATGACCTGATCATCATCGACACCCCGGATGCACTGCTGATCGCAGACGGCACACGCAGTCAGGATGTGAAGTTCGTCGCTCAGGAACTCAAACGCCAGGGCCACGATGCCTATCGCCTGCACCGCACCGTCACACGCCCCTGGGGCACTTACACCGTGCTCGAAGAAGGCAAGCGTTTCAAAATCAAACGCATCGTGGTTCGCCCGCAAGCCTCGCTGTCGCTGCAGATGCACCACCATCGCAGTGAACACTGGATCGTGGTCAGCGGCATGGCGCGCGTTACCAACGGTGAGCGGGAATTCATGCTCGACACCAACGAGTCGACGTTCATCAAACCGGGCCATACCCACCGGCTGGTCAACCCGGGGGTGATTGATCTGGTGATGATCGAAGTGCAGAGCGGCGAGTACCTGGGCGAAGACGACATCGTACGGTTCACTGATGTGTATGGCCGGGTAGCGGCGCCAACCCAGGCCTCCTGACCCGGCTGGATTTTATTAACCAAATTGACGCACCTGACGATATACCTCTAGAGCGGCACGCGTTGTGCACGCACGCACCATGCAACAGGGATGACAGCGGTAATCCGCCGACATGATTGGTTTACCCGCAACGGGAGTTGTATTCATGCAAGACAGGAGTTTGGGGGCGGTCAGACACATTTTGCTGGTGCTGGGCCTGTTAGTGGTCAGCGCCTGCAGCACCCCGGCACGCGTGGGTTTACCCGACGACCCCGCACAGATTGAAGCCGGTAAAGCCGCAGGACGCGCGCTCGCCGGTAAGCCTTTGCCACCGCAACGCGTGCGCCCCGGTGACACCTTGCGGATCGTGCGCAACACCGGCGAAGCACCGTCAATTTCCGCTTTTACAGCGAACTCCATCTACGAACTGACCCTGTTTCAGGTGCTCAACGACGGGACGTTCAGTTATCCGTATATCGGCTCTGTGCAGGCTGCCGGCATGACCTTGCCGCAATTGACCGAACATTTGCAGAGCAAGCTGCAGGACGTCTATCGCGAAACTGCGATGACCATCAACATCTCGCAATCGCCCGGTAATACCGTGTTCGTCGGTGGCGCGGTGCGTAATTCGGCAGCCCTCTCCGCCACGGTTGCCACCACGCTGGTTCAGGCGATTGTCGGTGCCGGAGGCGTTGCCAATGACGGGGACGCGACGATGGTCGCCCTGCTTCGTCAGGAAGACAACGGTCTCTACAAGACTTACTTTTTCGACTTCAGCAAGCTGCTCTGGGCAGACAACGACGGCCCCCGTGGCCCGGTGCTGTTACAGCGCGGCGATGTGGTGTTCGTGCCCAAGTCAACAGTGGGTGACAAGGCCGACGGCGTAAATCTGTATTTCAACCAACTGATCCCTTTCGCCAAGTCACTGGGTTTCGGCGTGAATTACAACCTGCGCAGCGAAAACTAAAAGTCAGGGAAAAGACATGATCAATATCCGTTCACTGCGCGACCTGCTGCGCCTGTTCTTCATTTTCAAACATGAAGTTCGACTGACCGTCATGGTGACCTTCATCATCATCGTGCTCGGTGCCTTTTTACTGCCCAACCGCTACGAATCCACCGCACTGCTGCTGGTAAAACCCGGTCGCGACAGCAGTACCGTGCCCATCGAGTTCGCCGACCGTCAGGCGATCGTGATTCCCAGCGCCCAGCGCGATCCGATTCTCGACGAAGAACGCATGCTGACCGGTCGGCCGATCATGCGCACGGTTGCCGAAAAATACCTGGCTGAAATCTCCAAAGCCGAACAGGAGCAAGGTGTTCTGGCCTCGGTAAAGAACCTGCTCAAGGATACTGTGGGTTCGGTCATTGCCGTGTTTCGAGGTGCATTGCAGCTTATTGGTCTGGTCGAGAAGCGCTCGCCGGAGGAGCGTCTGGCTGAGGACCTGTCGAAGAACTTCAAAGTCAGCCATGACCCTGGCTCGGCGGTGATGGAGCTGACCTTTTCCTGGAATGACCCGAAGGTCGCCAAGGATGTTCTGGAAGCCTGGATTTCCGAGTACGAACAGCAACGTACCCGGGTACTCGGCCGCGTCAGTCTTTATCAATTCTACGAAACCGAAGTCAAATCCACTCAGGCGCGGATTCTCAGTTACAAGAAGCAAATCCAGACGTACCTCAATCAACTGGGTGCGGTGAGCATTGCCCAGCGCCTGGCGGACACTTCGCAGGGCCTTAATGACCTGACTACAGAGCGCAACAACACTCTGCGCTCGATTGCTTCCACCAAGGCGGGCCTGGACAAGCTGCAAGAGCAACTCAGGCAGCAGTCGAAAACAGTCAGTGCCGGTCGCGAACTGAGCCTCAACCCCAACCGTCAGGATTTGCAAAACCGTATCAACGGCAAGGAAGTCGAGCGTCAGGAACTGCTGCGTTCCTTCAAGGAATCGGCGCCACCGGTTCGCGCGCTGAATCAGGAAATCAGTAACCTCAAAGCATTGCTGACCCAGCAGGATGCAACCATCCAGCGCTCGGAAAGCATCACCCCCAACCCCATCTACAACCGGATGCAAAACGTGCTGGCCGACCAGCAGGCCAGCTACGCCCGCCTGCAAACCCAGTTGACGCAGCAAAACCTGCAACTGGCGCAATGGGAAAAAAGCCGTCAACTGGCGCTGAATCTGGAGCCGGAGATGTCCCGCCTGCAGGGCGAGCTGGACGCCGCCGAGAAAAGCTTCGCCCTGTACAGCAGCAGCCTTGAGAAAGCGCGGATCGACCGCGAGCTGGATCGCAGCCAGATCAGCAACATTGCCGTCATCGAGCAGGCCACTTACAACCCCAGCCGGGTCTTCCCGAAAAGCTTGTTGATGTTGCTTATGGCTTTCCCGTTGAGCGTCGGGGTGGGCCTGGTGGCGATGTACTTCTTCTACCTGCTGGATCAACGGATCCACGACGGTGACAAGATCGAGACCCGTTTCGGAGTGCCGGTCTGGACCAGCCTCCAGGAACTGGGCAACGCAGAAGACTCGCGCAATACGGCGTTCACGGCCAGCCTGCACAGGCTGTACGGAACTCTGCCGTTGCGTCAGGTGGCAGAGAAAGGCCTGGCACTGGGGTTTACCTCATCCCACGAAGGCGAAGGTGTCAGCTTCGTCATCGGTCATCTTGCCAGCCTGCTGCAGGAACAAGGTTACAGGGTGCGTACCGAAGGTTCTGGCCCGACGGTTCCGGGTGAAATATTGCTGATTGATGCTTCAAGCATTTTCAGCAACCAGAATGCCTTTGCCCTGTTGCGTGATTCCGACCTGATCCTGCTGATCGTCAAGGCGGAGGAAACCACCGTGCCGATGCTGGAAAACGTACTGGCAACGCTGCATACCGCGTTCAAGAAAGTCGACGGCATCATCATCAACCGCCGCCGTTACAAGGTGCCAAAACGCGTGATGGATTACCTCAAACGCTTCCAGAACCGAGGCTGACATGCACATTGCCCTACTCGCGCCACTACCGCCCGAGCAGAACGGCATCGCCGACTACGCCGGGCACCTCAAGCATGCGCTGGAGCAACTTGGCGTACGGGTCAGCACGCCGCTTGCGGGCGTCGGCAACGACCAGGCGCGCGCCGTTCACCGGGTGGCTGAAACCGATTGGCAAGGCATTGATCTGGTCCATGCGGAAATCGGCGGCGGCCGACTCGCAGAGTTTCATGCCCTGCGCGCCTTGCGCCAACGCTTCCCGCGGCTACCGCTGACGGCGACAGTGCATGATCCGGAGCGGCTGGTCTGGCGCCGGGCAAAACTGCCCTGGCCACTGTCACTGGCGAGTTCGCTGCCCTCGCCGCTGCCGGAAGTCGCCACGGTCCTTGCCGACCCGTTGTGTCTAAGCGAAGAACGCCAACTGGCGCGCAGCATGACCCGGTTAGTGACGCTGACTCAGGCTGGAGGCCTGGCATTGCGCCAGCGCATGGGCTTGCGCGAAGAACAAATGGCAGTCATTGCCCATGGCAATCTCCCCATCACGCCCGTGTCGCTGCCGCCGCTGCACACCATGCGCTTGCTGTACTTCGGTTTCATCTACCGCGGCAAGGGTATCGAAGACTTGCTGGATGCCATGGCCGACCTGTTCACCCGTCAGCCACAGTTACGCTCGCGGGTGCGCCTGACCCTGGCCGGCGGTAGCGAGCCGGAGATGGCATTTGGTCCGTCCGGCAGCTACCTGGACCAGTTGCGCCTGCGCATCAAACAACTCGGACTGACCGACGTGATCGACTGGAATCTGGACCTGCCAGCCGAAACCATCGCCGATGTCATTCAGGCTCACCACGTCATGGTCTTGCCTTACCGGGAATCCAGCAAACTGAAGCTGCTGGGTAATTTGCGCGGCACCAGCGGCGCGCTGTCGTGGGCCGTGGCCTGCGGGCGCGGAGTGATCACCTCCGATGCTCGCTCGTTTGCCGAAGAAGTCTCCCACGGTAACGGCATGATTTTCCCTCAAGGTAATGTCGCGGCCCTGAGCGCGGCCTTGAATGAAGTCTGCGCGGTGCCGGAACGGGCCACGCAATGGGCCGCACAGGCCCGCGTCCTTGGGCAGCAGCGGGTCTGGAGCCAGACCGCCGAGCGCTTCCGTCAGTTGTTCCAACATGCATGCGAGGCCGACTGAGATGAAATCTGCAGCGGGTTTGTGGCTGGCCAGTGCGCTGGCCTGTTCGGCGCTGGTGTCTGACTGGCTACCTGATGCTCAGGCGGCAACCGTCCTGCGTGCACCACGCGCAGTGGTCTGGCAGGACTTTCTGGGCGTCAACGCGCAGTTTCAGTATTTTTCACCCGCCATGTACCAGCAGCAGATGGATCAGCTGGATGCACTGGGCCTCAACTGGGTGCGCCTGACCATTCACTGGCCGATCATCGAGCCCGAGCAGAATCAGTTCGACCTGGTTGATCTGGACGGCGCGATGGCGACCATGAACACCCACCACTACAACATCCTCGCGTATCTGGTCGGCTCTGCGCCTTATGTCAGCAGCGCTCCTGAGGGCGTGCCCAGCCGCGACCAATACCCGCCCCGGGATTTCAACGTGTTTGCCGCACGCATGACCTCGCTGGCCCAGCGTTATCCGCAAGTCGACAACTGGCAGGTCTGGAACGAGCCCAACATCATCTGGTTGCCCAAAGAAGACCCGGTGGCCTACGACACCCTGCTGACGACAACGGCCGATGCCATCCGCAAAGCCGAACCGGACAAGACTATCGTCACTGCGGGCATGGCTTACTACAGCCAGATGCACAGTACCTCCGGCTACATGCTGCAAACCCTGCTGGATCGCGGCTTGGGTACACGCAACATTGTTGCCGCCTATCACCCGTACTCAGAGTATCCGGAAGGCGACTCGCCCCCGGACCGGGATTTTCTGGTCAAAGCCAACGCCATGAATAACTTGCTGCACAGCAACGGCGTCAAGCAGGTGTGGGCCACCGAATGGGGCTGGTCGAGCTACAACGGCCCGGTGGAAATGCAGGCGATCATCGGTGTACAAGGCCAGGCCGATTACACCCTGCGCCGCCTGGCACTGATGAGCGCGCTGGATTACCAACGGATTTTCCTGTTCAACCTCAGTGATCTGGACGAACGCGCCAGCGCCCGGGATCAGGCTTATGGCCTGTTGGATCTACAAGGCAATCCGAAACCGGTCTACACCGCCCTGAAGAACTTCCTGACCATCACCGGCCCGCGCCTGGAACCTGCCGATCCGCCGGGCGTCAGCGCAGTTCCCGCCGATCTGTATGCCGTGCCCTGGACCCGCAGCGACGGTAAACGGCTGCTGATGTTCTGGAGTGCCACGGGCACGACCCTGACGTTTCCGGCGATCAAATCCGCGGTCATTCACGATCCGTTGAGCGGTACACGTACCGAAGTGGGCAGTACCGACAATACTCAGGCCCAAGGCGTCAGCGTGGCCCTCAAGCCGACCCTGCAAATTCTGGAATGGAAACCCTGAGCGATGCGAATTCTCTGGACACTACCCTACATGCCCTGGCCCACCACCAGCGGCGGCAAGACGCGGGAATATCACCTGTTGCGCAATCTGGCTGCACGCGGCCACCAGATCACTTTGCTGGTGCAATCCAAGACAGACGTCGATCAAAGCGCCCGTGACGCACTGGAGCCCTGGCTGGAACGCCTGATCGTCTTACCGCGGCGTCAGCTCAAAAGCGTCAAGACGCTGATGGCTATCGCCGTGGCGCCAGCGCCCATGCTGGCCTGTATCAACGGCTATGCGCCACGCCTGAGCGAGGTCTTCGAAGGATTGCTGGAAGAGCATTGGGATGTGATCCAGCTTCAACACACCTACGGCTTCGAACCCCTCGAAAAGCCGCTGAGAAGATCCGGCAAGCCGTTCGTGATGACCGAACACAACGTTGAATCGGCCATGGGCGCTACCAGCTACGACCGACTGCCGCGCTGGGCAAACCTTTTCGCCAGCTATGATCGCTGGCGTTATCGCCACTGGGAAAGCCGGGTGTTCCGTCAGGCCGATCAATTGATCGCGGTGACGGAAGACGATGCCAAGGAAATTTCCCGACTCAGCGGCAAGGCCACCGCAGTGGTCGTCAACAGCGTCGACTGCGGTTACTACGCCCAGGTCAAGCCGGACCCTTACAGCAACCGCCTGCTGTTCATCGGCAATTACGAATACGGCCCCAACGTGGATGCCATTGAATGGGCCCTGAGCGAAATCATGCCGAAAGTCTGGCAGCACGCGCCCACCCTGCGCTTCGTGGTGTGCGGCTTCGCCCTGCCCGACTCATGGCGCGATCGCTGGCCTGATCCACGCATCGAGTTTCAGGGCTTTGTCCCGGACCTGCGAGCCTTGCAGAACAACACCGCGATATTTTTCGCGCCGCTGCGTCAGGGCGGTGGTTCCAAGCTCAAGGTGCTGGAAGCCATGGCCGCCGGGTTGCCGGTGGTCACCACCGACCAGGGCAGCTCGGGGCTTGCCGTGGTCAACGGCGAGCACTATCTGGGCAGCGAAGACCCACTGGAACTGGCGCGAATCATCACCGAGGTGATTGAACAACCCGCACGTCTGGCCCAGATCGGCGAAGCCGGTCGCAAGTACGTGCAAACCCACCATGACTGGTCGGTATCTGCCGCTCAACTGGAGCGCATTTACACGCGACTCACACCCGCCAAAGTCAAAGCCGAACAGGAGCCGCGCCCATGCGTATAGGACTTGATTACCGGCCAGCGACCGGCTACCCCAACAGCGGCATCGGTCGCCAGAACATCGCCCTCGAAGAGGCTGCGCGCGCCAACCCCGACACTCAGGTGCAACTGTTCAGCGTGGCGCCTTTCGACCACCCGATCCGCCGACTGGCCTACTGTCCGAAATGGTCAACCCCCCTCAACGGCATCCACCGACTGCCGGAGCGACTGCGTTTTGAAGGGTTGTTTTTGCCCAAGGCCCTGCGCGACGCGGAAGTACAGGTGTACATCTGCAACATGAATATGGGCCTGCCCCTGGGCCGCAAACCGGAGGGCATGCGTTACGTGCTGCAATTGCAGGACCTGTTCCAGCTGACGTTGAAGAACAGCCACGGCTCACAGCTCAAGGCACGGATTTACGGCATCACCGATCGGCTGTCTATCGCCCACTCGCTGAAGGTCGCAGATCGCATCTGGACGCCGTCGCAATTCACCGCCGATGAATGCATCCGCCTGTTTCCCGAGACCCGTGACAAATTGCGCGTGTTGCCCGCGCTGGTCAGCGGCTGGAGCGAAGCGCCTTCGGACCTGCAAGGCTGGACGCTGCCGGAGCGCTACTGGTTGTGCGTGGGCACCCGTGAACCGCGCAAGAACATGGGATGGTTCATTGATGCCTGGCAAAGCGCCCGTCGCCAGTTCGACAACGTGCCGGACCTGATCCTGATCGGCGCACCGGAACATTTGCCTCCCGCCCAGCAAGCGCTGCCCGGCCTGCACTTCCTGAGCGATATCACTGATGCCGAACTGCATGCTATTTACGCCAGGGCCGATCGCATGTGGCAGCCCTCCTACGCCGAAGGTTTTGGCCTGCCGGTAGTGGAAGCGCTGGGTGTCGGCACCCCCGTAGCCGTGGCCAGCGGTTCATCACTGGATGAAATCACCCCGCCCGGCAGCCCACGCTTTTCACCCACTGACACCGGAGCGCTGATCAACCTCATGGGTACGTTGGCCAACACTGAAAAGGAAGACCCTGAAGTACTCAAGACCTGGGCTGCCGGGTATGGACCCAAAGCTTTCAACCAGCGCTTCGATGAGCTGATCGAGGAGTTGCGCTGATGCCATTGGCAATGCCCGTCGGCTTGCTCTTCGGTCTATTGTTTGGCGCGATGTTCTGGTTGCTGCCTGCGTTCAAGGTGCTGGCGGCGATGATCGGCGTGGTCGCCGTCGCCACGGTGATTCGTCGTCCCCTGCGTGGCTTGCTGCTGTTCGGCATGCTGGCCACGTTTCTGCCGTATTCCACGGTGAATGTCGGGTTTCGCACGACTGTTTCCGAAGCACTGCTGATGCTGGTCTGGGCGGCTTATCTGGCGCACCGGATGTTCACTGACCCGCCGCGACTTCCACCGTTGCTGCGTACGGAACGGCTGCTGATTGCGCTGATGCTGTACAGCGCCCTGCCGTTTATCGTCGGGCAACTGACCATCACTGCACTGGGCAACGGACCGATCAACTGGGTGCGCTGGCTGTTCAATCTGTCGGCGCTGTTTCTGGTGCCGCGCTTGCTGGATCAGCAGAAATACCGTGAGCAAATGATCTGCGCATTGCTGCTCGGCACGCTGTTGCTGCTGTTGCTGTCGATCCCGGTGTTTCTGAAAGCGCGCACGGCCGTCGCCATGATCCCGGTCCTTGGCGTCCTTGGCTATGGCGGTGTGGACGTGCTGAACGAAAGCCTGCTCTCGCTGGCTGACCGTATGGGCACACCCTGGATGCATCCGAACGTTGCGGGCGGTGCCATGGCGCTGACGGTGCCCCTAGGATTCTGCATTGGCATGACCCGCAGCGGCTGGCCGAGATCATTAGGTTTTGCCGTCGCTATCCTGGGCAGCATCGGCCTGTTGCTGACCGGCTCGCGCGGTGCCTTGGTCAGCCTGGCGCTGGTCATGATGTGGATGGCCCGCAAACGAGTGCCTTTCATTGGCCGTGTCCTCATGGGCGGCGTCGTCGCCGGGACACTGCTGTTGATGTTCTATCCGCCGTTGCAGGAACGGATTTTCACCCTGTTCACCAACGACGACACCAGCACCGCGATTCGCTTCCTGGAGTACAGCCACTTCCCCGACGCCATGGCCAAATTCCCCATGGGCATTGGCTTCAAGATAGATCCGCCGGTCCCCGGTGCGACGCTGTTCGGGATCTCCAACCTGTGGCTGAACTTCATCTACAAGATGGGCATTCCCGGCATGTTGCTGTTCATTGCAGTCACCGTCAGTTGGTGGCGTGAAACCCGTCCCGAAGACGGTTTCATTACCCTCACCCATGACAACGCGATCTGGCTTGGCACCACCACCGGCCTGCTGGCCGCGTTGACCAGCGGCCTGTTCGACCATTATTTCAGTTTCACCAGCGTGCTCATCGCCGTGTTCTGGCTGATGATGGGTATCAATCTGCATGAGGCAAAACGCTTGAAAAGCCAGGCGGCCCTCGTTCGACACGCCTTACCGGAGCAGGAATTCAAATCATGAAACACCGTCTGATGCACTCCCACGACCTGCACCTCGCCTTGCCTGAGTACGCGCGCAAAATGGGCGTGGAACTTGAAGAGCTGCAAAGCGCTTATGAATGGATGCTGAGTCACGACGTGTGCTTTGAAACCACGATCAAGGGCCGCACGCTGTCATTCATCAGCTATCTGAATATCGAGCCGCGTATCGAACATCCGCTGGCCCGTCGCTTTTATCGCTTGCTGGCCACGGAAATGCCCGGAGCGCTGATTCCTCTGTACGGGATCAACTGGCCCACCCTGCGCGACCGCATGCTGCGCACCTGGGAACAGGCTTACAACATTCTGATCTGTAAGATCCCCAGTCACACCCTGCGTCTGACCTGGCTGCGCATTGGCGGGGCCAAAATCGGCAAAGGCTCCAGCGTGTGGCGCAACACCGAAATTCTTGGCGTCGACAGTCTGCGCATCGGTGAAGACACCACCATCGGCTGGCATTGTCAGCTGGATGCGCGAGGCGGTCTGATCATCGGCGACCATGTCACGGTCGCGTCCCACGTGCTGATCATCGCAGGCGGTCATGACCTGCAGGCACCGGAATTCTGGGCGGTGGGCGGACCGGTGATTATTCATGACTATGCCTGGATCTGCAGCCGCGCCCTGCTCTCTTTCGGCGCCGACATTGGTGAAGGTGCAGTCGTCGGCGGTGCTGCCGTGGTCTCCAAACCCATCCCGCCCTACGCCATCGTCAGCGGCCCGAACGCTGAAATCAAAGGCGAACGTGCCCGTGGCCTCAACTACAAAGTGGGCGGCAAAGGCCTGTTCGCTTTGTTCCATTAAGGCTGACCCATGTTGGGTTCAACGCTGTGGCTGACCCTCGCCACGCTGACTGGACTGGCTGCCGGGTTTGCCCGTGAGTGGCTGCTGGTCGCTGCCTGGGGTGCGGGCGCACAAAGTGATGCGTTTCTGGTCTCGATGTTTCTCCCGGAAGCCTTGCGCATGGCCCTGGCCGCCGGATTGTTGAGCGCGGCTGCGTTGCCGTTGTATCAGCAGCGTGACCCGATCGCCCAACAGCGTTGGCTGAATGCCCTGGCGCCACGATTGCTGCTGTGTGGTCTGATGCTGGCGCTGCTGCTGAATCTCGGCGCACCGCTGTGGGTGCGGGGCGTCGGGCCCGGACTGGATGCCAGTGGTTATGCGCTGGCGGGCAGCAGCCTGCAATGGCTGGCATGGTGCGCGCCGGGCTTTTTGTTGCATGCGTTGCTGTGTGTGCCGCTGCAGGCGCGCTCGCGTTTCGTCATGGCCGGGTTGGGCTCGTTGTTGTTCAACCTGCCGCCGGTGATCTATCTCGCCGCTGCCAGCCATGCCGCCACACCGGTCGGCCTGGCACTGTCTTGCGTGCTGGGCAGTTTGTTGATGCCCGGCACGTTGCTGCCGACGTTGTACCGGATGGGCTGGAAACCGTTGCAATGGCAAGCCGAGCCCGCCGTGGGTCGGGAATTGCTGCAACGCATAGGTCCGTTGCTGAGCAGTAACCTCGCCAGCCAGGGCCTGGCCTTGCTGGAGCGCATGGTCGCTTCGCTGCTGGGCGAAGGCGCGGTGACCTGGATCAACCTGGCCCGCAAATTGATAAACCTGCCGCTGATTGCGTTGATGAGTCTCAATCAGGTGCTACTGGGTTTGATGAGTGGCAGTGCCGCCGATCAGCGTCTGGTGCTGCTGCGCAAGGGCCTGAGCAGCGCCACCTTGCTGACCCTGCCCGCCATCGCCGGTCTGATCGGCGCATCCGGTGCGCTGGTGGTATTGCTGCTGCCAACCCTGGCCCACGACGGGCCGCTGCCGGAACTGCTCGCCTGGTTCGCCGTGCCCCTGATGTTCGGTGCCTGGAATGCGTTGCTTGCACGTTACGCCTACGCGGCCGGCGATACCCGCATGCCTTTGAACTGCGAGCTGATCGGCAACCTGTGCAACGCTCTGCTGCTGGGTGTCCTGCCGTTTTTCCTCGGTCTGATCGGCATCGCCATTGCGGCATTGATCGGCGCAATCATCACCGGCCTGCTGCTGATGCGCCGCCAACAATTGCTGACCTTTGTACCCTGGCAAAGCCAGTGGGCGCTGGGCGCGGCTGCCATGCTGATCGCGGCGCTGGTGCTGCACCCGATCAGCAACACCTGGCTACAACTGGGGTTGAGTTGTGCGTATGGGGCGGTGTTGTTGATTGGTCTGGCGGTATGGCTGAGGCCTTGGCGCAACTGACCCTTTTGACGCGATGCTTTTGTGGGAGCCGGGCTTGCCCGCGATACATGAGACGAGGTTGGAAGACACACTGCGTTATCGTTTATCGTCCTGTCCGGATGCGGCTCGGCCAAGGCACCGCTCACAAATATTGGTACTCACCTGTAGGAGTGAGCTTGCTCGCGATGAACGATGACACGGTATAGCTGACAAACCGAGTCGTCTGCATCGCGGGCAAGCCTCGCTCCCACAGGTTTGCAGGCCAACATAGAATCTCCCACCGGTGTGATCTCAGCACTTGTGCAATTGTGAGGATTTGCATTTCAATGACTGATCATCCACGGCCGCCCAGCCGCTTTGCCTTTCAGCGCATGGGGGTTGGTTTTGGTGGGCACGACGGGCTTGCTCGGCCCGCAGCAACTGCAGCCACTGGGGTGGCGTTTGCTGTCCTGATACTCCGCAACGGTTTTCGGTGCGTGGGCGCTGCGCTCGTTGGTCTCGATGGCGCGGCGTTTGTTGCCTGAAACCGTGCTCAAACCCGGCGCAGACAAAATCACCCGCATGCTTGATGCGCCGCATTCCGGGCAGGTGCATGGCGCACCGCTTTCGGCCATGGGCTTGAGCGCAGTGAAGTCCCCACAGCTGGGGCAATCGAATTCGTATAGGGGCATATAGGCAAATTCCTGAAAGTGATCTCCTGTAGGAGCTGCCGAAGGCTGCGAATGGGCTCAACTGACCCACCGCTTCGCAGCCTTCGGCAGCTCCTACAAGGAGGTGGCGACAATCTACAAATCGTAGGCAATCGGCAAATCAACCAACCCATCAATGAATTTGGTCGGGCCGTTGGCGTTGGGGTTGATGTCGAACTGGAAGATCTCGGTCGGCAGCCACAACGTCGCGCAGGCATTTGGAATATCGACAATGCCGCTGATATGTCCCTGCACTGGCGCCGAGCCAAGCAACGCGTAACCCTGAGCCGGTGAATAGCCGAACTTGGTCATGTAGCTGATGGCGTTCAGGCACGCCTGGCGATACGCAATATTGACGTCCAGGTAATGCTGCTGGCCTGATTCGTCCACCGAGATGCCTTCGAAGATCAGGTATTTGTTGTAAGTGGGCACAATCGGGCTGGGCTTGAAGACCGGGTTCTTGATGCCGTACTTCTCCATGCCGCCCTTGATCAGCTCGACGCGCATGTGCACCCAGCCAGCCATTTCGATGGCGCCGCAGAAGGTGATTTCGCCGTCGCCCTGACTGAAGTGCAGATCGCCCACTGACAGGCCTGCGCCGTCTACATACACCGGGAAGAACACTTTCGAGCCTCGGGACAAATCCTTGATGTCGCAATTGCCGCCGTGTTCACGAGGCGGCACGGTCCGAGCACCGGTCGCGGCCGCCATGTCCCGGGCCGGGCCTTTGAGCTTGCCCAGGTGCGCAGTTTTCGCATGGGGCGGGTTGGCTAGTGGCGGCACGCGGGTCGGGTTGGTGTCGATCAGTTCCTGCTCGCGCTTGTTCCACTCGGCAAGCATCTTGTGATCCGGCAGACAACCGATCAGGCCCGGGTGAATCAGCCCGGCGAACTCCACGCCGGGAATGTGCCGGGAGCTGGTCATCATGCCCTTGAAGTCCCAGATGGCCTTCTGTGCCGACGGGAAATGATCGGTGAGAAAGCCACCGCCATTCTGCCGGGAGAAAAATCCGTTGAATCCCCACTGGGAATCCGCCCGCGCGCCGATGTCCAGCAAGTCCACGATCAGCAGATCGCCCGGCTCGGCGCCATGCACACCAATCGGCCCGGACAGGTAATGCACGGTGGACAAGTCCACGTCGCGAACGTCGCTGGCGTCGTCATCGTTCTTGATCGCGCCAGCGGTCCAGTCATAGGTTTCAAGGATGAAGTCATCCCCCGGCTTGACCCACGCGGCCATCGGAATATCCGGATGCCAGCGATTGTGGATGTTTTCGTTTTCGGTGGCTGGCTGGTTGAGGTCGACTTTGATCAGCGTTTCGGTCATGGCGTTTCTCCTTCAGGAAAGATGGCTCAGTCGAGGGCAAGGTGGAGCGCCACCCCGGCCGCTCCCACATGGGAATGGGGTGTAAATGTGGGAGCGGTGCTTGCCCGCGATAAGGCCGGACAAAAATTCACAGCGAACTAAACCGACAAATACCGACTGATCGTCGCTTCATCGACATTGGCCCGGGTCTCTTCAATCACGAAGCGGCCTTTCTCGATCACCAGGAATCGGTCAGCGATTTCCAGGGTGAATGACAGCACTTGCTCGGAGACCACAATGGTCAGGTTGCGCAAGGTGCGGATCTCTTTCAGGGTGCGGGCGATGTCCTTGATGATCGACGGCTGGATGCCTTCGGTTGGCTCATCGAGCAACAGCACCTTGGGGTTGGTCGCCAGCGCACGGGCAATCGCCAGTTGCTGTTGCTGACCGCCGGACAGGTTGCCGCCACGTCGGCCGCGCATGTCGTAGAGCACCGGGAACAACGCGTACAAATCTTCCGGCACGATGCCGCGAGCCGATGCCGGCAAGCCGGTCTGAATGTTTTCCAGCACGCTCATGGCCGGAAAAATCATTCGTCCCTGCGGCACGTACGCCATGCCGTGCTCAACCCGCGCATGGGTTTCCATCGCCGACACGTCAACGCCCTCGACCTGCACCTGCCCGCCCCATTGCGGCAGAATGCCCATCAGACTCTTGAACAACGTGGTCTTGCCCATGCCGTTGCGGCCCATGACCGCAACGATTTCCTGCTTCCCGACACTGAGGTCCAGACCATGAAGGATCTGGCTCTGGCCATAACCGCACGCCAGCTGATTGATCTTGAACATGCCGCGCTCCTGATTAGTGGCCCAGATAAACTTCAATGACTTTCGGGTTGTTCTGCACCGACTCCATGCTGCCTTCAGCCAGCACCTTGCCCTGATGCAGCACCGTGACCTTGTGGGCGATGCTTTTGACGAATTCCATGTCGTGCTCGATAACCAGCACCGAACGGCCCTGACTGATGCGATTGAGCAGCTCGGCGGTCTGCGAACGCTCGCTGACGCTCATCCCGGCAACCGGCTCGTCGAGCATCAAGAGTTGCGGGTCTTGCATAAGCAACATGCCGATTTCCAGCCACTGCTTCTGGCCGTGGGAGAGCAAGCCCGCCTGCTGTTCAAGCAGATCACCGAGAAAGATGTCCGCCGCCACATCCCTGACTCGCGCCACCACTTCATCAGAGCGCTTGAAAAACAGCGCGCCGAACACCGAGCGCCCTGCCGGAAAAGACATTTCCAGGTTTTCGAACACGCTCAGGTTGTCGTAGATCGACGGGGTCTGGAATTTACGACCGACCCCGGCGCGGACGATGTCGTACTCGTGCATTTTGGTCAGTTCCCGGCCCTCGAACTGGATGCTGCCGCCCGTAGCGCGGGTCTTGCCGCAGATCAGATCCAGCACCGTGGTCTTGCCCGCACCGTTCGGGCCGATCACCACTCGCACTTCGTTGCGGTCGATGTACAGATTGAGGTCGTCCACCGCCTTGAAGCCGTCGAAAGACACCGTCAACCCTTCAATCGCCAGCACCGGTTTGTTCATTTGAAAGCCAGTCGGGCTGTTCATGGCTGAGTCTCCAGTGGCGTGACGCTGGCTTTCGGCATGGCCTGTACCGGTGTGATATACGGCTTTTCAAGAACAGGCGCAGGCTTGCCGCGCACTCTGGCGAGCCATTTGCGGCCGTGGCTTTCCCACAAACCGGCCAGGCCGTTGGGGAAGTACATGACCACCGCGATGAACAGGCCACCCATCAGGTACAGCCACAACTCCGGGAAGGATTCGGAAAAATAGGTCTTGCCGTAGTTGACCAGCAGCGAGCCATACACCGCGCCGAGCAAGGACATACGCCCGCCCACGGCAGCAAAGATCACCATTTCGATGGAAGGCACGATGCCCACGAAGGACGGCGACATGAAGCCCACCTGCAAGGCGAACATCGCCCCGCCAATGGCCGAGAACGCTGCCGCTACGCAGAACACGAATATCTTGAAACTGGCCACGTCATAGCCGGAAAAACGCACCCGTTCTTCCTTGTCACGCATGGCCATCAGCAGTCGGCCGAGCTTGGAGGCGAGGATGAATTTGCCGATCAGAATGCAGACCAGCAGCAGCCCGGCATTGATGAAGTACAAGGCCAGTTTTGCGCCGTCGCCACGGATGTCCCAACCCAGCAGGGTCTTCAGGTCGGTGATGCCGTTGACGCCGCCGGTCAGCCCTTGCTGGCCGATGATCAGCACCGTGAGAATCAGCGCAATGGCCTGGGTCACGATGGAAAAATACACGTCGCCCACCCGGCGTTTGAACATCGCCAGACCGATCACCAGGGCGAGAATCACCGGCACGCCGATCACCGCGATCACCGTGAACGTGAAGCTGTGAAACGGGACCCACAACCACGGCAGTTCGGTGATCTGGTTCCAGTCCATGAAATCCGGGATGCCGGGGGTGGACTGGATCTTGGTGCTTTCCGGGTCCGATGCTTCCAGCTTGAGAAACATCGCCATGCAGTAACCGCCAAGACCGAAGAACACGCCTTGGCCGAGACTGAGAATCCCGCCGTAGCCCCAGCACAACACCAGGCCGACAGCGACAAAAGCGTAGGTCAGGTATTTGCCGACCATGTTCAGCCGGAAGGCGTCCAGCGTCAGCGGGAACACCACCAGAATAAGCGCGGCCAGGATCAGCAGGCCAACCACGCCTTGCTTGCCGCCGAGCATTTTGTTCAGAGCATTCATAGGGCCGCCTTATTTTCGTGCACTTTCATTTACGGACCTTGCTGGAAAACAACCCTTGCGGGCGCATCAGCAGAATCAGGATCACGGCTGACAGGGTCAGGACCTTGGCCATGGAACCGCTCATGAAGAATTCGGAAATCGACTGGGTTTGAGCGATGGCAAATGCCGAGGCAATGGTGCCAAACAGGCTCTGCGCACCCCCGAAAACCACCACCAAAAAGGTGTCGACGATGTATAACGAACCCGCAGTTGGCCCGGTGGAGCCAATGGTGGTGAACGCGGCACCGGCTACACCGGCGACACCGCAGCCGAGGGCAAACGTCATGCGGTCGACCTTGCGGGTATTGATCCCCACGGCCCGGCTCATGATCCGGTTCTGCACCGTGGCGCGAACGTGCAGGCCCCAACGGGTGCGGTACAGCATCAGAAAAATCATCGCAGTGAGGAGGATGGTCAGGCCCATGACGAACAGGCCATTACGCGGAATCTCGATAGCATCGCTGAGGCTGACCGAGCCCATCAGCCATTCAGGCGGCGTGGCGCTGACTTCCCGGGCACCGAAGATCGAGCGGAAGGCCTGCTGCATCACCAGCGACAACCCCCAGGTGGCGAGCAAAGTATCCAGTGGGCGATGGTACAAACGGCTGATCATCACCGATTCGACCACCCAGCCAATGGCACCGGCCACCACGAACGACAACGCGATGGCGAAGAAAAAGTAGTAAGGCTGCATGGACGGCATGTACTGCAACGTCAGGCTGGACATCACGTAAGTGGTGTACGCGCCGATGGTGAGGAACTCACCGTGGGCCATGTTGATGACGCCCATCTGGCCAAAAATAATCGCCAGCCCCAGGGCCATCAGCAGCAGTACGCAGAACACGGATAACCCGTTGAACCCCTGCATGGCCGCGATGGCACCAAATTCCGATAGCCACTGCATGGTGGTCCCTCCCTAGGGATTTGATGATTTCGAGATAAGTGGTTGGGGACCACAGCGGCAAGTGGTGAGCTGCAAGCTGCAAGCTAGAAGCGGGTCTTCGTCGTTTCTGCTTTCTCTTGCAGCTTGAAGCTAGCCGCTACCGCGCAGCGGCTACTGATAACCCTTCGGAAACGGATTCGGCTCGATCAGGTCTGATTCGTAGATCACCTTGAACTGGCCGTCGCTCTGTACTTCACCGATGCGGGTCTTGCTCCACAGGTGGTGGTTTTCGTGAACTTTGACGTAGCCTTCAGGTGCGGTTTTCAGCTCGATGCCAGGCGACGCGGCGACCACTTTGTCGATGTCGAAGCTGCCGGCCTTCTCTACCGCAGCCTTCCACAACCATGGGCCCAGATAGGCGGCCTGGGTCACGTCGCCCATCACCGAGTCCTTGCCGTATTTGGCTTTGAAGGCGTCCACAAACGCTTTGTTGTTGGGGTTGTCGAGGCTTTGGAAGTACTTCATGGAGGCATAGAAGCCCTTCATGTTTTCGCCGCCGATGCCCAGCAATTCGTCTTCGGTCACCGAAAGGGTCAGCAGGTTCTGTTTCTCAGCCGTGACACCCGCCGCTTTCATCTGTTTGTAGAAGGCAACGTTGGAGCCACCGACCACAGCGGCAAATACCACGTCAGGTTTTTTCAGCTTGACCTTGTTGATCAGCGAACCGAATTGAGTGTTGCCCAGCGGGTAGTAGTCCTCGCCGACCACGGTGCCTTTGAGCACGTTTTCAATGTGCTTGCGGGCGATCTTCATGGAGGTACGCGGCCAGATGTAGTCCGAGCCGATCAGATAAAAGGTCTTGGCGCCTTTGGTCTTGGCGATCCAGTCCAGGCTGGCAAGGATTTGTTGGGTGGCTTCCTGGCCGGTATAAATCACGTTTTTCGACTGTTCCAGGCCTTCATAAAAGGTCGGGTAGTACAGCAGGCCGTTTTCCTTCTCGAACACCGGCAACACCGCTTTGCGCGAAGCCGAGGTCCAGCAGCCGAACACCGCTGCAACCTTGTCGCCGACCAATAGCTTCTTGGCTTTCTCGGCGAAGGTCGGCCAGTCAGACGCGCCGTCTTCCTGCACGACTTTGATCTGCCGGCCGAGGATGCCGCCCGAGGCGTTTATCTGGTCAATGGCCAGACGCTCGGCCTGGATCGAACCGGTCTCGGAAATCGCCATGGTGCCGGTGGCCGAGTGCAGCTGGCCGACGGTCACTTCGGTGGCGGTTACCGCAAGGCCGGTGGTGTTGGCGTCATCGGCCAGCGCCGCTTGCCCGAATACCCCTGCCGCCATCAGCGAAAGCGCAGCAGCGCCCAGCGTCAATCGACGTGGCAAAAACCTTTTGGCGCCTGTCAGTCGTGAATCCATGTTCCCGCTCCTGTGCTTGTGGGCTCCCACAGTCCGCAAGGCACCGTGGCGAGGTAGCGGCAAGCATGAAGTCGGCGAACAAAACCCGGTATACGCACCATGACGTACCGGGCTACGTCATTTGACGTAGGGTCGGATTGCGTAAAAAAGTGGATGATTGCGCCCGTGTTAAAACAAGCCGCTGTTGGAGCGAGGCTTGCCCGCGAAGGCGATGGCCTGATTTTCACAGATGTGTTGGATTCACCGGCCTCTTCGCGGGCAAGCCTCGCTCCAACAGGTTCATGATTTACCTGTGGGACCGAATTCATTCGGGAAAGCGGTATTTCAAGCGATGCATGAGCTCTGGATGTACCGGCCTATTCGCGAAAGAATTCGCTCCTACACGATTAGCGCCGCGTAAGGGACAACGGAGGTTCAACCCACAGGCACGGAAGTTGCTGTCGGCAATTCAATAACCTTTCAGGAAATCAACCGTGCGACCCTCCGGCTCCCAACGCATCGTCAAGGTACGTCGCGATTACAACAGCCTGGTCGCCGACGAGACCATGGAGGATTACGCCTTACGTTTCACCCCGAAATCCTTCCGCAAATGGTCGGAATTTCGCATCGCCAATACCGCCGTCGGGGCGATTTCGTTTTTGGCGCTGGAGGCCATCGGCGGTGCGCTGGTGATGAGTTACGGCTTCACCAACACGTTATGGGCTATCCTCGCCACGGCGCTGGTAATCTTTCTGACCGGCCTGCCCATCAGCTATTACGCGGCCCGCTACGGCGTGGACATGGATTTACTGACCCGCGGCGCAGGTTTTGGCTATATCGGCTCGACCATTACCTCGCTGATCTACGCCAGCTTCACCTTCCTGTTCTTTGCCCTCGAAGCGGCAATCATGGCCCTGGCCATCGAGCTGTATTTCCAGATCCCGCTGGCCATGGCCTACGTCATCTGCTCAATCATCATCATTCCGCTGGTGGCGTACGGCATCACTCTGATCAGCCGTTTGCAGATGTGGTCGCAGCCGTTATGGCTGACCTTGCTACTGGTGCCGTACATCTTCGTTATCTGGAAAAACCCCGAAGCGCTCACTGACCTGACGACCTTTGCCGGGCGCGAGGGCGAAGGTGGCACCTTCAACCTGCTGTTCTTTGGTGCAGCGTTCAGCGTCGCGCTGTCGTTGGTGACGCAAATCGGCGAACAGGTCGACTATTTACGCTTTCTTCCGGAAAAGACCCGCAAGAATCGCAAACGCTGGTGGGCCGCACTGTTGATGGCAGGTCCCGGCTGGATCATCCCCGGTGCGCTGAAAATCATGGCCGGTGCCTTTCTGGCCTTCCTCGCCCTGCAACACGAAATCCCCATCGAGCGGGCCGCCGAACCGACGCAGATGTATCTGGTGGCGTTTCGTTACGTGTTCAGCTCCCCGGAATGGGCCCTGGCGGCCATGGTGCTGTTCGTGATCATTTCCCAGATCAAGATCAACCTGACCAATGCCTACGCCGGTTCACTGGCCTGGTCGAACTTCTTTGCCCGAGTCACCCACAGCCATCCGGGGCGCGTGGTGTGGCTGGTGTTCAACGTTGCCATCGCCCTGATCCTGATGGAGCTGGGGGTGTTCGACGCCATCGAACAAGTGCTGGGCCTGTACGCCAACGTCGCGATTGCCTGGATCGGCACACTGGTGGCAGATCTGGTGATCAACAAGCCACTGGGTTTCTCCCCGAAACACATCGAATTCAAACGCGCGCACCTGTACGACATCAATCCCGTCGGCGTCGGCGCCATGTCGATTGCCTCGCTGCTGTCGATCTGTGCCCATTTCGGGGCGTTCGGCGAACTGGCTCAGGCCGCCCCGCCGCTGATTTCCCTGACCACCGCGTTGATTGCCGCACCGTTGATCGCCTGGTGGACCCAAGGCAAGTACTACATCGCCCGCACCAGCGACCCGCTGCAACTCTTCCCCCTGGGCCAGCAGACCAGCCTGCGTTGTGGCCTGTGCAGCAACGAATTCGAAACGCCGGACATGGCGTACTGCCCGGCCTACAGCTCGCCCATCTGCTCGTTGTGCTGTTCGCTGGACGCCCGCTGCGCCGACCAGTGCAAGAGCCGCGCGCGGCTGTCGATGCAGTTCGAAGACGTGATCAGCAAACTGCTGCCAAAACTGCCGCTGCAATACCTGCATACCCGCCTGGCGCAATATCTCGGCTTGCTGACCGTGTTGCTGCTGACCATTTCCGGAGCCCTGGCGGTGATCTATGGCCAGGTTTCCCACAGCCTGATTGACCAGTCCCCCGCCGTGCATCACACGCTGTTTCTTGCGTTCCTCAAGGCATTCTTCACCCTCTGCGTGTTCGCCGGCATTCTGGCCTGGTGGGTGGTATTGACCCGGGAAAGCCGTCGCGTCGCGCTGGAAGAATCGGACCGCCAGACAGCCTTGCTCATGCAGGAAATCGACGCCCACGACAAGACTGACCAGGCGTTGCAAAAAGCCAAGGAAGCGTCGGAAGCAGCCAACGCCGCCAAGAGTCGCTACGTCACAGGCCTGTCCCACGAGCTGCGCACGCCGCTGAACAGCATTCTCGGCTTCACCCAGATTCTGCAACGCGACCCTGCAACCCCGGCCCATCAGCAGGATCCGCTGGCGACCATCCTGCGCAGCAGCTCGCACTTGCTGTCGTTGATCGACGGATTACTGGACGTCGCCAAAATCGAGGCCGGCAAACTGCGTCTGGAACCGTCGGAAATTCTCTTTCAGGAATTCCTTCACGATCTGGAACAAATGTTTGCCCCGACAGCGCGGGAAAAAGGCCTGACCTTCCGTCTCCATGTGGAAGGCCGCATGCCAGCGGTGGTCCGCGGCGACGAGAAACGCGTGCGGCAAATCCTCATCAACTTGCTGGGCAACGCGGTGAATTTCACTGACAGCGGCGAAGTCTGCCTGCTGGTCAGTTACCGCCGGGAAACCGCGATTTTCGACATCATCGACACCGGAATCGGCATCGCCCCCGAGCAGATCGACCGGATCTTCCAGCCCTTCGAGCGCGGCGGTCTGGTGCGTCAGGACAACGGCGTCGGCCTGGGACTGACCATCACCCGCATGCTCACCTCGTTGATGGGCGGCGCGTTGTCCGTCACCAGCCAGCCCGACGAAGGCACACGCTTTCAGGTCCGGCTGTTTCTGTCCGAAGTGCGCGTGCCCAAAGCGGTAATCCATGTGGATCACGACGTCATGGGTTATGAGGGGGAGCGGCGGCTGATTCTGGTGGTGGACGATCACATTGAGCATCGCAAAGTCATCAGCGGCATGCTCACGCCGCTGGGCTTTGAAGTGGCCCAGGCGGCGAATGGTCAGGAAGCGATTCGTCAGGTGTCACTGCTGCACCCGGACCTGATTCTCATGGACCTCTCGATGCCCGACATGGACGGTTGGGAGACCAGCCGCCTGATCCGCCGCAACGCCCTGTCTTTGGCACCGATCATTATTATTTCCGCCAACGCCAACCCGTTCACCGACGACAAAGAGCGCAGCCTGCCGGAGGTCTGTGACGACTATCTCGCCAAACCCGTACATATCCAGCAACTGCTGGACCGCATTCAACACCACTTGCAACTGCAATGGTTACGCCGCCTGCGCACGGTGTCGGTGGTCAAAGCGCCGTGGACCCTGCCGCCCCGTCAGGACTTGCTGGATCTGTACGAGCTGTGCGGCCTGGGTTATGTGCGTGGCATCCAGGCCAAACTCGATGCCATCGAGCGGGAAAGCATCACCAGCGCCAGCTTCATCGCCGACCTGCGAACCCTTGCCAAAGGCTTTCGTCTGGATGAACTCAGCCTGCAACTGAAGGAGGCCCTCAATGAACGCCCCGATACAACCTGCTGACAACGGCGTGATCCTGATCGTCGACGACACCCCGGATAATCTCGCGCTGCTCTCCGACGCGCTGGATGAGGCCGGTTACATGGTGCTGGTGGCCCTGGACGGCAGCAGCGCCCTGAACCGCATTCAACGCCGACGCCCGGACCTGATCCTGCTCGACGCCATGATGCCCGGCCTGGACGGCTTCGAAACCTGTCGCCGGATCAAGGCGCAGCCGGAAAGCGCCAACATTCCGATCCTGTTCATGACCGCCCTCACCGACAGCGAACACGTCGTCAAAGGCTTCGAAGCCGGAGCCATCGACTACGTGACCAAACCCATCGTCTGCGACGAAGTCCTGGCCCGGGTCGCCTCCCATCTGCGCACCGCACGCATCCTGCAATCTGCCCGCAACGCCTCACAATCCGCCAGCCTGGGCTTCGACGACAAACCCACCTACGGCAAACTCTCCAGCCGCTTCCAGCTCACCGAACGAGAAATCGAAGTACTGCGCTGGGTATCCTGCGGTAAGACTAACAAAGACATCGGCGACATCCTGCAACTCAGCCCGCGCACGGTGAACAAGCATCTGGAACATATCTACATAAAGCTGGGCGTCGAGACGCGTACGGCGGCGACTTCGGTGGCATTGGCGGCGATGACGGATCGGGTTTGATTGCCAGTAAATGCCTGTTTACCTGTCCTCTATCAATTGGCAGGCAGAACGGAAGTCCAGCTTGTTCTTTTTCCTGTTCATGGCCTGCTCAACCACTTTTGTCGCGCGTTGCAGTTCCGGGCTGGGTTTGGCCCATTGGTCTGGAGGAATAGGCGCTGACCACTCGCGGACTTTTTCCGGGATATCCGGAGTGCCTGCTCTATGACCCCATTCGGCGATCATATAGGGCATTTTCCAGAAGCTGAGTACACGCCAGATGTACCAACGGCGTAGGGGCCAGCGGGTACGTGGGGAGAAACCAATCTCAGCACGGCGCTCATCGCTGAAGCTGCAGTGCAGACCCCCTTCTTCCTCTTTCAAGAGTTTTTCGACTTCCCAGGTGTGCAGGCCCTCATAAGGACGAAGCTCATATTCCGTATAGGCGCGGCCATGGGAAAGACGTTGCCACACATCGTATTCGTCCTCGGGCACGCCATGTTCCATATATTGCCGAATGGCTTCCCAGGTCCCTATGGCGTGGGCCTGGCTGGGTTTGCCAAGCAACAAAGGCTGTACCATTTCCGTCTTTTCATTTTCCAGCGCAAGGCCAAAGGTAAAGAAGACCGTGGACCCGTATTGGCTAACCATCTCCCCTTGCGACACCCAGGCCGTTACCTTCTCCCAAGGCACTATCAGGATTTCTTGCGTATCACTGCTGATATAGCAGACTTCTCGACGCTGACGATTGAAGCGTAATGGGTACTGTCTTGCTTGTTCGCGGGTTTGGGAAATTATCGTATGGACAAAAATCCCCACCATTAGACATACCCCCGGCAGATAATAGGTCCAAACAACTTTAAGCCCTAAAATTAAAATTCTGGAAAACGTGTTACTGGCGCTCTCCACCCCAAAAAAATAAACAAACGTCGCAATCCAGACAGGCATTCCAACCAGAATAATGATTGCAATCCAAATAACCCAAGCAAGTAACTTTGCCTGCCACACCATGCCTCTATTATCTCCACCTACTTGAAGGTATACATCGTTCACTTCCGAGAAATCATGAATACTCACCGGCAACTGGCCGGTATAAACCGGTAAGGGAGCCAGATACAGGGTTTCCTCGAAAGCCGTCTTGCGAACTTCACCGACTTTGGGTCGCAAGGTATCTAAATCATGAGCCGATGGCGGTGGGTGGTCGGCTTTGCGTTTAAACAGTTTACCTAGCATTAGGCTTTACCAGATCAATATCCCTAAGCAGCCAGGGCTCTGAGGGCTTAAGTTGCCTCGACTCTTCTGTTTCTCCTTTATAGGCAAAAGTGCCGATTCGCTCCTGCCAACGATCCTCGATCAGCTTGCGGTGCAGATCCACAACGTAAAAGGTAGAGCGATGGCTGATCCCGCGGTGCTCTTCAAGTTCGTAGCTGACCGCCAGGGCCAGCCCGAAATAGTCCGTCATCAAGGGGCGCAGATCCAGACACAAAACCAGCGCCGCATCAGGACGATCAACACGCCTAAACTGGCTGACCAGTACCTCGGTGCATTTCGACCAATAAACAGGATTTTGCAGTCCCCGTGAAATGCCCGGATCCTTCTGGCGCTGATGAGCTTCGATCCACACTTTGCGACGCTCCAGGTCCGCACTGCGGATACCCGGAAAGGTCAGCCGCAACTCGACACTGTGCCGGGTACGCACCAATTCGCATAAGGGCTGCTGAACGATCCCGGCCAGTTTCCCCCAGCTTTCATCGAGACTCAGGCCAAGATTCTCCCGCCCCCAGATACTGCCTCTAACCCACTTTTTCAGTGAGTCGATATTGAAGTAGTTGTACAACGCCTCCCCGGAAAGCTGAAGGCCGGTGGCAGCGATACCGATCAAATTTGCTCTGGCTGCAATGCCGACCAGCGAAGAACTGTGCTGCGCCCAAGACAGCGCACGCAACTTCGCAGGCTCACGCATGATTCTTCGGGTTATAGAGGCGGTGTGTTTAAGCGCCCACCCATTCGTCCCAACCAATACTATGTCGCCACTCATTTGCAACGAGGTCGCAGCAAGTTTTTTGCCGTCACCTTCTGCTAATGCGTTTGACCATTGTTTAGTATGCTTACCGAAATCGGCAGATGCCGCAGCCACCCCGAAACCAAAAGCGCCCAAACCGGTGAATGCAGACCACTTACCCAAGCGACTCAAGGTATCGAGCTTGCCGCTCGCACTATACCTCTGGTTAATATGGGCTTGCAGCACGTTAATCGATATACCTTGAATGGCTGCAAAACCAGCAGATGACATGGTAATTCCTGCGTCTACCAAATCAATTACGTCTCTCCACCCAAATTCTTCCTTCGATGAAAGCTTTGAAGAAACCTCAATAAACTTAACCACCTGAATCAAAAACAGCACTGCGGCAATCTGATCCCCCCTCGACATCAACAACCCACGTATCGGCTCCTTAAAGGTCCCAGTCCTTCGATAGTCGCTGACAGTACGCTGCATCTCCTCCAAAAGTTGGGCGTCCATATTGCCGAGCGCCAGCCCGAACTTCCCTGCACCTCCACCGGGGGTCAGTGCCAGACTCAGGCGTTCCTCAATAGGAGCCAGTTGATACTTGAGAACGCCAATATGTTCATTAATCCGCAAGCGAGAGCCCAACGGATCTGCGTCACTAGTTTTGTACTTGAGCATTTCGCGACGTTCTTTATAAAGTTCTTTAAGCTCATCACGCAGCACCAAGGCTGCCTTGCGGTCACTATTGAATTGTGCGTACTCAACATCCGAGGCAATACGCAACTGCAGTCCGCTGGTAGCGTACGCGCTGATTAGGCGAAGTCGCGCCGCAGTACCGATATTGCGGATAAAGCTGTTAGGGTCTATTGGCTGGCTTTTGCGAAACTGCTGCTTGATAAGATCAAGCTCATGAGCCTGTTGCATCTGTGAGGCTGGATCATAGGCATTACTCAACAAACTCCTCAAACCCGTAAATTGAGTATTCAGATTGTCGAAGTTTGGCAACCGCTGACGCATCAGGCTGTTGAACTGATTGGCCAGCAAATCCATGTCGCGAACCACCGCTGGAGCGTCGCTAAGCTTGATGCTGAAGTTACTCAACTCGGCGAGCTTTTTCTGCACGTCGGTCTGGTCTGCAAGATTCAAGGTGTCGAGGCCGGGGATCTGGACCAGCGGGTTTTTCTCCAGATAGTCGTGCAGTTGCCGAACGGACGCCTCATCGTCACATATCGCCGCCACGCAGTTGAACTCTCGCTCCAACCGATGCTGAATCTGCTCGCTCTGGCGGAAATCGTAATACCACGCGGCGCGATGGAAGTGACCTTCGACAATCATCTTGAGGCGGTCGGCACGGACTCGCTTGAGCTGGCCGTGCCAATGACTCAGTAATGTCTGCTGCTTGAGCATGAAGCCTTGCATCGCATCACGATGCACCAGTTGATCGATACCCCGCTCGCCGATTTCCTTGCCACCCAGCGCATGCCACGTATCCATTTCCAGTTCGGTGATTGCAGGTTGATGGGTTTCCCAACGTAGCTGCCCGAGACTGTCACGGAGTTCAACCGTGGCCTTGGCCAACGGATTGCTTTGCGCCTGATTGCGCCAGCTTTGCTCGTCACCGAAGATTGCCGGACCGCGATAGTCGCGCTTCACACGCAGGTATTCGTAGAGCTTTTCTCGCTCGGCGTCATTGGTGTCGTCGATGAGTGCTTCGTAGCGCGGGTCCGCACTGCCCAGCTTCTCCAGACGCTTCTGATTCACCTCATACATGGCCTGGATGTAAGCGCCCGTCAGGTATTGATGTTGCGTATCTTCATCCTCGCTCCACTGGCCGATCCAGTCAGCCAATTTGAGTTGCGCCGCCGCCAGATCGAGCATGATGCCGATATCATCGCGAACCACCAGAAACAGAAAATCATGTTTGTGTGCCGCATTGACCTGGCTTGTCAGTTCTTCAATCCAGGTGCGGCGAAACAATGCCTCATGCTCCCAACTGTAAGGAATGCTCTCCTCCGGGTTTGCGCCATCAGGCAAGTCTTGATTGGGCAGGGTTTCAACGGTTTCGGCGAGCCATTGACGTGCCTGCTTTTCATCCAGCAGATGTTTTCCCGCATCTGCGCATTGCACCTGTTCAAGGCTGACGCGCTGCATGAAGTGTTCACGCTCAGGCAATTGTCCGATGACCTGAGAGCACTTATATGCCGTCCACTGAAACTCTGAATACGCTACAAACAGCGTGCTATTCCGAGGGAATACCAACTCGGGTTCGCCGATCGAGTGAGTTCGGGTATCAGCGCTGACCTCTGCTCCTTTCCATAGAAGTTTGCTTAACGAGCCTTGTTCTATTCGGTACTCATGCAGGTAGCCGCTGGCGTCATCGACGATGTACAAGTAGCCGTCGCGTAGCAGGCGGATACCGGTTCTTCGGCTTTGCAAGTGGTGCGGTATAGAAAAGCTTCGGGGTGGCTGCAGGTTTTCCACAAGGCCGTACCGAAGGGGCAAAAACTGGAGGGTGCGCTTCATCAATGGGCACATGCCACCTGCGTCAAGTTCATCGACGTGTTGCGCGTTGGCCGTCAGGTTTGCCAGATGACCGCGAGGGGTCTGGAGGTCAGTCATTGGGTACTCCGCTGCGCCGCCAGGGTGGCTGCTCGATCGACACGCTGATGGGGTGTCAGGTCAGATTTTCTGTTCAGCAGCTCCACGATATCCGGATGGGATTGAAGCCCTTCATCGCCCAAAAAACCGAAAACGTTTGCGTACAGCCATATTTCTCGTCGGGTGCGAAAGCCGCGTTCAATGGCTGATTCAACAAGCTGGTGAATACGCTCAAGGCGTCGTTCTGGAGGTAAGTCAGACAGGTAATCCGGGAAGAAGCGGCTCATATGCGAATAGAGCTGATTGACAGACATTCGATAGGCAACCGTCTGGAGGGCAGCCCATTGCTCGTCGTTGGGTATGAACGACTCAACAGGCCGTAATGACGGTCTTTCTCCCGGGCGCGGGTATTGCCGCCATCCTGGTAAGGGGTGCTGAGTAACCAATACCGTTTGACAGGGTCCGAAAAGCTTCGCGTCCGGATGGTGTTCCGGGGCAAAAATCGCATGCGCCACATCAGGAGAGGAAATACGCAAATACATATCGTCATGCTCTGCAGGACGAATACTGGTCAACCAGCGCATGTGCGCTAACAGGTCGTCCCACGAACCATCACTGACAAGCAGGTATCCCCAGCTACCGGCCGTGTTGGCCAGAAACTGCTGAAGTATCGGGTTCTGATCATCGCGTATGCGAACGAGACAAGGGGAAAGCTGACTGATACAAGCCCATCGAGTACCGTTGTAGAGCACATGAGCTTCCGGGGCCGGGGACCACTCATACAGACTGCGAAGGAGGTTTTCGACCTGAATGGCATCCAGAAGGAGGCCGACAGGCTTATCCCAAGTGAAGTCATCCGGCAGCGTAATGGCGGACGTCACTGATTGACCGTGCATGGCAAACCCTTGGCCAAAGAAAGCGCAGGACTTTGCCGTTTAACGGACCGGGAGTCAGTCGGGGATATGCGAGAGGTGTTGTGGGATATTTCAGATGCGAACGAAGGCTCTGTCTTGATAGGCAGGTGAATCTGGATTCCTTTGGTAAGGAGCCGTCATCGCTGGCTCTCGTACACTCGGCAAGCGCCTATCAAAAAAATAGCAATCTGATTTGAAATGCTTTTCTGTAGGAGCTCACCGAGGTTACGAGGCCAGCGATGGCGGTCTTTCTGATAAATCGCTATCGCGGCCTCGCGGTGCTCGTGCGCGCCTACAGGCCCTGTGTCTGCTGCGCGACGGCGAGGTTCGATAGAATCCCGCCTAGTCCTGCCGGCAATCAGCAAGCACGCGCCGGCCATCGTTGCGATCTATCACGGTATCGCCAGCGCTTCGTTTCTCGCGGCTGACAAATAGGTAACGGTAGCGGTCGTTTTCCAGCGCCACTGCAAAGCCTTCGGGTGTTTCTGTCTCAGCCAGTTGACGCAGTGCGCCGAGACGACTCGAATCGCCCGCTTTCGGCCAGGCTGGCACGCGAGAATTTGTAGAGCACTTCTTCAGATTCGACTGTGGGAACGAGGTAATAAAGCCTTCCTCGTCGACAAGCGCCCCGGCTATCGGACCGCTGAGGTGTCCACGAAAGGATGGACCGGCTACCGGTAAGGTGTCAGGACCGCTGATGTAGTACAAGCGCTGCTCACTGATCCCAAGAACATACGGCGTATTGTCCGGCCTGAAGAACACCAGGTCGGGCACATTCGAGATGCGCTTCACATCGTTCACGCCACGAAAATACAGCACATCACTCCCTGCAAGGGCGAGGCGTGACTCTGGGCCGTTATCGAAAACCTGAGGATGATTCGCCTTGCAGCGCAGGTCAGGATGGCCCGCTATTGGACAGGTTGGAGATAAGGTTTTGATGTCAGCGCCATTATAGCCATCGAGCTCACTTAGGCTGTCCACTGCCTTTCCTCTCAGATAGAGACGACGCCCGTCGCTGACCAGGCTCCTGCGTGAGTTTTCGGGAACAAGCATAGTCAGCGTCGGCAAGACATCGGGTCTCTCCTTCACGCTGCTCAGGCCAACTTCGAATACACGGCCGGCATTGATCACGAAGGGCCCGACGAACTGCATCTCCCCCAACGCCATGTCCGGCATCGGCTCGTCACCGTGATAAATGTGGTTGCGATCCTTTGCCCAATCCTCGTGCCCGTCGGCGCCCGATGTATCAAATGCCTCGAAAGTGGCTGGGTCCGCACCTTCAATAGGGGTAGGCGTGAGAAACACCGTACGGCCATCAGTTGAATACCAGGACTCGCCCAAACGTCGCAAATCGGCGCCATGGGGCGTCATCAGATGATAGCCACGCTCTTCATGCACCACATTACGCTGCATCTTTGATGGGAGTATGCATGCAGGGATGGGTATACCTACACCATCACCAGAGCGCGGGCACGCCGTGCTTTCTCTCTTCGAGTCAGTCATGAAGTACCCTTTGCCACCAATCTCAACCAATTGGCGGCCTTTCACGGTAATTTTCTGTTCGACGCAAATTCCTTTCTTCTCGGGATGCTGCTCATAACTCCGCTCGCCAGGCTTTGCCAGTGGGTACCAGTTTTCGGTGCACTCATTCACCGTATAGGCATGCACAGCAGAGGACGAGGCCAGTATCACCGCGCCCCATAAGAACCTGATAGCGTTCCAATTCTTCATCCCTGCTGCCCCACTTACCTTATTCGTTGCGATATGTATTTCCCCCGCCTGCGACCGCGGGGTGCTGATAATAACGCTCAAGGGAATGGATCGGATGCGATCAATCCGAAAAATATTGCGAATCTTGCGCGTGCTGTGTTGCCCAATCTCTAACGACTACAAACCAGCCCACAGACAACAAGAGATGCCGTGATGACCGAGCAAACGAAAGATCAGGAATCGAACCGCGAAGACCTCGACCACAAACCGGAAAATGCCGGGAAGATTGGCGAGAAGAACAAGCAGATGAATGAACAGGGTGAGCAGCCGAGACCAGGTACGCCGGCGGACCCGAAGCAGGGTTGAGGGTAGTACCGGTGATCTCGTGTGGGTGCGGTGGGGGGGCCGCCGGATATTTAA
>NZ_JACONW010000005.1 GCF_014357575.1 Pseudomonas folii | reverse complement strand
CGCTGATCCTCAAAAAACGGCTTGTCTGCAGGGATCCGGTCTGACGCCTTTGTCGTGTTCCCCCCTTCCTTTGCGCTGCCATCGATATACCAATAGCAATGCCGCACAGCCCGGGTAATCGCCACGTAGGCCAAGCGCAGCACTTCGTCTTTTTGCGCATTATCGAAAGCATCGGTATCTCCGGGGTTACCTAATCCGGCCTGACGATAAAGCTGATTCTTGTACGGCGAGTGCGTCAGATGCTGGCAATCGCCCAGCAGGAATACTGCGTCCGCCTGCAGGCCTTTGGCGCTGTGATAGGTCAGCTGCTTGAAACGTCGCGATTGAGGCGGCAGCGCATAATCAGCATTCACTAACGCTTGTAACTTATCGGAAAGCAAGGCTTTATCGCTGCTCTTGCGATACAGCAACAGAATCGAATCGCCGTCGTTATAGTGCTCGATCAAACGTTCAGCCAGTGCCTCATCATTTCGCTCCAGCACAGTAACCGGTATCAGCTCCTGCGCCGCACCGCTGGCTTTGGCTTTCTTCCCCGCAATGGCTGGCGCAGCCCGCACAATGTGTTCGGCCGCATCAATAATGTGCTGGTGGCTCCGGTAGTTGTCACTGAGCATGACCCTGGTGGTGGCCGGCGCAGGAAACTCCTTGGGAAACTCCATGAAGAATTTCGGTGAGCTGCCACGCCAGCCGTAGATCGATTGCCAGTCATCCCCGACACACAACAGAGAGGCATGCCGCGCGGCCCGCCCGACATGCAGATAAGGTCCGCGACGACGTATCTCTCGCAGACAGGCGCGCACCCAGGAAACGATCTGCGGCGAGACGTCCTGAAACTCATCGATCATCAAATGGGCCAATGGCCTGAGCTGATGATCGCCCACCAGCTTGAGGTTTTCCGGCGAGTTCTCGCCAAACAGGGCGAACATCCGGTTATAGGTCATCACTGGCGGCGTCTGGGTCAGCAAGTGATTTTCGAAGGCCTTCCAGAAAAGGCTCAGCGCCTCAAAGAAATAGCGGTCGGGATCGTTATTGGCAAAGCTCATTTCAGCAACGGATGCGGGCACATCCAGCCCCAGGTTTTCAATAAAACCTGCCGCCGCAACAAAGCTGTCCAGCAACGGCGCGGCGCTGAGATCACCCTTGACCTTGTAATCGAATCCTGGCCCGGCAACCGCTGCGCCGGACAAGGACTGCAGCACTCGGCTGCCCGCCTCATAGTTATCGAGCCATATCAATGGCTTGCGGCAGAAAGCTTGAAACAGTGTGCGCTTGATGACCCACTCTGCCCAGATCGGCAATTTCGCCCCCGGGCGTTTCATTTGCTGGTCTTCGGATGGATCCAAGCCGAGTACCACCCAGGCATCCAGCTCTGCGATATAGCCGTGCAAGTGAAAGCCAAAGCCGTTGATCTCGACAGTCTGCCGCATAGGCTCGACGCCTTTGATGGGCCAGGCTCTGGCGCGAATCCACAAGTCTTCAATGATGTCGCACAGCTCTTCATCGCGTTTGGCCGACAACTCAGTGACCGTCACCCGCTTCTGTACATCGGGGTGGTCGCGCTCCAGTTCCTTGAGCTGGAGCGCCTGGCGATATAACGGCGCCATGACCGCGCGGAAACGCTCGTTACTGGCATACAGGTCGCGATAGCAGAGATTCAGTTGCTGACGCTGAGCGTCATTGATGCGCAGATCAAAAGGATTGCTGTCCGCCCCCTCCTCCAGCCCTGCCATGGATTGGGCACCGAGGTTTTCAAAAGCAGTGAGTTTCTCAAGGCCCGGCATGCTGCGCACCAACGGCAGAATCCGCGAATGGAACGTGCGAACCACGTCCCGCGCCTGCTTCTGGTCCAGATCGAGCCCCCAGCAGGCAAATATCTCGACCAGTTTATTGACGAAATCCTTGCGCGACTCCCTAGTGAAGGTCACCACAGTCATGGAGTCCAGCTCGAACCCCAGGTAATGGTTCAGCAGCAGGATGCGCAACACCAGCGATGTCGACTTACCCGCGCCCGCGCCCGCAATGACGTAAGTGGACGGCGTGTCACTGAAGATCATCTTCCATTGCGCCGCACTGGGTTGCGCATGGGCAGGTAACTTCTGCCCGACGTCGGCCTTCATGCGTTTCTTGATGTCGGCGGTCAGCGGCAGACGCCAGTCATCGAACAGATGATCATCGATTTGGGGGCCACGATGCTCATTTGAACGCATGTCGCGGATCACCAGAACCTTGCGGCCCTCTTCGATGCCGTCAAGGTGCCCCTCGGCATAGCCCTCCTCGACACCCTGCAAGTGACCGTTGAGGTAGCCGTCAGCATGACCCTGATTCCAGGAAGGCGGATGTTGCGCGCCCAGGCGATTCAATCCGCGCCCCATCAATCGCGCGAGCATGCGTTTGATCAGCGGCAGCTGGTTGGGTGGCGTCAGATCGGATTCGGTATGGACGGGAACATCAACAGGCAGATTGTCTGGCACGCAGGCTCCAGGGCACAGATAAAACAAAAGTGGCCTATGGTCGCCCGATTCGACTTCAAGCTCCAGTAAATGCTTTTCGATCAGGCAATTAGCCGATCAAGTGCAGGTGAAGTAGAGAATAACGTGCAATTGATACATCGAATTAACAGATGGCTTAAAGCGATTATTTACGCTTTTTATCGATATTAATTTGATCAATCATAACAGCCATCGACAACCGAACAACGTTCAGCAGCCCGGGCTCATCATCCTTGCCCGCTTCTGCACAGGAGGCCACACCATGCTGCAATTACGACCTTTCAACACTTTGGGCGGCGCTAACCACGGCTGGCTGGACGCACACCACCATTTCTCGTTCGCTGAATACTACGACCCACAACGCATGAACTGGGGTCAACTGCGAGTCTGGAACGATGATGTGATTCAGGCCGGTACCGGCTTCCCTAAACACCCGCACCGCGACATGGAAATCATCACCTACGTTCGTGAGGGCGCCATTACTCACGAAGACAGCCTGGGCAACAAGGGCCGCACCGAAGCAGGTGATGTGCAGGTCATGAGTGCCGGGACCGGTGTAGCGCACAGCGAGTACAACCAGGAATCGACAGCGACCAAGATCTTCCAGATCTGGATCATGCCCAACGAAACCGGCGCAGCGCCTTCCTGGGGTGCCAAACCGTTTCCAAAAGGTGATCGCGAAGGTTTCGTGACCCTGGCCAGTGGCAAATCAGGTGATGACGTAAGCCTGCGTATTCGCGCCGATGCACGTCTGGTGGCGGCAAACCTGAAAGCCGGGGAAAGTGCAGAGTACCTGATGGATGCCGGTCGACGCGCTTATCTGGTACCGGCGACCGGCAGCATTGAGGTCAACGGTTTACAAGCGAACGCCCGGGACGGCGTTGCGGTTGAAGATGAACGCGTACTGCGGGTCACCGCCATCGAAGACAGCGAAATCGTGCTGGTCGACGTGGCTTGAGCCTTGAGCACACGCTGCAAATGAAAAAGCCCGGACTCTCGCGAGTCCGGGCTTTTTTTGCGTTGAATTGAAATAGATCACTTGTAGGAGCTGCCGAAGGCTGCGAAATCCGTCGTCCTGACATACCGCTATCGCAGCCTTCGGCAGCTCCTACAGATCATTCGTCCGTTCAATAATGAGTCTGTAAGAGAGCACGGAGAATACGCGACGCCCGCTATGGCGGTGTGTCAGGCAATCGCAGCATCCACCAACACCTGAGCTTCTGCTACCAGACGCTTGAGGTGTTCTTCACCGACGAAGCTCTCGGCGTAGATTTTGTAGATGTCCTCGGTGCCCGATGGCCGTGCTGCAAACCAGCCGTTCTCGGTCATCACTTTGAGACCGCCAATCGCCTGGTTATTGCCCGGTGCGTGGCTGAGAACACTTTTAATAGCTTCACCGGCCAGTTCCGTCGATTTGACCTGATCCGGCGACAGCTTGCCCAGCGCCGCTTTTTGCTCAGGGCTGGCCTTCGCTTCAACCCGCGTCGAGAACGGCTCGCCCAGCTCCTCAGTCAGGGCCTGGTAAATTTCGCTTGGATCGCGGCCTTTACGAGCGGTGATTTCCGCTGCCAACAGTGCTGGAATCAGACCATCCTTATCGGTGGTCCAGACCGTGCCGTCCTTGCGCAGGAACGACGCGCCGGCGCTCTCTTCCCCGCCAAAACCCAGCGAGCCATCAAACAGGCCTTCAGCAAAGAATTTGAAGCCCACCGGTACTTCGTACAGACGACGACCCAGACGTGCAGCAACCCGATCGATCATGCCGCTGCTGACCACGGTTTTGCCAACCGCTGCATCCGCACGCCAGTCCGGACGATTCTGGAACAGGTAGTCGATAGAGACTGCCAGATAGTTGTTTGGAGCCAGCAGACCACCTGTTGGGGTCACGATGCCGTGGCGATCGTGGTCAGGGTCACAGGCAAACGCGACCTGATACTTGTCTTTCAGGCCGATCAGGCCCTGCATGGCAAAGTTGGACGACGGGTCCATACGAATGCGGCCGTCCCAGTCAACGCTCATGAAGCGGAACGTCGGATCGACGAACTGGTTGACCACGTCCAGATTCAGACCGTAATGCTCGCCAATGGCCGACCAGTAACGCACGCCGGCACCACCCAATGGGTCAACGCCAAGGCGCAGACCTGCATTGCGGATCGCATCCATGTCGATGACGTTCTTCAGGTCAGCCACATAGGTATTCAAGTAATCATGACGATGAGTCGTGTCGGCGCGCAGTGCTCTTTCGTGACTGATACGGCTGACACCCTGAATTTTTTCCGCCAGCAGTTCATTGGCCTTGGCTTCAATCCACTTGGTGATATGGCTGTCTGCCGGGCCACCATTGGGAGGGTTGTACTTGAAGCCACCGCTTTCCGGCGGATTGTGCGACGGCGTGATGACGATGCCGTCTGCCAGACCTGACATGCGGCCACGGTTATAGCAAATGATGGCGTGGGAAACCGCCGGTGTCGGAGTGTACTCGTCACCTTCGGAAATCATCACTTGCACACCATTGGCGGCCAGGACTTCCAGGGCGCTGGCCGCGGCGGGTGTGGACAAGGCATGGGTGTCGGCACCGAGAAAAAGCGGGCCATCGATGCCATTGGCCTGACGGTACAGGCAAATCGCCTGACTGATGGCCAAAACGTGCCACTCGTTGAAACTGAGCTCAAACGAGCTGCCACGGTGGCCGGAAGTACCAAACGCCACGCGCTGGGTCGAAATCGACGCATCAGGCTGGCCGGTGTAATAAGCAGTAACCAGTCGCGGAATATCAACCAGCAACTGAGGCGGTGCCAGCTTGCCGGCGAAGGGACTGAGACTCATACAACCTCCATGAAAAAACAGAATAGAAATAAAGCTGGCTGCTGTACGGCGAACGAAAATGATCAGCGGCGCGGCAGTTTACTGGCAGTTTGACCTCGTTGCTCGGCTATCGATCCCTGAGTCGGAGAGGGATTACAGTTGCCACCAGTGCGGGAGTAACTGGCGAACCCTGGACTCGGCAAATCGATCATCGATCAACATGACCACACCTCGGTCCTGCTGCCCACGAATCACCCGCCCCGCCGCCTGCACAACCTTTTGCACACCCGGGAAAAGGTAGGTGTAATCGTAGCCCGCGCCGAACAACGCAGCCATGCGCTGTTTGAGCTGCTCATTGACCGGATTGAGTTGAGCCAGACCCAGTGTTGCGATGAATGCGCCGATCAATCGCGCGCCTGGCAAATCGATGCCTTCGCCAAATGCGCCGCCCAGTACCGCGAAGCCAACGCCCTGGCTTTCCAGGGTAAAACGATCGAGAAAGCCCTGACGATCACTTTCACTCATGCCCCGGGCCTGTTGCCAGATCGGGATGTGCGGATGAGTTTGCTGCATCAACTCCGCGACTTGCTGCTGATAATCAAAACTGCTGAAAAACGCCAGATAGTTGCCCGGTCGAGCCTGAAACTGTTCTGCAACAAGTTCCACGATGGGCGCCAGTGACGCCTGACGATGAGTGAATCGCGTGGAAATCCGGCTGATGATCTGCACGTCCAGTTGATCCCGACTGAACGGCGACTCCACATCAATCCACGCTGTATCAGCGGGCAAACCCAACAGATCGGCGTAATAGTGACGCGGACTCAAGGTTGCGGAGAACAGCACGCTGCTACGTGCCGCTGTCAGCCTCGGTCGAATGAACCGGGCAGGAACCACATTACGCAGGCACAGCCGGGAATGGCTGCGCTTGCTGCTCAGCGCCCTTTTACTGATATCAAACACAAAGTGCTCGTCGAACAACTCGGCGATACGGACAAACGCAATCGCCTCGAAATAAAAGCTCTGCAGCGCGCCATTCAGGGCCTGGGGGTGATCATTGAAATAATCGCCCATGGACGCAACGCACAAGTTCAGGCTTTGCAGAAACCTGCCTGGGGTTACGGGATAGGCCTGATACGGCGCAACCTGCTCCTTGTGCAGCGCGTTCCATTCCCGGTTCAAGCGTTGCAGGGTTTTCTGCAATGCCTCGGGTGCGGTCTGGCGCAATGTACTCAGGGCCTGCTGATCGAGGCTGGCGCTGTACATCTGCCGGGCTCGCTCGACCATGTTATGGGCTTCGTCCACCAACACCGCCACGCGCCATTGATTGAACTGACTTAGCCCGAACAACAATCCACTGAGATCGAAATAGTAGTTGTAGTCAGCAATCACCACGTCTGCCCAGCGCGCTATTTCCTGGCTGAGGTAATAAGGACAGACCTCATGGGCAAGTGCCACATCCCGCATGCCGGCCTGGTCCAGCCAGGGAGCGGCCAGTGCAGCACTGCGCGCCGCCGGCAAACGGTCATAAAACCCCTTGGCCAGTGGGCAGGAATCTCCATTGCAAGCCTTATCCGGATGTTCGCAAGCCTTGTCCCGGGCAACCAGCTCCAGCACGCGCAGTTTCAGTTCCGGTGCGCTGGTACGGATCACCGTCAATGCATCCAGTGCCAGCTTGCGGCCAGGCGTTTTGGCGGTCAGGAAGAACACTTTGTCCAGCTTCTGCGTAGGCGCAGCCTTGAGCATGGGAAACAACGTGCCGATGGTTTTACCAATGCCGGTGGGGGCCTGCGCCGTCAGGCAACGGCCGGTGCTGACCGCCTTGTAAACACACTCAGCAAGGTGACGCTGACCGGTTCGGAAACCCCCGTGAGGAAATTTCAGCTGACTCAACTGTTGATTGCGTTCGCTGGAGTGCTCCAGTTCTTGCTCAGCCCATTGCAGAAATATGGCGCAGTGTTGCTGAAAGAACGCCTTAAGGGTCGGCGCAGTAAAGCGCTCACGGATCAGTGTTTCCTGTTCGGTGACAATGTTGAAATACACCAGCGCCAGGTTGACTTCGTCCAGTTGCAATTGTTGGCAGAGCAGCCAGCCGTAGACCTTCACCTGTGCCCAGTGCAACTGCCGGTGATTGTCTGGCATCGATGACAACTCGCCGCGGTAAGTCTTGATCTCTTCCAACTGGTTCAGTGCAGGGTCATAACCATCGGCCCGACCACGAATTTTCAGTTTCTGATACTCGCCCGACAGTGAAACCTCGGACTGATAACCGGGGCTGCGTCGCGCCGCAACACTGCGATGCCCCGCGATGCCTTCCTGTGCAGTCGGGGATGGCGTGAAGCGCAAATCAAGGTCACCCGTTTTGGCGGCGAACTCACACAGCGCACGAACGGCCACAAGATAACGAGCTTGATCAGAGGGATCAGGAGCCAGGGAGCGCAACTCTTCAGCGCCGACCTCGGGCTTTATTTCAGAACTGCTGGATGAAGAAATGACGGTCACAACCTGAGATGCCGGTACTGGATGGGCATACAGATACCAGCACCGGCTACATCTGGCAAATACAAATGGATCGGTGGAGCCTGGATGATTCAGGTTATGAAAGATCCGCAGGAGATTGCTCTTTGCCCTGACACAGCGCTATCGCCAAGCAAACATTGACCTGTAGGAGCTGCCGAAGGCTGCGATCGCGGTCTATCAGGAGAAATGCTTCGCAGCCTTCGGCAGCTCCTACAGAAAATGTATTTCAATCCAGCAGTTTGCATAGTGTTTGACGAGAGCAGCTTCAGCCGCGAGAGCGTTTCCCGGCCAGGCCGGCCGTGCGGTCAACGCCCCGAAAGCACCTCAACGACATTGCCGCCCGTCTGCGGGTCAATGGTCATGACCCGTCTCTTGTCAGGATCGGAGGCGCGGACGCGGGCAATGATGGATGCCGGGTCGCTGAAATCCACGCGCTTTTTCCGATACAGGCTCTGCAAGCCTTCAAGGGTCAGCCCGCTTATGTCACCCAGCCATTGCAGAACCTGATCAGGTGCGGCCAGGCCCTGCAAGGCTTTGTGCAGGTCCGGCAGAGCGACCAGCATGCCCGGATGCAGACGCCGCAGGAAACCCTCAAGCTCGCGCCCTTCATTGACGAACGGTGAAAACAGCAGGCAAATCAGCTGTGCTTCGCTAACACCGAAACCTTCCTGCGCAAAAGTGGCCGCCAGCTCGCGACGGGATGCAATCCCTTCCTCGCCGACATAGGCATTCATGGCCTGATCAATCAAGCGCTGAGGCATGCCCTTGCGTCGCATCATTGTTTTGGCCAGTTGCAGATACTCTTCGATACCCTCGGCATAACTACGCCCCTGGACGTACTGCACTTTCAAGCCGCGCATATGCGCCATCAGCAACGGATTGGCGCAATCGGACTCACTGAAACTGAACGCCAGATCCTCAAAGCGGAAACCCAGGAATTCGGTCAGCAGCTTCCAGTGCTCTTCAGCATTGCTGACGATCAGGTCGGAGATGGCGATGAACGCTGGCGCCCCTCCTTTATTTGTAACGTTGACTGGCGCAATCAACTGATCCGCTGGCTCATCATTTGCCCCGTACAGCTCCTGATGGTAGGACTGGCTGATGCTGCCGACAATATTCAACATCGCGTTGAAATTCTGGTTTCCCGAATCCTTAAAGCGATAAGCAGTGCTCGGCGCCAGACGCATCACCCACGTGATGTACTGTTTTTGCTCCTTGCGCGAATCGCCACTCACCACCGCATCCACCCCGTCCCCCCAGGTGGTAGCGCGCTCAAGGAACTCGGCGATACCCAGATAGCAACTGTTGCAGAACGTGGTACGGCCGTCCCCGGCCGACACATGACCATTGACCAGCATGTCCGAGCGATTCTGCTCCCTTCCGGCACGGGACATGGGCACACCTGGCTCAAAGACTCTGACAACCTGATGGTCAACCTCCAACAATTCCACTCGAGGGTCGTCGTGCAGGAAAAGCGCTGAGTAGGTCCGCTGGATATTCTCCATGACCGCCGGGGTGATACCGGCGTGGCGCATATTGGCGACACGCAGATTGAAGGTGGCAGGCGCGCGCCCGGCGATGCTTAGCTGGGCGGCTCGTAGCAAGGCTACGGTGTAGGCGCTGTCTTTTCCGCCACTGAAAGGCACCAGCACATTGAAACTTGAAATACGCTCAATGCCGCCTGCCGCTACGATCAATCGCTGAATCAGCAATTGCAGCGCTGTGCGCTCTGCTCGTCGAAAATAACCCAGCAGCCGCTGCAGCACTTGCTGATAGACGTAGTTCATCGCCTGTTCGTGAATGGAGCTCATGCTGACGCACTCCTTTGCATTTCCCAATGACGTGCGTTGCAAGAAAGGAGTTTAAAATCGGACAGCACTGAAAAATCATAATTGACCATGACTCATTCCCTGAGTGGTAAGCACCCAACTATTATCGATATTAATTTCACAATTACAAGCTGCGAAACAGTAATTAAAGCGACGGACTTTAGTATGTTTAAGTTTGCCGAAATTAAACGCACTAGTTTAATTTCATGTTTACAGAAGGCTGACATTCTGTCGCATCATGACTCCGCAGGACCTAGCAAAGCCTGGGTCCTGCAGCGCTAACCGGTGGAGCTGATTCATTCGCGAACGATGCATGTCACACCTTGATATGGTCAAGGCTGCGCCCTTCTCTAATAAACTAGCCCCCACAGAGAGTGTGATTCAAACCAGCCAGGCAATTAAAGCGCACCGCACTGTTGTCGGTTTGTTTAATAGTGCTTATTGCACGCGGACAATTGTGAGCCGAATGTTTAAACCCTAAAAGACAACGCTCGCCTTACGGACCAAAACCAGTTATCAAAAAGCAAAATGCCCTCCAGAGCGGAGGGCATTTCAAGGGTGAAGCACTCAGCCTGATCAGGCCTGAGGCTCTTCCACTTCGAGCACTGCACGGCCACCAATCGGGCAACCATCCATGTAGCGGTGCGCCTGAACCACATCACTGAACGCGAAAACCCGGGTTTTGAGGGGTTCCAGCACCCGGTCGGCAGTCAGCTGGTTGATGTCACGCAGCGCACGTTGCAGCGCTGCGTCATCCTGAGTAATACCCAGCTCCGGCTTGCCCGTGAAATTGCCCAGACAGTGGACGAAGAACTGAATGTTTTTCTGGAACGCTGCACAAGCCGGGAACGGCGTCTGATTACCGCCTTGCAGGCCATACAGCACCAGACTGCCGCGAGGCGCAAGAACATCACCCATGATCGACATCTGTGGACCGCCCAGACCGTCGAGCACGACATCGACACCGCGATTGTCTGTGTACTTGTTGACGGCCATCAGAAGGTCCTGCTCTTCGGTGACCACCACTTTGTCGGCCCCCAGAGACAACAGGTACTCGCGAGCGTCGTCGGTTTTGGTGACCGCGATCACTTTCAAACCCAGCGCCTTGCCTAACTGTACAAACGAAGGCCCTGAACAGTGGCTGGCATCCGTGACCAAAGCGGTTTGTCCCGGCTTGATTCGCGCCAGATCAACATAGGCGAAGTACGCCACCAGCAGCGACGTGTAATGCACGCTGGCCTGAACCGGAGTCAGAACATCCGGATAACGGGTCAGTGACGTGCGCGGCATGACAATGATTTCACCGTAAACCGGGTGCTGATTCGGATCGGCCGCAGGAAAACTGGCAACCTTGTCACCGACCTTCAAATCATCGACGCCCTCACCCACTGCAGTGACGACACCGGCCATTTCCTGACCGATACCCGCTGGAAGCCGTGCCTGTGAAGGCGCCAGGTTCTGCCGCCAGAGCACGTCGTACCAGCTGATACCGATTGCCTGGACACGTACCTGAACCTCACCGGGTGCTGGCAGCGCGACCGGATGCTCTTCAATCTTGAGCACCTCGGCTGGACCAAACTGATGAAAACGAATCGTGCGGGACATTTCGAACCTCGCCTAGAAAACCTTGATGCCATGAACTCTATCCGGGCTCTGCCGGTAACACTATCAGTGGCTATTAATAGTCGACATGTCTGTCATCGATTGTCATAGGTTTCGCATGGATATTCCCAGGCCAATCGTCAAACGCTCATGCATTCATGGGCGGCCATTGTTCGCATGTCAGCGAGACAATGCAACCCGCAGCGTTGCCGGGCGTCTGGCGCGCGGAAAATTTATGAATGCGTAAAGGTAGCGTTTGCTCGTACTATTCATGCCCGAGATGTGTCAGCTAGATCCACCCTGCTTCACCAGACAGCTGCAAGTGTCCCGCTGTTTGCACACCATCGCATCGATCAACGGCCCGAGATCTCCCGCCATGAACCGCAACGACCTGCGTCGCGTCGACCTCAACTTGCTCATCGTCTTTGAAACCCTGATGCATGAGCGCAGCGTGACGCGGGCGGCCGAAAAACTGTTTCTCGGCCAACCGGCGATCAGCGCTGCCCTGTCACGCTTGCGTGGCCTGTTTGACGATCCGTTGTTTGTGCGCACAGGTCGCAGCATGGAGCCAACGGCCCGGGCAACAGAGATTTTCGCCCTGCTCTCGCCAGCCCTTGATTCGATTTCCACGGCCGTCAGCCGTGCTTCGGAGTTCGACCCGGCAACCAGCACCGCTGTGTTTCGCATCGGCCTGTCGGACGACGTCGAATTCGCCCTCCTGCCCTCCCTGCTCAAACGCCTGCGCTCGGAATCACCGGGTATCGTTCTGGTCATTCGCCGGGTCAACTACATCCTGATGCCTGCACTGTTGGCGTCCGGCGAGATATCCATCGGCGTCAGCTACACCAGCGACCTGCCAGCCAACGCCAAACGCAAGGTCCTGCGCCGCAGCAAACCCATGCTGCTACGCGCCGACACGATGCCCGGCGCATTGAGCCTCGAAGACTTCTGCTCCCGGCCCCACGCACTGGTGTCCTTCGCAGGCGATTTGAGTGGCTTTATCGACGAACACCTCGAGAAAGTCGGCCGCAAACGCCACGTCGTCCTCGCCGTCCCGCAGTTCAACGGCCTGGCCACCCTGCTCGCCGGTACCGATATCGTCGCCACAGTGCCCGACTACGCAGCCGCTGTATTGACGGCCGCTGGCGGGGTAAGGGCTGAGGCTTTGCCTATCGAGACCCAGACCTTCGAACTGCACATGGCCTGGCGTGGGTCGCAGGATAATGATCCGGGTGAAAGGTGGTTGCGGTCGCGGATTCAGATGTTTTTTGGGGATCCCGATAGCCTGTAATGGAGTTGCACTAAACTCCATAAAACTTTTTTAAAACAGGTGCTTACTGCTAATTTAAGTCCAATGCCGCCTGTCTAAATCCAATGGATTCTACGACTCATGGGGGCATAATTGGGGGCAAATTTCGGTTCCTTAAAAAGGATGCCACCACCGATGCCCCCAGATAATGCAGTCATTTTTCAGACGAAAACTGAGCGATGCCTTCATCCGCTCGCTGACCGAATGTGGCAAGCATGCCGACGGCGAAGTCCCTGGTCTCTACTTGGAGGTCAGGGCGTCGAGCAAGGTCGGCAAATCCCCGTCCAAGGTTTGGCGATTGAAGTATCGCCTGCATGGCAAGGAAAACCGTTTCTCCATCGGCGCTTACCCCGACATTAGTCTCAAGGAAGCGCGCGACATTGCCCGCGGCGCGCGCCGCGACGTGGCTAACCACACTGCACCGCTCAAGGCCAAGACCGCCAAGATCGAAGCACACCTGCTCAACGAGGTGCGCACTTTCGAATACGTAGCCAAGCAATGGTTGACGTTCAAGTCTGCCGAGCTGGTGAGCAAATCCATCGCGGGGTTTAACGGAGCGCTGAACAACCACATCTTGCCCGCGATAGGTAAAAACCCGGTCAGCGAGATCAGGCTGGAGCACATCACCACAATCATTACGGAGTTGCGCCGTCAGCGCACCATGGCCATGGCCCGCCGCGTGCGTACTATCATCCGTGCCGTCCTAGGCTTTGCCGAGGGGCGCGGATGGGTGGAACGCAATGTGGCGCTAAGCAACATTGAAGAGTTGAAGATCCGCCATGTCGTGACCAGCAACCCAGCGATCGAAAGGCCGGCCTACCTAGGCAGGTTTCTCCTGCGTCTGGATGACTGTAACCACGGCAGCGTAGCCGCAGCGATGCGGTTGCTGGTCATGTTGCCGGTTCGCCCAGGCGAACTGGTGCAGATGCGCTGGGAAGATGTCGACTTGGTCGGCGCCGATTGGCGTTATGTGGTGAGCAAGACCAAGCACCTGGACAAGAGCAAACACATCGTGCCGTTGCCTGAGCAAGCCTTGGTTCTGTTACGCGAACTACATAAACTCGCGTGTGGATGAAGAAGGCAAAGGCTGGGTGTTCGTCTCGCCGGTCTATCCGGGACGCCCCATAAACCCGACCTCCATGCTCAAGTCCTTTCAGCGTATCTGGCCGGAGTACAACATCACTGCCCACGGCTTTCGCGCCACTTACCGGAACATCGCCCACGAGCACTTGGGCATTGATCCCATTGTGCTCGAACTGTCGCTATCCCACCGGATGCCAGGTGCGCTCGGAGCGGTGTATGCGCGCGCGCAATTATTGGCGCAACGCCGATAGGCCGCTCAACAATGGGCGAGCTACCTAGACCTGTTGCGGCAAAACGCTGCGCTTATAACCACAGATTGACGATACAGTCTACGCACCAGGAATTGGAGCCGGAAACGAGACTCGCATCTAGCGTACGACACAATTGAAATCGCAAGGCACATTCGACCGTGGCGATTCTGGGAAACCGGAGAGTGATGGGACTTCATCTTCGAGGCTCAAGCGGCAGAACCAGCGATACGCCAAATTAAAATGAGCATCTCCGCACAACCGACGTTCGGAGCGAGGCCGTTGCAGTAGGCTACTCCCAACAGGCGAATCATCAGTTCGGGATCAATCGATGGACGCCCCAATTAGCCTATAAAAATCGGCGAGTTCATGGCGCAGATCGCTGAGATCGAGGCAGCGATAATGCTGCCCAGGAGGGGATTGGCTAGGATGTGATCTTCAATATTGAAGGAGTAAAACAGTCTCTCTCGTCCGCTCGACAATTGCCCGATTATGCTGCGAATCCTCCCGCTGGCCGATGATCTGATTTTGCCGCAGGCCAAGCAGGAGATTTTCTTTTCAACAGAGTCGGTCGGTACCTGTCTGTGACGGAGGAGGCCATTGTTTTGCCGTGTCTTATCGTTCAACAGCCGATGTCTGCCTCTGTTTGAGAGTTTTTACCCACCCTTCCCTCGATGTGCTTCTCATGGTTAGACAGGTCGATCGTTATCGCTGCGCAACCGCGATCAATGCGGTAGATGGAATGGGCAAGATAGGATTATTGCCTGCCATTTCCTTGACGTGGGCGATCACTGCTGCCTTTTCTGTATCGGTCAGACTCGTCCAGTCGGGTGACATTCCAAACAGTGTGTCAGGGTTATCGAGCGACTTCACATCCAGCTGATAGGCATTTGTCACACTCTCGATGACAGGATCCCGGAACCCGGCGGCGATCAGTTCGCGGGCGAAATCCAGTGTGTTGCTCAACGCTTTTACTGCCTCGGGCATCGCCATGCCCTCGCGGCCCGGGAAAAGCTTTCGTCTGACATTTCCCAGTAAAAGAAACGTCGCTGCCCCCATTTCTTGCCACGTTGCGACAATGCCATATCCCCCGATGGTAGTGACGCGGTGCATTTCGGCTAGCCCCTTGCGCCACTCAGGAAACATGATCACACCGAAGATCGAGAACGTCGCGTCGAAGGTTGCATCTGGCAGATCGAGCGATTGGCCATCCATGACCCGGGCCTCCACATTAGGCAGTCCTGCGCTTTTCACACAAGCCACCATGGCGGGGGAAAAGTCCGTTGCCAGCACCTGTGCGCCGGTTCGTGCGGCTGCCAATGCGAGGGCTCCGGTGCCAGTGGCGACATCAAGCACGCGGCTTTTCGGCGTTAGGGGGATCCGTGCGAGCGCCGCCTCCGCGAAGTGTGCAGTGAAGGGGTGTGCCGTTTTCTGATAGTGCTTTGCTGCAGCGTCCCAGTGATCAGCCTTCTCGAATTCGCGCATCGCGCTGTCCTCAAAACTCATGTAACTTTACAAGTATCATGAGTGGGTGCTTTCTGCCAAGTATCAGCAACAAAGGAGCAAACGATGCGTTACGACAGCCGTCTTTCGCGAATGCTACATATCCTGGTACACATGGCTCGGCACGGAGAGCCGGTAACGTCGGAACGGATAGCCGAAATGCTTGGAACGAACCCGGTCGTTGTTCGTAGAATGCTGTCCGGCTTGCGGGATGCAGGTTACGTCCGCTCGGAGAAAGGTCATGGTGGAGGCTGGGTAATCACCTGTGATCTTGAGCAAGTCACGTTACTGGACATCTATAACGCGGTGGGGCAGCCCTCGCTGTTCGCCATCGGCAATGAGCGCTCCAACCCCGACTGTATGATCGAGCAGGTGGTCAATCTTGCAGTCAACGAGGCATTACGAGAAGCAGAGTCTGTGCTGGTAAAGCGGTTTCGCACCGTTAGCGTGGGCGAACTAAATCGCTTGTTCGATGCACGTCGTGCTGCTGGCCATAACGACCCAATTTTATAGTCAGACAATCCTGAACGGTCGCCGCCGGGATGAGTTGATAGGTACAGTTGTACACGGCCTTGCTGAAACCGCGACGGCTTGACTCAATCAGTGTGTACCAAGCGAGCCAGCCGACTCTGTTGCTCATCTCAGTGACCGATGTTGTTGAAAGTTGTCCATAGTTTTGGAGGCAGAAAAAGAACGCGCCGAAGATTAAACCTTGGATCCCCGCATAGCCTTTCACGCTTAGATTTCACCTAAAATCTGCTTAATACCCACTTCCACCGTCCGGCCCTAGAGTGTTCAAAAAAAGACTTCTTCAACAGTGTCTATCACCAGCAGACGGTCAAACAAAGTTTGCCTGTTGTTAGTAGGCAACCGCCCACATTGAATTAGGCGGAGGAATCGCCGGCCTACTCCACAGCGTCCCATTAATCACTTGCAGCTACATTTAGATGACGCGTTTACGCCTGCTGACGCGTAGCTGCCATCACAATCTCACGGATGCAAACGCCCTGCGGCTGTTCATAGGCATAGAGTATTGCGCTGGCGACATCGGCAGCCGAGAGCACCACGCCACCCATGCCGGCCTTCCAGTCCTGGTATCCAGCTTTGATCGCCTCGTCAGTGGTGTGGCTTAGCAGTTCGGTTTCCACAGCACCAGGGGCGATTGTGATGACGCGTACATTGTGCGCGGCCACTTCTTCGCGCAGATTTTCCGATATGGCGTGTACCGCGAACTTGGTGCCCACATAAGCAACGTGGTTCGGGAACGTCTTTCGCCCGGCCACAGACCCGACATTAATGATGGTGCCTCGATTGCGCTCGATTAGACCACCTAGCACGGCGTGGATTCCATTGAGCATGCCCTTAACGTTAACGTCGAACATGCGATCCCACTCTTCTGGGTCCTGGTCGCTCATATTGCCTAGCAGCATGACACCTGCATTGTTGATAATGGCATCAACCGGTCCGTATTGCGCTTCGGCTTCCTGAACGGCGACCAGCAGCGCCTCGCGATCCGTCACATCGACGTCTCGACAGAGTGTGTCAGGCAAGCCAAGTTGAACCAGGCGCTCGACTCGGCGGGCCAGCAGCAACAAGGGGTGGCCCTGGGCAGAGAACAGCCGCGCTGACGCCTCGCCTATACCCGAACTAGCGCCGGTGATGATGATCAATGGCTTTGTCATGAATATATCCTGCTATTGAATTTTCAGATAACCATCAGTGTAAAGACACCTATAACCGCGATAAAATGATTAATTACTCTCGCAGGCATCGTTAATACCTATGGATATCCGACATCTCAAGGCCTTCATCGCGGTGTTCGAAGAACGCAATATCACCGCAGCCGCGCAACGCTTGTGCATCAGCCAGCCCACCCTGTCGGTGACCATTAAACAATTGGAAGAAGCACTGGGGGCCAGCTTGTTCAAGCGCGGATCCCGTGGCGTAGAGGTAACTGAGGCGGCGCGCTCACTGTACCCCCAGGCCTGTTCGCTGGTGGGCGAATCCGACGCCTTGCGCCAGCGCTTTCGCATTCGGGAAACACGCCTGCAATTAACGCTGGGCATCGAACACGACATAAGTCCCCGGAATGTGAGCGCGTTGCTACGCTTCGCCGTTCAGGCCGTACCTGAGCTCTACATTACCCTCCAGAATGGGTGCATAGGCGATGCCCGCCTGGCGGTCGAAGAGCAGCGTTGCGAGGATGAGCTGTTTTTGCCGATCTGGGACGATCCCTTTGTATTCGTGACCGCCAAGGACGCACACCTGGGTACGAACACGGGCCTCTACCCCTGGATCATCTGCCCCGATCACCCCTCCCACCAGCGTGTTATGCCACTATATGGCAACTCCACAGCTGCCGCGGTAGCCAGCAGCGGATCATTGCAACACTCGCTGCTGCTTGTAGCGGCCGGGATAGGCGTCGCAGTCTTGCCTCGCTCTCTGGTAGAGACAATGCAAGGCGTTACGACCCAACTCATCAATAGCCCTCTGCCAAGCCGTAGGGTGGGATTGTGTTATAGCAGCAAGGCACTGGAACACCCAGCCTTCCGCCTTTTACATGACGCGGTGCGCGATGCACCGGCTCATCGTTGGACATAATGACGCAGCGTTCCCTTGGCGTGGCCATTTCCTACGGTAGGGACAGCCACAGGTTTGACTCGCCCCCCCCTAATTTCGAGCGAACAACAATTCGGCGCTTTTGCATTCGTGACAAGAGCGCACATATTTCGGCGTCTTAGCGATTCGCCGAGCCCACATCACGAGCCGCTTCATCAACAACGCTACGGGCTGCGACCTGCCAATCCACCGCGCAGATTTGTCCGGATGAGCATGCGTCGTAAGCAGGCTGCGTCAGCCCTACCTATGCATCAAGCCAAACCTGCTCAGCGAACATGTATCCCATGAACCCTCCCAAAGGGTTGCTTCCATAACCTTTGATGCGGTTATCAGTGGCGTCGATGTTACTGATGAACACTGGAATCCCCACTCCGCCTTGCTGACTGACCAGCACCTGCATATCGGCGTACAACTGACGACGCTTCGCTTCGTCACTTTCTGCACGCGCGAGCGAGAGCATCTGGTCGAACTGGGGGTTATTCCAACCTGATTCGTTCCAGGGCGCGTTCGACTGGAAAAACTGCGTGAATAGTACATCCGCATTTGGCCTTGGGTTAACGCTGCCAAAACTGAGAGGATGCTTCATCCAATGGTTAGCCCAATAACCGTCGCCTGGCAAGCGATTGATGGTTAGCTTGAGTCCAGCCTGCTGAGCAGATTGCTGCAGCAACGTAGCAATATCCACGCCGCCAGGAATGATCGCGGAGGTCGCAATCGGGATTTGGATGCCACTCAGACCAGCCTTCTTCAGTAAAAAAGCGGCCTTTTGTGGATCGTAAATAGTCTGCGGCAAGTCCGCGTTGAAGTAACGGGCGCCAGGTGCAATCGGCTGGTCATTACCGACCACAGCGTAACCTCGAAATACTGCAGATTTGATCTGTTCTCGATCAAGCAGATGTTTCATGGCTTGAGTGAACTCCGGACTCTTTCCTGGCATCTGGTCCTGGCGCATGATCAAGTCGGTGTAATTACCACTGGGGGAGTCAATCACCTGATGCTTGGCGCTAGCCTTGATTCGATTGGTAGAGCGTGGATTAACCCCAGTGATCACGTGAACATCGCCCGCCAACAGCGCGTTGACGCGTGACGACTCATCACTTATGCCAATGCACTCGATCTCGTCTAGGTAAGGCAGTCCTGGCTTCCAATATTGGCTGTTGCGCACCATGAGGGAACGAATGCCAGGCTTGAACTCCTGGACCTTAAATGGCCCTGTGCCGATGCCAAGCGCGAAATCGGTGGTGCCGGCCGGTACAATCAACAGGTGCGAAACAGCCAGAATAGACGGTAGCTCGACGTTGGGGGCAATCAGACGAATCTGTAGCTCTAAGGGGCCGGTGGCTTTGACCTCTTCAAATTGACTCATCAACGCCATCAACTTGGACCCTGTCGCGGGATCTTTATGTCGTGACAGCGAGAACACTACATCGGCAGGCTCAAGCGATTTGCCGTTATGAAAAGTGACGCCTTTGCGCAACGTAATGGTCCAGAGCGTCGAGTCGCTGGTCTCGATACGCTCAGCCAACTCCATCTGCGGCACAAGTTTGTCGTCAAACCGTGTCAGCCCGTTGTAGCACATGTATTGGCGCACGTAGTCGGTTGAAAGTGAACCCTTTGCCGGGTCCAGGGTGTCAGCAGTAGAGCCTGACACGGCCGCGACCCTAATACGGCCGCCGGGTTTGCCCACCCCCGCGCCACTCGTTGTTTCAGCGGCCAACAGTTTTCCGGCAGCACCAAAGAGGCTGCTGGCGCTGGCAGCGGCTATTCCGGCAATGCCCAGCAGGCGCAACGTATCTCGCCGTGACATACCGTGCTGCAAACACTCGAAAGCACGCAGGCTTTCCTCACCTGTGATCAGCGCAGAGTCTTTTATTTCTTTGGTCATACCGGTCCCCTAAAGTTGTATTGAGCTCACAGCTGTCAAACGACAAAGTCACTCAAGTCAGAAACCTCGTCCGACCAGTGCGGTGTGTTCGTGTGGGTAGGCTATCGCATCCATTAAAGCAGCATGGGGTCGGCAGATGACGCTAAATATTTCGTCTAAAAGCAAGAGTCTGCGGCAATACAGGCCCGCCATAGCACACCCTGCTTCCGATAAAAAACGACTGTCCGGGAATAAGCATGTGTTGTTTTCTCAACCGCATTAGAGAGCACACCCACGCCTGCGATTTGAATATCGCAACGTCCGTATGGGCGATAACTCAAGCCGATACAAACGTCGATTGCGGCATTTTTCATACTATCGAAAATCTGCTGTCAGGCGCCGGAGGGTGAAAAAACTGAGCCCTTGCTGAACTTATATTTCACTTCGCATGCTTCATGGCCAATTTGACTCCCCCAGTCATCAATTCAGTTGACAGTGGAGAGCGTCACTCTTCAAAGATCGCCACTGCACGCACAAACCCTGCAGATGCCTGTCTGATTTTGTAAGGGAAGCAGCAGACCTCAAAACCATGCGCGGGCAGACATTCCAGATTTGAAAGTTTTTCCATTTGACCGTAACCAATGTCCCTTCCAGCCCGATGCCCCTCCCAGACTATCGAAGCATCACCCGTCGCCGCAAAACGCTCCCGGGTGTGCTTGAAAGGGGCATCCCAGCTCCAGGCATCGGTACCGACAACCCTTACACCGCGTTCGAGCAGATACATCGTAGCTTCACGACCAATGCCAATACCTGCGTCCAGGTAACCCACCTTTCCAAACAGCGCCCCAGCGCGTGTGTTGATCAAGACAATGTCCAGCGGCTGCAAGTCATGCTCGATGCGCTCGAGCTCAGCTTCTATTTCAGCCGCACTGACTACATGACCGTCGTGCAGATGACGAAAGTCCAGTTTCACTCCAGGGCACAGGCACCACTCCAGAGGCAACTCATCAATGCCATAAGCGGGTTTGCCGCCATCGGTAGTTGATGCGTAGTGCCAGGGAGCATCCATATGCGTTCCACTGTGGGTCGTGATCTGCAAGCGCTCGGCTGCCCAACCTTCATTTCCCTCAAGATCTTCCAGACGCAACCCAGGAAACATGGCTAATAGTTCAGGCGCGCCTGCCTTATGGTCGATATAGTCGATCTTCGGCAGCAACGGCGGCGGGTCGGTGTATGGGTTGTTGTCCAGGGTTACTGAGATATCTACCAAGCGACGTGTGCGTGGTTTCATAGCGAAGGCTCCTGGATCAAGGACGTTTGGGCGACGACACGTTGATCAATAGCGCCGAATACAGACTCACCCTCACCATTGAATGCTTCAATACGGATACGATCGCCAAAGCACATGAAACGGGTAATTGCCTGTCCGTGATCAATCAGCTCTATTGCTCGACGTTCAGAGATACAGGCAGAGCCCGCTTCACGATCCACGTTCGAAACCGTCCCTGAGCCAATAATGGTTCCGGCTCGCAAACAGCGAGTGCTGGCGGCATGCGCGATCAAATCGGCAAAGCTGAAACTCATCTCGGCACCGTTGGGCTGCCCGAACCATTCGTCATTCCAGCTCACCAGTAACGGCAAGCAAACGCGGCCATTACTCCAGGCTGAACCCAACTCGTCCGGCGTTACAGCCACCGGTGAAAAGCTGGAAGATGGTTTGGCTTGAAGAAAACCAAAGCCAGCCTTGATCTCTCGTTGAATAAAACCACGCAAACTGACGTCATTCACCAACAGTATCAAGCGCACAAACTGCAGAGCCTGTGAGGCGGGACACCCCATGGGCACTTCGTCGACGATCACCGCAAACTCTCCTTCGAAGTCTATCCCCTGCTCCTCACTTGGCAGTGTTACATCGTCACAAGGCCCCAGAAAATCATCGCTCGCGCCTTGGTACATCAATGGAATATGCTCCTCGGCCTGGGGTGGAAGACCAAAGGCACGCTGGATCAGATGTCCATGATTTAAAAAAGCGGAGCCATCACACCATTGGTATGCCCGGGGTAATGGCGCTTCTGCCTGCGCCGGGTAAAATGCAAATCGCTCAGGCAATTCGCCCCGATTAAGTGCGTGATAACACAGTCTCAGCACTGACTCCGCGACGGTCCAGTTTTCCAGTGCCTTCTGCAAAGTAGGGAAAGGGCTAGCCGCCACGGCATAGCGTAAATCCCATGAGACGACCACCAATTGACCGTCTCTGGTACCGTTTTTCAAGGTAGCGAGCTTCATCATGCAATCCTTGTGTGCTGTGAAAATACCTGCCGGCAGTGCAACTGTTTCGCGTGTATCACCGGCGTTTCAATGCAATGCGACATCACCCTTGACCTGAATCGGATCAAGCAGGCGCAAGCCCGCGAGCCTGGGCGCGATCAGTGAAAAAGCCGCTGCGAATACCAATCCCCAGCCGATCATGGCAACGGCATCAACGCGCCCTCCCACACCGCCACTCAAGAGCATGACCAATAGAGGGCTGGCAAACTGTCCACCGAAAAAACTGGCAGTGAAGGCACCGGTACCCCGGCCACGATGCTCAAAACTCAGACTCGATAACGCCCAGTTGACAACCGTGGGTAGCATCAAGCCGCAACCAAGACCGTTTACGAGCATTGCAATCACCACGGTACGGTAATCAGTCGCCGCCGCTAGCAGCATCAAGCCGACCCCTGATATCAGAAACGTTGCCGAGAGCAGCAACCCCGGACCAATACGGTTCAACCAACGAAAGCTCAAGGCCCCTACTAATACCGCCGCATGGCTAATGCCAATGGCCATACCCGTGCTTTGTGGCGAGTCAATGCCAAGGTGCCCAAGCAGAAATCCCGTTTGCACCGGCACAACGAAGAAGCCGAGTGTGGCCACGAGCGTTAGCAGACAGATCACTGAAAGTGGCCGCCATGGAAACGTTGTGGGTTCTGCCACTGACCGTGTGACTGACTGCTCGGATTGATTCCGCAAAGGCTCCCAAAGCGCCAATTGCATGAGCGGGACAAAAAGCAATCCGATGAAGTACACCGAGAAAGGGGTACGCCAGCCATGCTCGCCCAGCATCCCGCCGACCATAAAGAAAGTGGCCGCAGATAAGGAAGTAACAATGGTCTGCCACGCCAACAAACGCGCCCTGGACTTCCCTTCGTAGTAGTCACCAATCAACGTCGTGCAACAGGTCATGATTGCGGCCTCGGCAAGGCCCAATCCTGCACGGCTCAGCAAAATTGCATTGAGGTTGTCGAGCACTAACGGCAACGGACCACAGATGCCGTAGACCATCATTGCCATTACCAGCAGGCGCTTACGTCCTAGCCTGTCGGCAACCCAGCCGGCGAAGGGAGAAAAAAGAGCGATCATGAGCGCCGGAAGCGTCAGCACAATGGGCACCAGCAACGCTGTATTGGCACTGTCGGCAAAATGACCGGCAATTCGCGGCAACACAGGGGCAATCAAAACACCACCAAGAATCGGCAGACAGCTGCCTATCAGCAACAGCACTCCAGCGCTTGACCGTCGAAGACGTGGGGTAGCACCCGCCTGGGAAGTGACCATGATGTGTTTTCCTTTTTGTTAGGTGTGATCAATACAGGTCGATGCGACTGTTTATTATTGGGGTGACAGGGGACTGCCCGACTGAGTGCGCGCAGTGTCCATCCGGGGCGGTCGAATATGATCGGCGTCATCGACGCGAACGCTGCGCCAAGTCCAGCGCCAGGTTCTCGCATGGGGCAGTAAAAAGTGCGCCAGCGCGGGTAGCAGCACCAAGGCCCCAACCATGTTCAGGAGGAACATGAATGCCAGCAGAATGCCCATGTCTGCCTGAAACTTGATCGGCGAAAATATCCAGGTAGCCACCCCTACCGCCAAGGTAACTCCTGTCAACATCACCACTTTCCCGGTAAACAGGAGCGCGTTATGGTAGGCCTCAGACAAGGTATCCCCAGCCTTTAGACGGGCCAGTAAAATGCTCATGACATACAGCGCATAATCGACGCCGATACCTACCCCTAGCGCAATAACCGGCAACGTAGCGACTTTCACGCCGATCCCCAACCAGACCATCAGCGCTTCGCACATAATCGACGTGAGGATAAGCGGCAGGACAACGCACACGACTGCGAGCATTGAGCGGAAGGTCACAAGACACAGCACAATCACGGCCCCGTAGACCCAAAACAACATGTCGCGATTGGCCTGTTTAACCACAATGTTGGTTGCCGCCTCGATCCCGGCATTGCCAGCCGCCAGCAGAAACTTCACATCTGGGCCGTTGTTTGCCTGAGCGAAGGTTTCCACCTCATTCACCAGACGGGTCAGCGTCGTCGCCTTATGGTCACGCAAGTAAGCGTACAAAGTGATGGTGTCGCAACGCTGATTGAACAGCTCCCTTGGCGCGCGACCGGTAATTGAGTTAAGCAGTGACTGATTCTGGGTCAGGTCATACCATTTGGGATTTCCCTCACTCATGCCCACTAACAAGCTGCGGTTCAGACTTGCCAATGACGCTGTAGTCTCCACGCTCGGTAACTGGCGCAAACGCCACTCCAATGCATCCAGGCGCATTAACGCAGCGTAATTAGAACAGCCACCTTCGGGGGTCTTTACGATCACTGCAAATACGTCGCTACTGGCTCCGTAGTGAGCGGCAAGAAACGCATTGTCCAGGTTATAGCGAGAGTCGGCCCGAAGCTCTGGTGCTCCCGGGTCCAGATCACCGACGTGCAGGCCCAGACTGACCACATACCCCGTTGCGCCCAGTATCAGGCTCGCGACTATCGTGACCGTTGCCCAGCGTCGGCGTGTGAAGCAATCCAGAAATGCCCAGAAAGGATGTTTGGCGCCCTGCTCCGAGGCTGCTTCACTGCGCAAACTGCGCGCTGCGGCACGGGCCCCGACACCGCAATAACTTAGCAGTATTGGCAGCAGGATAAGGTTAGTGAACACCAGCACGGCCACTCCAATACTGGCAATCAGTGCCAGGTCCTGGATGACCCTGATCTGGATCAGCATCAAAACACCAAAGCCCACAGCATCGCAGAGCAAGGCAGTGAGCCCCGCGAGAAACAATCGGCGAAAGGTGAATCGAGCCGCTACCAGGCGGTGCATTCCTCGACCGATATCCTGCATGATGCCGTTCATCTTTTGCGCGCCGTGGCTCATGCCAATAGCCAGCACCAGAAACGGCACCAGTATCGAGTAAGGATCAAGTTCAAACCCCAGCAACGAAACCAAACCCAATTGCCAGATTACGGCGATCAAAGAGCAGCCCATCACTAACAAAGTGCTGCGAATGCAGCGGGTGAACCAATACAACATGGCACTGGCGATCAGAATCGCGACCGCAAAGAACAGCAGAATCTGTCTCAACCCATCGATCAGGTCGCCGACAACTTTAGCGAAACCCGTGATGTGAATGGTTAGCCCCTGAGCCTGGAACTCCTCTCTAAGCTGCTCCAACTGGCTGGAAAATTTTTCGTAATCCAAGACCTTCCCAGTCTGTGAATCAGTATCAAGCAGCGGCACAAATAGCAGGCTTGAGCGCGCATCAAGGGCAATAGTCTGGCCAATTTCCCCTGAACGAGCGGCGTTCTGCCGAACAGTTTCCAGACTGGCTGGCGAACCATCGTAATCGTCCGGAATCACACGTCCGCCTTCAACACCCTCCTCGGTCACAGCCATCCATCGCATGTTTGGCGTCCACAAGGACTTCATGAACGGGCGGTCCACCCCGGGCAGCAAAAAGACCTTATCGCTGAACTTGCCCAGCAGTTCCAGATAGCGGGCGTCGTAGATCGACGCTCCAGGCGCTTCGACAGCGATACGTACCGAATTTCCAAGACCGGTGAGTTCGCCCTGATTAGCCAGGTAATTAGCGATGTAGGGATGCCCGGTCGGGATCATTTTTGCGAAACTGGCATTGAGTACCAGTCGGGTGCTGGCCGCTCCCAAGCCAAGGGTCAGCAGCAGGCACAGCAGCAGTATCAGACCACGGTGATTGAACAGACCACGCTCGATTAGCGAGCCAGAGCGGGTATCGAAGTCAGTCAGGTTCTGCTCGGGACTGGCGGGGCGGTCGTCCTTGAGTTTGACTTCACTCATTGCAAACCTCCTTGCACGTCCAGACGCTTGACACCACGGGCGCCCACTACCACCCATTGACCATCGGTTGCCTGAGCCAAAGCTGCGCTCGGGGCTGAGGCAGACGATGTCTGCATCCGCAATTCGCTGTTGTCGCTGGTACTAAACAGCAGGTGACCGCTTTGGTCGACTAACATCACGCGCCCTTGGCTCACACTGCGAGCCGCCATCAGGCTGGCTTTGGAGGGGTTGCGCAACGACGTCCAATGCCGACCTTGATCCTGGGTCCGCCAGGCATTACCCCTGAGTCCCACCAGCAACAGATCACCGCTGGCGGCCAGGTTCATCGCAAAAAAACTGCCTTCATAGGGCGTGGGTACGCGCTTGAAATGTCCACCGTTGTCCATCGATGCAAACAACACGCCTTGCTCGCCAGCGATGTAAATTTGCTCGCCTTGGGAGGCCACAGCGTAAAGGTGATTACCGGCGAGGTTATCCAATCGATTCACCCAGGATGTCCAGCTCTGTCCGCCATCGTCGGTATGCAGAATCAGCCCGAAAGCCCCCACAGCAATCCCCCTCAAGACATTGCTGAAATGCACGGCCAGTAACGGTTTGTCAGCGCCCTCAGCGACAAACCGCTGAGCTGCCTTGAGCTGCCGTGTGTCAGCGGAAGCATCCGCGGACACCGCCTCAAGTACGCGCTGCGCAGCCATCTTTCCGTCAAGTTGTAATGTCCAGCTTTCACCACCATCAACGGTGTGCAATATGCTCCCGGCATGGCCTACCGCCCACCCCTCACGAGCGGACGGAAAACTCAACGCAGTCAGACTGACGCTGACCGGTACGGATGCCTGACGCCAATGGCTGCCATCGTCGTCAGAGAACAGGATCAATCCATGCTCGCCCGCTGCAACGAGACGCTCGCCGGCACGAGCAATGTCAATCAGTACAGCTTTGGTCGGCTGGCTGACATGCAATGCCGGGCGCTGTAGCACATCGTTGACTGGTAGCTCGCCAGCCTGAGCCATTAGACTCGCTAACAGTGGCCAAGCGACGTAACACCCACGTCGCAGATTCATTACCGTACACCGTCGGCAGCAAGGCCATCGGGGCTGAAATCACTGTCAGGAAAAGGCTTGACCAACTGGTTCTGAACACGCTGCTCGGTTACCACGTTGTTGGCCATCCATGCCCCCGTCTGCAGGTCATATTGAGCAAACATCCCGCGCACCAGACCCGGTAATTCAGGAACGGCATAAGGCAGTTGCAAATAGGTCCGCCACAGACGCTGGTTAGCATCCCAGCTATCGCCCAGCATCGCCATCCACGTGTCTTCGTCTACGTACAAACGCCGCTTGGGCATGCTATGACGCTTGCCGGCGACAAGATTGCCCTCAACGATCCAAACGCGATGCAACTCCCACCGCATGTGATCCGGATTGAGAAATCGCTCGCTAAGAATGTCGGCATCCTTGGCAGGCTGCAGGATCATATTGCTGTTATAGGGAATGAGCATTTCCCGCTTGCCGACAATTTTCCAGTCGTAGCGATCCAGTGGGCCTGTGAACACCGAAACCTCATCAAAGTTGGCCACTCCGGAACTGGTTGGCGTCGGCGTGTCGTAGGCAGACACCGGCAACTTGCGAACCCGGCGCTGCCCGGTGAGGTACACCCAGGATTGCGGCCCGCCATTGGCATAGTCCAAAGGCTCACGCCCCAGCAACGCCTCACCCACGCGCAAAGGAGGCCCAAGATTGACCAGCTTGGTCATCCAGTAAGTGCCATTGAATTCAGACTTGGTGTTCTGGAAGTAATACGGCATTTCACGCTGCGACTGGATGGTACTGGACAGGATACGCTGGCCATTGGCAGTGATAATGTAGACGTTAAAGTTGTTCTTCCAGGCCTCTCCGCGCCAGCTCAGTTGATGGTTCCATACCACCTCCGCACCCGATTTCGGGATCGGAAACGGGATCCCCCCGCTCGCGCCCTCCAAGGTATTGTTCTGATTGGCAAGGTGCGCAGCAGTGGCGTTTTTCAGGGTATTGTCGTAGACCCACTGTGGCGCCGCAGCAGTGCGCCGAGTCGGGTACACATCAATGCGGTAATCGGGATATTTAGCGAACAGGGCCTGCTGCCCGTCGCTGAGCTTGTCTTTGTATTGAGCCAGGTTTTGCGACGTCACCGAATACAGGCGCTTGTCGCTGGCGAAATAGTCGGGAATTCTCGGTCCTGCAGTCATGCCCGCCGGCACTTGAGTGAAACCACGATCCCAGGCGGGAATGCTGCCATCGGCATTTCCAGCGCGCTCGCCCCCCAAAGGAGTCAGGTTGGACTTGAGCTGCTGGGCCTCAGTGTCCGTGACAGCCCAGGTGCTCGCCGACAGGGTCGTGAGAAACCCGGCCAGCAGAAGCTGATTCATGGGTTTAAGCGTCATGAAAATTACCTCTCATTATTCTTGTTATGGATCAGCCAGATCAAAATGAACGCTGCGCAGTCAGCGCAATGAAGTCACGGTCCTTGAGTGGCTGACCGTAGGTATTGGCGTTCCCTGCATCCAGAAAGTTGTCGCTGCCACCGATGTAACGGGTGTAATTGAGGCCGACTTTCCAGGTCTGCAGGTAGTCAGCCTGGACACCGATGCTCAGATCCCCCCCCTTATCACCTATACCGTTGTTGAACTTGGTGATTACCGACGATCTCCCCTTGGGGTTGTAACCCAGGCCCACTGGCACACTCAGGTCTACGCCCGGGTAAACCTGGAAGAAGTTCTGCGTAAAGGTGGTACGTAGCCCCCACGCGTCGCGTTCACTGTTGGGGTCCAGAGCCGCCGGATTTTTGGTAATACTGGTGCGTCGGTGCCATGCCACTTCACCGGCAAGGCTGGCCGAGTCCCAGATACCATTGCCAGCGAATGAATAAAGCGTGGAAAGCTGTGCGTGCAAGGAGTTGCCCACGGCGTACAAGGCATTACCGTCGTTATTCCCGGTACCGCCGGCGTTTGATTGTGAGACGCTGACGAGCGGCGTATTGCGACGAACCGACACCTCGCCTGCGACGTTGGCATCCCCTATGGACGTGCTGAAACTAGCGCCATAGGCACGGATATCTTCGGCGTAAACCAACTGATACTCACCCAACTGACCGGTGAGTATGTTAGGGCCGGTGACATTGGCCCGGGTGTAGATCATCGGATCTTTCGCGTGATACTGGATTGCATACAGACCGAAATCGGTGTTCCAGTCTTCGGGCGAGAATCGCAGCGACAAACCGAACTGTCCGCTGTCACGGGCCTTGATGTCTTTGCCGCGAAAGAATGCCAACGGCTGCTGGGCAGGACCGATAGGGCCGCCGACTATCAAACGCTCTCCACCGTCGCCTACGGCATCCGATGTGGAGAAATAGCTACCAACGGCCGGTATACGATTTTCCTCCCATTCAAACTGGTAATAGGCAGCCACCGACAGATTGGAACGCAGCTGTAACTGTCCGGAAAACTGATTGACCGGGCGAATCAGCTCTTTGAATGGGGTGTTGGGTACGGAAGTGGCCTTGATCACATCTATTGGCGCCTGGCCGGCGGCAATACCGTTAGCGCCAAAGAACAGGCTCTCACCCCATAGCAGAGAATGGCGCCCGAGACGGAAGTTGCTGGGCAGCCCACCTAACGATCCTTTACCAAATACGAAGGCATCGAGAATCTCGGCCTGACCGCCATGGAGTGCCCGCGTGTCGTCAGTGAACTCGTTGTAGCTGACTGAGCGCTGATTGGCAGTGGCAGGTGAATCGTTATCGTTGTGACCTTGGTAAACACTGTCATACCAGCCCGCAGCACTCACCCGCGCGCCGAAATCCTGGTAGCGCGCGTCCAACTCGGAAAACAGGTTGAGCCGATTGGAAATCAGCCCTCGGTCAAAATTGCGATCACTGTCGTCCTGATTGACTGAGCTGACTAACTTGCTGTCTCGCTCCTTTACTCGCCAGGCCGCGTTGTACTTGATCGTGTTATCCCAGCGAACCCTCAGGTCGGAATCACCCGTATCGATTTCAAATGCACCCACCTGTGGCGGCACACTTATCGCAGCTATTGCAGCAGTCAACATCGCCACCTGGCGACTCGATTTGCCGGTATTAAGGCGTGTCCGTTTCATCAATCGCAACCTCTGACTTGTTATTTTTGTCTTGAAAGGTTTTGTGAGAGCGACGGCCTTGGCGCTCACTGGAATGATCATAGGCAGCTTTATATGCATCCCGATAATCGATTGTTCAGATGCCATGCATCCAAAAATAGTGATACAAAGAGACACCACCACGGGAGGTCGTTACGATGCGTTTCCATCATCTGGATTTGAATCTGCTGGTAGTGCTGGACACTTTGCTCACCGAGCAAAACATCACTCGTGCGGCAAAGCGGCTGAATGTCAGTCAGTCCGCGGCCAGTGGACTGCTGGCGCGATTACGTGAGTATTTCGCCGATGAATTGCTGGTCCAGGTTGGGCGCAAGATGCTGCCTACGCCGTTGGCCCAAAGCCTGGCGGAGCCCGTTAGGCGCGTGTTGCTGGATATTCAGTCAACCATCGTCAACAAGCCCGAATTCGACCCATTGACCTGTAAAAGACACTTCAAGATTGTTGCTTCGGACTTTGTAACCACCGTGTTTCTGAGTCCTGTGGCGCAACGTCTACAAGAGCAAGCACCGCATATTTCCCTCGATATCCAGCCTACCGCCAATCACTACAACGACATGCTCACCCAAGCGGAAGTTGATTTCGTGATCATGCCGGATCATTACCTTTCAGACTTGCACCCAAAGGCGTTGCTGTTCGAAGACAGCTACCAATGCGTCGTCTGGCGTGACAATCCCGAGGTCGGGGAGCACATCACCCTCGCCCAGTATCTGGAACTTGGGCATGTTGCAGTGAATTTCGGTAGCGCCAGGGCGCCCAGTTTTGATGAAGAGTTTCTGAGGCGTTATGGCAAGTCGCGCCGAGTGGAACTGACCACCAGCAGTTTCAATACATTGCCCCACTTGCTGGTAGGCACTCACCGCATTGCGGTGATGCAAACGCGTCTGGCCGCCCTGTATTGCACCTACCTGCCGCTAAAGGTATTACCCCTGCCTGTCAAGCTTCCGGTGCTGCGGGAGTTTACCCAATGGAACAAGTTTCTCGACGGCGACCCGGCTCATCGCTGGATGCGCAACCTGTTCCATGAAGTGGCCAATGAACAGGGCCAGCCAGAAGTCACCTGACGACGTTTATCAGTATCAATGCGCGGGAAGAAATAGTTACAATGATTAACCATTTATTATCGGTTGTTTCTTGATGGCCAAATACAGCGACCCTGCTTTGGAAGCGGCTTCTACACAGGCGGGCGATTCAGAGATAGTGCTCGACGAACTGATCGGCTATGCACTGCGCCGGGCACAGATTCAGGTATTTCAGCATCTGGTCGAGCAATTGGCCGAGCATGATTTACGTCCTGCACAGTTTTCGGCGCTGGCAATTATCGGCCAGAACGACGGCCCCACCCAAACCGATCTGGCCCGAAAATTGGCGATTGATCCGCCGCAGGTGGTGCCCATGCTCAATAAGCTGGAAGCTTTGGGATTGGCGTTGCGAGTGCGCAGCAAGGTGGACAAACGTTCTTATGGGCTGTACTTGAGCAAGGCGGGTGAAACCCTGCTCAAGCATCTGAAGCAGGTGGCAGCGCAGAGTGATGTCGCAGCCACTGGCAATCTCACCCCTCAGGAGCGGGCACAATTGCTCGGCCTGCTGCAAAAGATCTACCAGCCGGGAACCGAGGCTTAAGGGCTCCCCCTGGCAAGATTACAGGCGCTTTTCTGGTTTACCCCCAGTATGATTTTCAGTACTCAGCCTTGAGCAGACTCAAGTCACGCCCTGCATAAAGCGCGTCAATTTTGTCTGCACGACATTGCAATACAGCGCGCTGATTAATCGAGCCCTTATCGGTGATTTCACCGCTGTCGATTGATGGCCCCTCAACCAACAGGCAAGCCCAGTCCAGACGGCTGGCACTGCCAGTGGCTTGCTCATTCAATGTCGCCAGCAGTTGCCGCAACCATTCACGCACAGTATCGCAAGCCAGCACTTCGTCTACGCGGGCCGAAGCAGTGAGGCCGGCCAAGTCACGACACTCCGGCAGCCGGGGAAAGATCAACAAACCCAGCTTGTCTCGGTCCGGCCCCACCACGACGACATCATGAATATAAGGAGCACCCTGCAGTATCACTCGGGTGCGCATAGGACCGACGCTGACGAATACTCCCGAAGACAATTTGAAGTCCTCGGCGATGCGCCCATCGAACATCAGGCCCAGCTGTGGATCTTGCGAATCCGCCAATTTAAGGGCGTCCCCGGAGCAGTAATAGCCCTCTTCGTCGAACGCCGTTTTGGTCTGCTGCACTGAACGCCAATAACCGGGCATAACATGCGGGCCACGATAGCGGGCCTCCAGTTTGCCGTCGACAGGCACCAACTTGACCTCGCAACCCGGGGCAGGTAAGCCAACATAACCGGCCACCGAAAGAGGCCCGGTGGTAAACGTACAACAGGGAGAAGTCTCGGTCATGCCCAACCCCGCCATGATCCGTATTCGCTCGCCACAATGGGCAATCGATACCTGCTCCAGTCGATCCCAGACGGCTTGAGAGAGTCCCGCTCCGGCAAAGAAAAACAGCTTCACCCGAGCAAAAAAACGCTCACGTAAATCACTGTCCAGCTCCAGCGCCGTAACCAACTCTTCCCAGCCCCTGGGTACGGTCAAGTACGCTGTGGGCGAAATATCTTTCAAGTTACGCAGAGTTTCGCTGAACAACTGAGGCGTGGGTTTGCCGTCATCAATGTAAAGGCTTCCGCCGTTGTAGAGCACAATACCTACGTTGTGACTGCCACCGAAGGTATGGTTCCAGGGCAGCCAATCCACAAGCACCGGTGGCTCTTGGGCGAACACAGGAAACGTTTGCAGGAGCATCTGCTGATTGGCGCAGAGCATGCGCTGGGTGGTAATCACCGCCTTGGGCACGCTGGTCGAACCCGAGGTGAAAAGGAATTTGGCAATGCTGTCAGGACCGGTCAAGGCAAAGGCCGCCTGCGCATCGGTAACATCAGAAAACTCCAGCAAGCTTTCAAATGTCACGCAGCGTCGCTCGACCAGATGCCCCTGCGTCAAAATCAGCGGAACGTCACTCGCAATCACCGCTCTGATTGCATCGGCAAAGCGCTCGTCGGCCGCGAACACCAGCCCCGGCTCCAACGTCTCGACTACATGTCGCAGTTTGCAAAAGTCCTTGGACACCAGCGAATAGGCTGGCGACACCGGGCAGTAGGGAATCCCGGCATACATCGCGCCACAGGCCAGTTGCAAATGCTGCAGATCATTACCGGAAAGCATCACCAGCGGCCGCTCGGCAGACAAACCGAAACTCAACAACGCCTGAGCGATTTGACGAGTGCGCTGGAGCATTTGCACGTAGGTGATGTGCTGCCAATGGCCCTGAGCATCACGCTGAGCAACAAATGTTTGATGCGGCCGGACCTCGGCCCAGTGGACCAAGCGATCAAGCCATCGATCTGGATAATCCTGCAAAGGCTCGACGGCTTGCAGGTGCATCACATTGCCGTCGATTCGAATCTCTACCTGGGGCCTACCCACGGCGACATCGCGCAGATTACCAACCTGGTCTGAGGATGTTGTGATGCTGGACTTATTGTTCATGCACTGTCCTTTAGCAAGGCGCGTGCCCCGACTCCAAATTAAAGTCTGTAAAAGGCCGCGATATGGGCTAACGCCCTTTTGTTATTGTTGGTCAGGGATATGCCCTTCAGATCGGGTAATGACGAGGGCCGTTTTGCAAAGTCACCCAGCGCAATTGGGTGAAATGCTCGATAGAAGCACTGCCGCCAAAACTTCCATAACCACTGGCTTTGACGCCTCCAAACGGCATCTGCGCCTCATCGTGTACCGTCGGGCCATTAATGTGACAGATGCCTGATTCAAGCCGCTGGGCAAGCGCGAGAGCCCGGCTGGTGTCACGACTGAAAATAGCGGACGAAAGCCCGAACGAGGAATCATTGGCTAGCGAAAGTAGCGCCTCGTCGCCCTCCCCGCGCAACACGACCGCAACCGGGCCGAACGACTCGTCTCGATATAGCCGCATGCGGTCGGTAACGCCGTCAAGCAAGGTTGGTTGCATGACACTGCCCTCAACTTGTCCTCCAATCAGTAGCCGCGCGCCCTTGCTGAGTGCGTCATCAACTAAAACCTTGATGCGCTGCCCTGCCGAAGCGTCGATCAACGATCCCAGGACCGAGTCAGCAGCGTCAGGATCACCAGCGCGTAAAGTCGCGACCTTATGCACCAGTTTTTCGATAAAGACATCGGCAATCCGCTGATCTACGATCAACCGCTCGGTGGACATGCATATTTGCCCCTGATTGAAGTAGGCGCCAAACGCAGCAGCTCCAACCGCCGCGTCCAGGTCTGCATCATCAAGCACCAACAGGGGTGCCTTACCGCCCAACTCCAGCAACGCTGGCTTTAAGTGACGTGCCGACAACTCACCTACAATTCGCCCTACATGGGTAGAGCCGGTAAAGTTGACACGACGCACCGCCGGATTAGCGATCAAACGCTCGACGATAGCTGCCGCATCCTGAGGCGCGTTGCTGATGATATTGACCACACCATCGCCCAATCCCGCCTCATGCAGCACTTGCCCCATCAGTCGATGCACTGCGGGGCTCGACTCGGAAGACTTGAGAACGACGGTGTTGCCACAGGCCAACGGCATAGCGATGGCTCGAGTGGCAAGGATGACAGGCGCATTCCAAGGCGCGATTCCGAGCACCACACCGCAGGGTTGACGCAAAGCCATGGCAAAGCTGCCTGGCACATCGGAAGGGATGACCTGACCATTGATCTGAGTCGTCATCGAGGCGGCTTCGCGCAGTATATTGGCGGCTAGCTTTACATTAAAACCATACCAGTTGCTCATTGCGCCTGTCTCAACCGCCATGTCCACGAACATTTGACTGCGCGCTTGTACCAGATCAGCCGCACGTAACAATCTACTGCGGCGCTCTCCTGGCCCAAGCGCCGCCCAGGCAGGGAATGCAGCCTCTGCGGCGCTGACGGCAGCATCGGCATCGTCTACTGTCGCTGCGGCCACCCTGGAAACAACTTCCCCGCTTAGAGGATGGCGACGCTCGAAGGTCTTGCCATCGCTGGCCGGGCGAGCCTGGCCACCTATCAATAACGGCACGTCAAACATGGGGGTATTCCCTCTATTATTTTGATTGTCAGAAAGGGCGATACGCGCTCCTGGTGAATGAAACGCGCTGCCTATCAGGCTCAACGTTTATAAGCTTGCAGCCCTGGCTTGATGCTTTTGTCGTCCAGAAACTGTTTCAAACCTTGCTCGCGTCCGTGCTCTGGATCTCGTAGCTGTGCCTGATCAAGCTTGGCGTACAGGTAATCTTCACTCTGCTCCCACGTTAGCTCACGGCATCGCTTGAAGCCGTGCTTGGCGGCGCGCAATATCACCGGGTTCTTGTTTAAGAGGTCCTGAGCCAGCAAGGTCACCTCTTCGCGCAACTGCGACAGCGGAACGCTCTTGTTGACCAGGCCCATCTCGGCGGCCTTCTGACCGTTGAAGGTGTTGCCAGTCATGATGTAGTAAAGCGACTGCCTATGCCCGACCGTATCAGCCATCGCTTTGCTAACCAGATTGCCCGGTGGAATCCCCCAATTGATCTCGGAAAGGCCGAAGGTCGCCTCATCCGCACAGATCGCAAGATCGCACGCCACAAGCGGGCTAAAACCACCGCCAAAGCACCAACCGTTGACCATGGCGATTGTCGGTTTGCTGTACATGCGCAATAACTTCCACTGCCATTCAGAAGCATCACGACGAATCTTCTCTTGAAGAATTTCAGGACCGCCGTCTACTTCCCGGAAGTATTCCTTGAGATCCATACCAGCCGTCCAAGCAGTGCCCGCGCCTGTCAGAACCAACACCTGAGCTTCTGGGTCCTGCTCGACAGTCTCCAATACGTCACGCATTTCCCTGTTCAGGGTCGGGCTCATGGCATTGCGCTTTTCGGGGCGATTCAACGTTATCCAAGCGATACCGCCCTCTACGTTTACCATTACTGTGTGCCAGCGATTGTCGTATTTACTCATCTCACACCTCTGTTGTTGATTGCAGTGTTTTGCCGATGAGCTCAAGCTAGCCCGCGCAAGTAGTTATGTCAATTAACCATTAATAATATTAACTGAAATCGATTTGCCAAAGCCACCACAAGCGGGCGGAAGAGGCCTACTGCCAAGCTGGCCACTCGTCGCAATGAGTCCAGAACGCATCAGGGTGAGCATGGAAATTAACGACCAGTTGAGCGGTAGCCAAGCTGCCGGGCCGCCTGACCGAGGGCCGATCTGGAACCGTTCAGAGAATCACAGCGCGAGCTAGCGGGAAAGCTTTCGTTGAGTGCTAGGTGAGCGAAAGTCCCGCGGAAACGCCTGAGTTTTCAACTGGAACCTTTTTTTCAAACGCCTTCAACCCAGGAAAGGCGCAGGTTGCCTTGGGACGGTCATTCGTCAGGAAAGCTGGACAAATTTAGATACGATAAATAATGATTAATGAGGATAACGAATCGATCTGAGAATCAGCTCGGGTTGCCATGAAATTTCGCCTACGTAGAGATGCGCCCCGACTTTCAGCCATCAATGTTTGCTCTTGGAACAAGAAACAGTGCTCTCATGACTGACTGACGCAGACATCTTGAAGGATGCAGGATGGCTTTATGGACGAATACTGCTGGCCCCATCCCCACGCAAAATTGTTCTACCGTCCCATCGAGGTAGCAATTCGCTGGTGCGGACTAATGGATTTCGAATCCTTAATCACTCAGGAGAATCCGAATCCGAGTAGCCCAAGCAGTAGACTCAAGCAATGGCCATCCTTGGCCCAGAAACTCGATATCTTATGGGACGCCATACGACATAAGGAACTGCCGCACGAGATCGCGTTTACTGCGCGGCAACTTCTTGACCACACTCTTCGCTGAAGCCCTGACGGCTTCGTCGGTCCCATGGATACGTGCCGCGAGCAGCAGCACGAGCGTGGCGTGAGTGAGATTCATGGCAAGACCCAAAAATAGGCACCGCAGTGTACCGACTCTTGTCTTTGCCGTACCAGCCACCAACAAAACAATGCCTAGCAAAATCAATATCCCTATTGCCGCATAAAGGGACACGAGCCAAAAGAACAGGTAAGGGTTGGAAGGGAATGGGGACTCAAGGGTAAGAGTTCTATCCAAAAAAGCTAAAAGGCCACTTTCCCAGCCATTTCCCGGAGATTACGATGCTCAGCCTGTTTCGCCACAAAAGGCAGAAGCCCCCCCCCGCCACCGACCGCCAACGTCGTCGGAGGTTACCTGCCTATCGAATCGGCCGACAGCTTGTTGGCTGCGGAGCACCGCCGTCAGTTACTAGACCGCATATGGCAGTACACCGCCCTCTCCCACGCGCAGTTCAGCCAGCTCTATTTAAATCCGATACATCGTTACGCTGAACAAGTCCAGCAACTCCCCGCCAGCGAGACACACCACCATGCGTATCTCGGCGGCATGCTTGACCATGGGCTGGAGCTGGTCGCGTGCAGTTTGTGGCTTTCCGCCACTATGGGCTAGCCTGTTATATGTCCTGGCAGGTCAGTACGAACGCGCTGGCGTGCTCGGTGAGTTGGTGATGCAGGCCGACCGCGTTTCTACCGCACAGAACATCGGCGGCAACCCAAGCAAGGCATTACAAGCGCACAGTCTTTCACTGCAGTACCACCTGATCAGCGGGTTGCGTCATCTGGTCCAGCACGAGCTGAAACTCAACCAGCCGGGTGCCGCGGGATGGCTGACCGAGGATGCCCTATGGCTTGTCAGCAAAACGGTCACGGATAAGCTGCGAGCCTACCTGCTGTCGCAATCGATTGAAGGTATTCCTTCATCTAACATCGCCGTGTTCGACGAACTGCAATCGCATGGACTGGTCGAGTCGACTCAGGAAGGTAAAGCGATTTGGACTGCGCTCGTGTCGCAGGGAAACTGGCAGCAGATCTTCACCTTTCTGCGCCTTCAACCGACATTGATCTGGGGGAGCGAAGACCGGCCTGAAGCTTTCAGCGGAACGGTGAGCATCGCTTTCGATAACCAACTGGCTAACGTCCCGCAGTCTTGTGGCTTAACTTTTTTTTCAATTCGATGGTTTACCGACAATCGCACCTGCTTTCGGACTATCACATACCCCAGATAGTCAAGGCCGTCGACTCAGGCCAGCTACCTATCGAACGAATGGGTGACTCCCATTTTAAGCTTTTGGTCGCTGATGCCTTTGGCTCTGAACTCACTGCTGGCTCATCCGTAAATGCTGATTATGTTTCTGTTTGACCACTCTCTTAATGCCGGTTCACCGAACAGGCGATCGTCACGATCAGATTAGTCTTCGGTCGATCCCTTCGCCGTCCACTCGGAGCGCTACAGCAATGCGCGCCAGCTTCCCGTTTCTCTGCTTAGAACTGTTGCCGAAAAGGCCCAGATGAAGCCTAACGCGAACTATTAGCTATCAAAACAATTCAATTGAACACAATACGTGTTCTACACGATCACCTTGAAGCTATTGATGCGTTTTCCAATAAGAATATTCTGTGAATCATGTTTACCGTGATCTCGCACAACAAAAAAGAGCGAACTGCTATGACCAGCCCTCGTACCCTTTACCAGAAGCATATCGACAGTCACACAGTGTGCACCCTTGATGATCAGGGGCACGTGTTGCTCTACATTGACCGTCAAGTCGCCAATGAATACACCAGCCCTCAAGCTTTCAGCGGTCTGCGCGAAGCGAAACGCAGGGTTTGGAGGCCTTCGGCGACATTGGCCGTCGTCGACCACGTCAATCCCACCGCGCCCGCTCGTGTGGCTGCCATGCCAGATGCAGGCGGTGCTCTACAGGTCTCATACTTCGAAGAAAACTGCCGCGAATTTGGCATTGAACTCTTTGATGTGCTGGATAAACGGCAAGGTATCGAACACGTAGTCGCTCCCGAGCAGGGCTTCATCTTGCCGGGTATGGTAGTTGCGGCTGGCGATAGCCATACGACGACCTACGGCGCACTTGGAGCGTTTGGTTTCGGTATCGGCACCTCGGAAATTGAACACTTGCTGGCCACGCAAACTCTCGTCTACAAGCGCCTGAGATCTATGCGCGTGACAGTGAACGGCCAGTTGCGTATGGGCGTGACCTCCAAGGACATCATCATGGTGCTGATCGAAAAGATCGGCGCCTCTGGTGCGACCGGCTACGCTATTGAATTCACTGGACCAGCTATCTCGGCACTGAGCGTCGAGGCTCGTATGACTATCTGCAACATGGCCGTGGAAGCTGGAGCACGCGGAGCCTTCATGGCGCCGGACGAGAAGGTTTATGCCTACGTTAAATCCAAACCTCGCGCCCCAAAAGGCGAACAGTGGGAGGCGGCCGAAAAAAAATGGCGTGAGCTCTATTCTGACAAGGATGCAACCTTCGATGCGGAAGTTGTAGTCGACGTCGACGACCTGGAGCCCATGGTGACGTGGGGTACTAGCCCTGATCAGGCATCGGCTATCGGCGCTACCGTTCCGGACCCGAATGATGAGGCCGACCTAATCCTTCGACAAGGCATGCAGCGCGCGCTGAAATACATGGGTCTGGAGCCAGGCATGCGTCTGGATGAGGTTGCCATCAGCCACGCTTTTATCGGCTCATGCACGAACGCCAGGATTGAAGACCTGCGCGACGTCGCGCGGGTCGTGGAAGGCAAGAAAGTCGCGCCTACAGTGCGGGCCATGATCGTACCCGGCTCGACTCTGGTGCGTGATCAGGCTGAAGAGGAAGGACTGGCCAAGATTTTCCTAGATGCTGGCTTCGAATGGCGTCAATCGGGATGTTCCATGTGCCTGGCCATGAATGATGACGTTCTAGCTCCCGGTGACCGCTGTGCATCCAGCACCAACCGCAACTTCGAAGGTCGTCAGGGCGCCGGTGCTCGTACCCACTTGATGAGCCCTGCCATGGTAGCGGCAGCAGCAATTCATGGCCACCTGTCCGATGTCCGTTCGTTCGCCGAGGAGGCTTGAGCCATGCAACCCTTTGAAATCGTCACTGGCAAAGCTGCCCCTATCCTGGCGTCTAATGTCGACACCGATGTGATCATGCCCAAGCAGTTCCTAAAAGGTATTGACCGTAGTGGGTTGGACAAAGGTGTGTTCTTTGACCTGCGCTTTCTTAAGTCCGGGGACCTGAATCCAGAGTTCGTGCTCAATCAACCAGCCTGGAGCGCGGCCAGTTTTCTCGTTGTTGGTCCGAATTTTGGTTGCGGATCGAGTCGCGAGCATGCCGTATGGGGTCTGAAGCAACTGGGCGTCCGCGCGTTGATTGGCACCAGCTTCGCCGGCATTTTCTACGACAATTGCCAGCGCAATGGGGTGCTGGCCATTCAGCTTGCCGAGAGCGAACTGCGAGCGCTTGCGCGAGTGGTGAGTCAGCAGTCGACGACAACTATCAGCGTCGATCTACCCAATCAAACGATTAAGCTCAGCGACGGGTCAGCTATTGCGTTCAAGATCGATGGGTTGCGCAAAGAGTCACTGATGCTAGGCCTCGACGCTATTGGAAGTACCTTACAGAAGTCTGAGCAAATCCGTGCTTTCGAAACACAGCACTTGGCACAGAACCCGTGGCTTGGCTGATTGCATTGAGTGCGGACATCTAAGTGCGTTTACGCTGAGATGTCTGCGCTCAGATTTCAGCCCAAGGACAACTCGTGGAAATGCTGTTCGAAGAATTCGATACAAACTCTTAGCTTGGCCGACTGGCTGACCCGCGTCGGGTACACCGCCCAAACGTTGGCGCTCTGGCTGTAGTCATTCAAAACTTGTACCAATTCGCCACTCTCAAGCATGGGTTTGACGTCCCAAAGCGATCGTAGAATGATGCCAGCGCCGCTCAGTGCCCAACGCAGTACAATCTCGCCATTGTTCGATGACAAAGGGCCGCTGACCCTGACCGACTCCTCCGTCCCTCCACGCGCAAGATTCCAGATGCCGAATGCATTGTTGCGCTCTTTGAGCACAAGGCAGTCGTGGGCAGCGAGTTCATCGACTGTCTGCGGTGTCCCTCGGCGCTCAAGGTATTCAGGGGTTGCGCAAAGCACTCTGCGGTTGCTCACCAGTTTCTTGCCTAAGAACTGACTGGGTAAATCGTCACCGACGCGAATCTCAAGATCGAAGCCTTCGTTGACGATATCTACTACACGGTCAAATACATCAAGGCGGATCTCCAGCTTTGGATAGAGCTGAGACAAGGTAGTGATGGCCGGAGCCACGTGGTTTCGGCCGAAGCCGAAGGTGCTACAAATATGCAGACTCCCACGCAATTGCTGTCGCGAGTCGGTCAGCTCGCTGATGAAGTCGTCCATGTCCCCCAAAAAACCAGTCGCCCAGACCCGGACACGCTCTCCATCGTCAGTCAGTGCGATTCGCCGGGTAGTGCGATGCAGAAGCCTGGCACCGAGAGTAGCTTCAAGAATCGAAACGCGTTTGCTGACATAAGCAGGTGAATAACCGAGCGCTTCAGCCGCGTGATTGAAACCGTTTTTGCGAATGACCGTGAGAAATACGCGTAGGTCATCTGGCAGCAAAGATTGCTCACGATTCGTGTTCATAAGGGTCATGACCTAGCTATTTATTATGTAATTCTTCAAGGATAACATCAAAAATGCCCGATCAATGCATCGCGCTGGCCGTGACCTAAAAACATCCTCGATAAAAACAACCAGAGGAATACGCACCATGAATGCGCCCTACAAGCAATCCGTCGAAAGCAACACACGCCCATCAAGCGGCATTAAAAGCCGATTGAACTCTATACTTGCGTATGAAATCGGCGTTATCCCATTACCCATTTTCATTGGTATTGCTGTCATAGTTTTTCTGTCCGCGCACTTGGGCTTTTTGCCCAAAAACATGATCGGTGGACTGGCCGTCATCATGACCATGGGCGTGTTTTTCGGACAACTCGGCCAGCGGTTGCCCCTGCTCAAGGAAATTGGCGGCGGCGCTATTCTTTGCTTGATGCTGCCGTCGGTTTTAGTTTTCTACGGTTTTTTTGGTGCTCCGACGATTGATGCCACCAAGATGCTCATGAAGGACGCCAACTTTCTCTACTTCGTGATTGCCAGTCTGGTGGTTGGCAGCATATTGGGCATGAGCCGCTTTACCCTAATCCAGGGAATGCTGAGAATGTTCATTCCACTTGCAGCGGGAACGCTCGCCGCAGTCGTCGCAGGAATGCTCGTCGGCCAGCTGTTTGGGTACACGATTCACCACACCTTCTTCTTCATCATCGTGCCTATTCTAGGCGGTGGGATTGGAGAAGGTATTCTGCCTTTGTCCTTGGCGTATTCTGCAATCCTAGGAGGCACACCGGACCAGTATGTGGCTCAGTTAGTGCCGGCAGCGGTAGTTGGCAATATCATTGCAATCATTTGCTCCGGCGTGCTGGCACGCATCGCGCTCAAGCGACCATCCATCAACGGTGAAGGCACCCTGATCCGTGCAAAAGAAGAGAACGACAAGTTCAAGGTCAAAGAAGACGACAACGGCCCTGTAGATTTTCGCCTGATGGGCGCTGGCGTTCTGTTGATCTGCGCGTTCTTCGTCTTCGGTGGCTTGCTTGAAAAAGTAGTCGGCATCCCTGGTCCGGTGATGATGATTCTCGCCGCCGTGGTGTTCAAGTACGTGCGCGCCCTGCCAGATCGACTCGAAAAAGGCTGCCATACATTCTACAAATTGGTTTCGTCGGCTTTTATATGGCCGGTGATGATCGGCCTGGGCATGCTCTACGTACCCTTGGATAGTGTCGTGAAGGTCTTTTCTATCGGCTACGTTATGGTGTGTCTCGCAGTGGTGGTTGCAATGACTGCGGCAGGATTTCTGGTCGGCAACCTAATGAAGATGTTTCCCATCGAATCAGCGATTGTCACTTGCTGCCACAGTGGCTTGGGAGGGACTGGCGACGTTGCGATTCTCTCGGCTGCCAATCGCATGCAACTGATGCCATTCGCTCAGATTTCCACACGCATTGGCGGTGCTGCAACGGTCATCGGTTCAACCATCCTGCTAAAAATCTTCGCCTGATCTGTGAAGGCCTGCCGCTGTCTCCCAGCGGCCTGGCCAGTCGAATACCTGCGACGTCGAGTGGGTACGTCCAGATCAGCGATGCCAGCCACTTCAGCTTTCTTCGGAGTACAAATGGGTGGGCTAGCTGTGATTGCAGAAAAAGGGCCAACGACAAAATACTTTGGCGCTAGTTTTCGCAGTTTTGCGACCGGGTTTATGTGATGAATACCGGCGCAGTGGTTGAGCAAGGCATTACACTCAAGTGATCACCGACCCGCGTCCCCCCTATAAGAAACGCTTGCTCAGTGGCTTAGCGGAACAAGTCGAGCCTGGTCAGGACCTGATGACCATTCCCGGACAGGTCCCAATCTTTCCGCATTGCCGGAGGGCTGCACGTTTCGCGACCGCTGTGGCGACGCAATGGCGCGATGCGCCGAGCGTCCACCGATGCTGACTTTCGATGCCGAGACTGGCCGCATAGGCGCTTGCTGGTTGGTGGAGACACTCCGTACATCATCCCTGGAGTTCCAGTCAGCCGCGCAACCTTACCTCGCCACCACCCCGGCCATCCTGGGGTGGCAGGGCATTAGGGTTCACTACTCCATGGGCAATGACCGGCTGGCTAGACCCAAAGCGGTGACACCCGCACTGAATGGCATTGACCTTGACGTGCACGCAGGTGAGGGCGGGCTACGCAACACGAACGGCGTCTCACTTTACGAAAGCTGCCGTGGCCGACAACGGCGCGGAAAGCCTGAAGGTAATTGAGATAAATTGATGCTCATGGTAGGCCCCGACTGGTTGATTATTTGACGTGTTTTAAGCATAGGCCTTGCACGGCAGCTTGGCATTTCATTGGGGCGAACGCATTAGCAACAGCAGCGTCCGGACCTACACTGCGTACTGCTGAAGATCCAGAAATAAAGCATCAAACGTCACCTTGCAGCGCGGGCTGGTTCGTAAGTCCTCATGCATGGTCAGCCAGGTTTCCAGCTTAGGTCCGAACTGCGGTAACACGCGAACTAGTTCGGGGGTGCGCTTGGCGAGCCCTGCTTGGCACACACCGATACCCGCACCGGCGCGAATCATCGCTAACTGTGCGAGGTCACTGTCGCTTCGCAGCATAAAGGCCTCGCGATGCCACACTGGCAACACCTGCCGCGCGGCGCGCAGGAAGGGGGTTTCTTGGTCAAAGCCGATCAACGCATGGTGCTTGAGCTCTGCCAAGCTGATGGGCGTACCGCGGGCCTGCAGGTAGCGTTCATGGGCATGCAGGCCCAGTTCAATCTCACCGACTCGGCGGGCGATCAGTACCTCTTGCGTGGGCTGCGCCATACGCACGGCAATATCGGCGTCGCGGCGCACTAAATCCTGAACCTGGTTAGTCAGCACCAGTTCAACTTTCAAGGCTGGGTAGGTGCTTTGCAGTTGACTGATGATCGGTGGCAGCACTTCGGCGCCAATTACTTCGCTTGCGCTGATGCGCACCGTTCCTTGCACCCCGTCACCTTGACTTTCTGCCGCGCGCTTAAGCGCTGCTGCACTAGCCATCATTGCTTCGGCATAAGGCTTGAGCGTGATGGCCGCTTCAGTCGGCAATAGCCCCAGTTGCGAGCGGGTGAAAAGCGCCAGGCCAAGTTGCGCTTCCAGCGCGGCGATATGGCGCCCCACCGTCGGTTGTGCCACGCCCATTGCCCGCGCGGCTGCCGATAACGACCCCTCTAGCAACACGCTTAAGTATGAGCGGTAAAGCTCCCAGCTGATTTCAGTATCCATGCATAAATGTATAGATACCCAACGCTATTAGGCAATTTTATTAAGCATGAAACCCGCGCAAGCTTGCTTCACATAAATTCAAGCGGGAGATACACCATGAACGGCAACAACAAGGTACTGGTACTGGGCGCAACCGGCGGCATTGGCGGCGAAGTGATGCGTCAGTTGCAAGGGCAAGGCTGGGACGTGCATGCGCTACAACGTGGCGGAGCCAATCTCGCGGGCAAACGTGATGGCATTAACTGGGTCATCGGCGACGCGATGAACCGCAGCGATGTAATGGCAGCAGCACAAGGCTGCTCAGTCATCGTGCATGCGGTTAATCCACCGGGCTACCAACGTTGGGCAGAGCTTGTGCTGCCCATGCTGGACAACACCATCGCAGCGGCGAAAGCCCAGGGCGCAACCATCGTCTTACCCGGCACGCTGTACAACTTCGGGCCGAGTGCTTTCCCCCTCATTGATGAGCGTTCCCCGCAACAACCACTGTCGCGCAAAGGCGCGATTCGCGTGGAGCTGGAGCAACGTTTACACAGCGCGACCGCGGAAGGTTGCCGGGTAATTATCGTGCGCGCGGGCGACTTCTTTGGGCCTAAGGCGGTGCAAAGTTGGTTTACCCAAGGTCTGCTCAAACCCGGGAAAGCTGTTACCAGCGTGAGTCTTCCCGGCACGCCTGGTGTTGGTCACCAATGGGCCTACCTTCCCGACGTTGCGCGGACCATGGTGCAACTGCTGGAGCGGCGTGCGGAGCTGCTGCCCTTTGCGGTATTTCACATGGCCGGCCATTGGGACGATAACGGCCAGCAAATGGCCGCGGCGATCAGCCGAGTCGTAATGAAGCGTGGGGGCGCGGCGCCGAAACTGCGTGCCTTCCCCTGGTGGTTCGTCACGCTCGCTTCGCCTTTTCTGCCTACCTTCCGCGAGATACGGGAACTGCGTTACATGTGGCGCATTCCAGTGCAGATGACCAATGTCCAACTTGTTGCCACGCTGGGCCGAGAAGAGCATACACCCTTGGACCAAGCTGTTGAGGCCACGCTGGACGGTATGGGTTGCTTGCCGTCAACCAGCCCGGTTCGGTAATTGCTAAGTAACGATATTGGCGCAGTGGGGGCTCCCTCAAATATCACGTATGGGTCCGAGCATGGTCGGGCACGTTGAACAACATCGGCCGTCACGGTTGTTGCAGCGCCTGGAGGTAAGCGCAAAACATATCGGCCATCGCATCGGCCTGAGCTTTGATTTCTGCCTTAGTCCGCCGGGTGCGAGAAAAATCACTCCCGACCGTGCCGAGCGTCGTAAAGATTAGGTCTGCGGCCAGCACACGAGACGACGCTGATGCGTTCGGCAACACCTCAACGATGAAGGCTTCGCACATCCGATCTCCCTCGGTCCGGGCTTTTTGAGCCTCAGGGCTATCGCGATAGAGCGGTGCCGCGTCATTGAGCGCACCGCGAACCTCAGCTTCTTCGCATTCTGATCGCAGAAAGGTATGGACGAGTGTGCGTAAACGTTCGAAGTGTGGGTTTTTTGCGTCTTCGAGAATGTCTCGCAGCATCTGGGTGGTGTGCATCCACTCATCGGTCTGCAGGCGGAACAGGATCGACGCTTTGTTGGGAAAGTACTGATAGACCGATCCAACACTGACACCGGCCTTCTCCGCCACGCGCGCCGTAGTGAAGCGGGTGGAGCCTTCCTGTGCAAGAACGTGAGTTGCTGCCTGAAGAATAGCGGCGACCAGTTCAGTTGAACGCACTTGCTGGGGTTGCTTGCGCGAAGCGATATCGGGACGGCGGCGTGTGGTCATCTTGGCCTGGCAACGCGATGTTCGATAAGAGAAATGTTGGTTATTCACCGCCATCTTCAATGCGATGAATCGCTCATATTCTAGCGCGGTATTGGCCAGTCGCACAGCCTTCAAGCGACCATCTAGTCGACTGTCTCGGCCAATGGCGCAGTGCCCCCAAAGTTCCTCCGCGCCCTGTAGCGGTGCAATTAACTGATCGCACTCGGTAGCCACCGAAAACGCGGTTTTCTTGACGAAAAACCTGAGTACTTAAGGAACCTTCGCTCTTCGTGGCTTGATTCGTTTCAGCGTCAAGTCTCTCTTTTAGCGCTAGCTAGCTGTATTTCACGGCTTGAGGCGGCGGCATATAAAACGCGAACCGAAATGCGAATTTTCAATGCGATTAATTCCTCATATTGTTGACAAAATGCGAAACATTGATCGTATTTTTAATGCACAGCGCCTTAGGGCCTCCTCCAGATGTAGAACGGACAACCTCATGGCTTCAACTCTGAACTCCTCCTCGCCGACGCCGGCGGTGGAGTCATCGCAAACTGGCAATGTCTTTCTGACGCTGCTGCCCATTACTCTGGCGGTCTTTATCGCATTTCTGACTATTGGAATGCAGATGCCTGTGCTGCCGCTGCATCTGCACGACTCCCTCGGCATGAGCAATCTGGCAATCGGTTTAGTCATCGGCATGCAATTTGCCGTCGCCCTCCTCTCCCGCCCTTGGGCTGGTAACCTCGCTGACCTGAAGGGCGCCAGACGTGCAGTGATCGTAGGTTGTCTATTCTCGGCCAGTTCCGGCCTGGCCTATATCGCCTCCCTGGTTTTCGTTTCCACACCTGCCGCATCCGTATGGATCCTGGTGCTAGGCCGTATATTGCTGGCACTGGGCGAAAGCCTCATCGCTACCGGGGCGCTGGGCTGGTCCCTCGGACTGGTAGGGCCGCAGCACGCGGGCAAGGTGATGGCCTGGGTCGGCATGGCCATCTATGGAGCCTACGCGCTGGGTGCGCCCCTGGGTGTTGCGGTCAACGCTCAGTGGGGGTTCTCAGGCATTGCGGTCGCCGTGACGATCATTCCTTTCCTGGCCCTCGCCGTGGCCGCGCGGGTGCGCGCTGTCGCGCCTTCTGCCAACCGTCGAACGCCTTTTTACAAGGTGCTGGGCGCGGTGTTGTGGCCTGGTATGGGCCTAGCGCTTTCAAGCGTAGGTTTCGGCCTAATCACCGCTTTCATTGCGCTGCTGTTCGCCGAGAAGCAGTGGGGGAATGCCTCGCTTGCCTTCACGGCATTCGGTCTGGCCTTCATCGGCGCGCGCATTTTCTTGGGGCACCTGCCCGATAAGCTTGGGGGTGCCAAGGTGGCCCTCGTGAGCGTGGTCATCGAAACCATCGGGCAGTTGCTCATCTGGGGCGCAGACACTACGTCGCTAGCTTACTTGGGTGCCGCGCTGACGGGCTTTGGCTACTCACTGGCCTTTCCGGCATTCGGTGTAGAAGCCGTGCGACGCGCCCCTGTGCAGACTCGCAGCCTGGCCATGGGCGCTTACGTGGCGTTTATGGATATAGCACTGGGCCTGGCCAGTCCGCTGGCCGGCGCGCTGGCTGGCGCTCAGGGGATTGCTTCGGTCTACCTAGCGGGAGCTATCGCCGTCGCCCTGGCTCTGTTCATCGCCTTGCGATTGCTTTTTAACGCGCCGACAACGAGCGCACACTCTGAAAACGGTAATTCCGGCAAGCTCAGCAGAAATACACATGCAATCCTGCTCAGTCTGGTTGGCCTGGCAATCATCTTTTGCGGCTTGTACGCCTGGCGCGTAGCACGCGCGGGAGCCGCAGCCCCACCGGCGAGGCCGCCAGCATTGGTTTCGACCATCGTTGCGCAGCCCCGCAGCGTCGCAGAAGAACTGCAAGCAGTTGGCGGTCTGCAAGCTGTTCGTGAAGTTCTTCTGGCCCCTGATTCCGCAGGGAGAGTAACTGCCATCAACTTCACAGCGGGCCAGGTCGTTAGGGAAGGCGACTCGCTGGTTCAGCTTTACGATGCCCCCGAATTGGCAGATCGCGCAGCCGCCGTGGCGCGGGCCGATTTCACCCAGATGCAATTACGGCGGTCACAGGAGCTGGCGCCCACTGGGGCAGAGCCCCGAGAGCTGCTGGATCAGCGCAAGTCCGAGGCTAGCCAGGCGCACGCGGCTGTCCGCCAATTAGATGCTCGCATTGAGCAAAAAAACGTTCGTTCGCCGTTCTCCGGACAGCTCGGCATCCGACGCGTCAACGTGGGCCAGTATCTGAACGCCGGCGATGCCATCGCTACGCTAACGGACCTCGACTCTTTATACGTCAATTTCACCTTGCCTCAGCATCAGCTTTTCAGGGTGTCGATCGGTGCGCGGGTGCGAATTTTTGTGGATGCTGCTCCAGGACGGGTGTTCCAAGCCACAGTTAGCACCATCGAGCCGCGCATAGACGGGGAAACGCGCAACGGCACCGTCCAGGCAACGCTCTCGAATACCGACCACCTGTTGAAGTCCGGTATGTACGCAACCGCAGCGCTGGAGTTGCCGGCGACCGATGACGCCATCGTGCTGCCATTGACGGCGATCCAAACCTCCGCCTCGGGCGACCGGGTCGTACTCGTTCAGGAGGCCGACGCACAAGGGATCGGAAAAGCCGTGGCCGTTCCGGTCTTCTTAGGCCGCAGGCTTGGCGAAGACGTGATGGTGACGCGTGGCATCAAGGCCGGCGACATCGTAGTGGTTGCCGGGCAGAACAGGCTGCAGCCCGGCGGCCCGGTGAAGATCAATACCGAGTCGCCTGCAGGAGATCAGCGATGAATGTCACTGATATTTTCATTCGGAGGCCTATCCTGGCGCTAGTAGTGAGCCTGCTCATATTGCTGGCAGGCCTAGCTTCGGTCTTCTCTCTGCCAGTACGCCAGTATCCCTACCTCGAAAACGCCATCATCAACATAACCACGTCGCTACCTGGCGCTGCTCAAGAGGTCATGCAGGGTTTCGTAACTACGCCAATCTCCCAGTCGATTGCCACAGCCAGCGGTATCGAGTATCTGAGTTCGACGACCACTCAGGGCCGCAGCGAAATTAAAGCCCGACTGGTGCTCAACGCCGACGCCGATCGCGCAATGACTGAGATTCTGGCGAAAGTTCAGCAGGTAAAGTACCAACTGCCAGCCGGCGTAGCCGACCCAGTCATCAGCAAGTCCACCGAGGGCGGCACCGCTGTCCAGTATGTAGCTTTCTACAGCGACACCCTTACGATCCCCCAGGTTACCGACTTCGTCGCCCGCGTCGCACAGCCCATGTTCGCCGGTATATCGGGGGTAGGCTCCGTAGACATCTACGGAGGCCAGACACTGGCCTTACGCATCTGGATCGACCCTTTGAAGCTGGCCGCTCGCAGTCTGTCAGCAGGTGAAATTGCTGCCGCCTTACGCGCCAGCAACGTGCAGTCCGCACCAGGCCAGCTGAAAAGCTCACTGACCGTGACCAACATCAGCGCGGCCACTGACCTTCGTAGCGTGGACGACTTCCGCAAGATGGTGATCAAGACCACAGCGATCGGCGGCGTTGTGCGGCTTTCAGACGTGGCGACGGTAGAGATCGGCGGGCAGAACTACAACAACGCCTCCTTTGCCACTGGTATTCCGGCCGTGTTCGTTGCGATTTTTCCGACGCCGGATGGCAATCCGCTGGAAATCGTTAAACAGGCAAATGAACTAGTTCCGCAAATCCGTGCAATGGCGCCGCCCGGGTTGAAAGTGATGCCTAACTACGATGTGGCGAGGTTCGTTAACGCGTCGATCGCGGAAGTCGAACACACGTTGATAGAGGCCATCGTGATCGTCATCGCGGTGATCTTCCTGTTCTTGGGAGCTTTCCGTGCAGTCATCATCCCTGTTGTAACCATCCCACTCTCTCTAGTTGGGACGGCAGCGCTCATGTTGGCGTTCGGCTTCTCAATTAATCTATTAACGCTGCTGGCGATGGTGCTGGCCATCGGACTGGTGGTAGACGACGCCATCGTGGTGGTGGAGAACATCCATCGCCATATCGAGGAAGGCGCAACGCCGGTGCGTGCGGCTTTGCTCGGCGCACGTGAAATCGTTGGCCCGGTCATCGCCATGACCATCACTCTGGCGGCGGTCTACGCGCCAATAGGGATGATGGGTGGCCTGACAGGAGCCCTCTTTAAGGAGTTCGCATTCACGCTGGCCGGTTCGGTGATCGTGTCCGGCGTGGTTGCTCTGACCCTATCGCCAGTAATGAGCTCGATGTTGCTCCGCTCCAAGCAGAGCGAGACAAAGATGGCCAAGCTCGTGGAGCGCTACATGGTCGGGTTGACATCGGTCTACCGGCTTCTGTTAGCCCGTACGTTGGCCGCGCGCAGTGCGGTTCTTTTGTTTGGCTTTGCCATCCTGGCTGCCATCGTGGTCTTGTTCCTCGGGATTCGCCGCGAACTCGCTCCAGTCGAGGATCAGGGTGCGGTCATCGTCATCGCCAAAGCACCCCAATATGCCGGTGTTGGTTATACGACCCACTATGCCGAGAAGCTCGAAAAGATTTTCGAGTCGCTGCCCGAGTTCGATAACAGCTTTATGCATATTGGAGGTACGGGCCGTGGCCAGAACCAGATGCTGGGCGGCGCCATCTTCAAAGACTGGTCCGAACGCGATCGCTCGTCTATTCAGATTCAGAGCCAGATCCAGGCAGCCGGCAGTAGTATCGACGGTGAAACACTGACGGCGATCCAGCTGCCGCCGCTTCCAGGATCAAGCGGTGGCCTTCCGGTGCAGATGGTGCTGCGCTCGCCCAATGATTTCTCGACGTTGTTTGAGACGGCTGAGCAAATCAAGAGAGCGGCCTACGCAAGCGGTCTATTCCTTTACGTGCAGAATGATTTGGCGTTCGACAGCCCACAGGCGCACGTTGCCATCGACAGCACGAAGGCACGCGAGATGGGCGTGACCATGCAGGCAATCGCCGACACGCTGGCGGTGCTGGTCGGCGAGAACTACGTCAACCGCTTCAATTTCCACGATCGCTCTTATGATGTCATCCCGCAGGTGCAAGCCGGCGACCGCATGACGCCCGACGATCTTGGCCGTTTCTACGTCAAGGCAAGTTCCGGCGCACTGGTTCCGCTATCGACGGTAGTCCACGTTCAGTCACTCGCCCAAGCCAACGGACTGACACAGTTCGGCCAGATGAACTCCGCCACGGTGCAATTGCTGCCCCGCCCCGGCGTCAGCATGGGTGAGGCTGTGGCTTTCCTGCAATCCCAGTCGTTGCCGCCGGGAAATAGTGTCGATTGGCTTAGTGACAGCCGCCAATTCGTGCAGGAAGGCAACCGTCTGCTGCTGTCCTTCGGTTTCGCGCTGGTGGTCATCTTCCTTGTCCTGGCGGCGCAATTCGAGAGCCTGCGTGATCCGTTGGTGATTCTGGTCACGGTGCCGCTTGCAGTGTGCGGCGCCCTGGTACCGCTCTGGCTTGGCTATGCCACGCTGAATATTTATACGCAGATCGGACTGGTCACGCTGATCGGTCTGATATCCAAGCACGGAATTCTTATGGTCACTTTCGCCAATCAAATCCAACAAGACGAGAACCTGAGTCGGCTCGAAGCCATCGAAAAAGCCGCCGCGGTTCGTATGCGCCCGGTGCTGATGACGACTGCGGCGATGGTCGCTGGCTTGGTACCGCTCGTCTTTGCAGAGGGTGCAGGCTCTGCCAGCCGCTTCTCAATCGGTATCGTGGTCGTGGCAGGCATGCTAATCGGTACGCTGTTCACGCTATTCGTTTTGCCGACCATCTACAGCTTTATCGCCAAGGACCACCGCGTCGCAGCGAACAGCGCGCGCCAGCGCGAGCTGACCTCAGCGGAGGTGCCCCATGCAGATTGAAAGAGCGACTCGGCCAGCTGTACTGGCGTTAGCCCTCAGTGTGGCTGGCTGCGCCAGTGGGCCGGACTATCAACCTGTGGCCTTTCCTGAAAAGACATCGGGCTCATTCGTCAGTGACTCGACGCACGTGAATGCCGTTTCGCCTCCTGCGCAGTGGTGGAAGCTTTACAACGACCCAGCCCTCGACGCAATCGTGGCGGAGGCCTTGTCTGCAAACACCGAACTGCGCACGGCGTTAGCAAACCTAGACCGAGCGCGCGCGATCTATCGAGAAACGCGCGGGGAACTCTTGCCTTCCACTGATGTGTCCGCCGGCGTCAGCCGCGGCCGCAACCAAACGGCTTCAAGCGGGACCGGCCAAGCACCTGTGCAGTGGAGCTACACCGGGGGGTTGAATATTTCCTACGAGCTGGATCTCTTCGGGCGTGTGAGGCGCGACATCGAAGCGGCACGTGGCGATATTGAGGCTATCAATGCGGCCCGTGATGCTACCAAGGTGGTAGTGGTCGCGGAGACAACGCGAGCCTACGTGGATGCCTGTGCTTACGGAGAGTCCGTTGAAGTAGCACGCTCCTCTGTTGAACTTGCAAGCCGAACGCTGGACCTAGTGACCCGACACCAGCGTGCCGGCTCCGGCTCGCTGCTTGATGTGGAGCGATCTGGTGAGGCACTCGCCCAAGCAGAAGCAGCGGTACCACGTATTCAAGCTCAAAGAAATGCGGCGTTGTTCGAATTGGCAGCTCTGACGGGCCGCCCACCTTCGCAAATACCACAAGCGGCGAGTTGGTGTGAAAAAGCTCCAGAAGTAAAAGGCGCCATTCCGGTTGGTGATGGCATGAGCATGCTGCGCAGACGCCCCGACATCCGCCAGGCCGAGCGTAAGTTGGCCGCTGACACTGCACGTATCGGCGTGGCAGTTGCAGACCTATATCCCCGGGTCACGCTCGGTGCCTCGACCAGCTACCTGCGCAACGACTCCCTACAAGGCGACCGCGCTTGGTCGTTCTCCTTCGGGCCGTTAATTTCATGGACGTTCCCGAACATGACCCTAGCACGTAGCCGCATTGCGCAGGCCCAGGCCCAGAGCGCAGCCTCGCTGGCACACTTCGACAGTGTGGTGCTGACAGCGTTAAAGGAGTCCGAACAAGCCCTGAGTACCTATCAAGGTGCCATCGAGCAACGCAATGCCTTGATTCAAGCGCGTGATCATGCCGAGAGCGCATTCATGTTGGCCGAGCAACGCTTCCGGGCCGGCTCCATAAGTTACCTGGACGTGATGGTGGCGCAAAATAGCTTGGTGAGCAGGAGGTCGCAGGCTGCGACGGCAGATCAACAAGTTGGCTCAGCTCGACTCGATGTGTTCAAAGCGTTGGGCGGGGGTTGGCAACCGCGTTCGCAGAACTGAAACCCAGCCCCGAACACTGATTGGTTCGTAGACGCACGTTTTGAAGTACGAATCATAACGTAGGAGCTTGGATTAGTAAGTTTTCAGCAACTAGGTCAATGCTGTGCTGGCTATAACACCCAGTGAAAGCACGCTCGCTATCCGTACGGACACACCGCTTAACCAACGCTGTTACTGCCTCAGGGCTATCGATTACCGGACTAGCAAGATGGCTTCCTCACTCATCCCTAGACAATAAATGCATTGCCTCTATACATGGAACTGCTTCATCAGCATGTTAAGTTCAACCGCAAGCTTGGCGAGCTCCGATGTTGCAATAGCGGTCGGATTTAAACCCTCGAAGGACTGATTTGAGAGGACGCGGATACTTACAGGGCTGCGATCCACCTTTCTGGCACCCCGCCCGAGCCTGCTCTTCAGAGGCTGTCGCAATGAGCACGTTACGCTCGGTGACATTGTCGATGAACTCCGTAATTTCAAACAGCGAAGCGCCAGCATTTTGAGCAGTATCCCGTGTTTTCTGGGCTTGGTGGACACCATCGCCTTTAGCGTCGTGCTCAGGAAGGTGAGCTGGCCAGACGCTTACACTGCAAGGTTCATGGTCCTTAATCTAATGAAGATGTCCCCCATCGAGGCGGCCATCGTCACCTGCTGCCACAGCTTTCTGCGCGGTAGAAGGGACGTCGCCATCCTCCCAGCAGCCAACCATATTCAACTGATGCCTTTTGGGCAGATCTCAACCCGCATCGGCGGTGCGGCAGCGGTCATTGGCGCTAACATTCTGCTGAAAATTTCGACTGATCCCGTCATCGCTGCAGCTCCTCAACACAGTCTGTGGCAGATTTACGCCAGACAACATGGCAGCCAAATAAAGCCTGTCCACCGCAATAGTGAATAACTTCCAGCCTTCCCTACTCAATTTCTTGAGAGTTCTGTCATGTCCTGGATTTTTCTTGACCAACACTAAAGTGAGCTTCCTACCCGCCGATACGAATGGTAGCCATATGACACCACCAATCTCTTTAACCTACCAATACAATCAAATGACTGAGCCATGGATGGTCCATCACTCGAGTGCCCACCCATGTACAAAAAACTCAGCATTTCACAGAAGCTTTACATCAGCTTCGCCGCCATCGTAGCGCTCTTGGGCGTCCTTGTTTTTAGCGCGTATCGCGGTTTCGTTCAGGTCGAAACCGCCACCAACAGCAACGTGCACACCTATAAGGTTTTAAGCCAAGCTCAGATGGCTCTGGAGCAACTGATCAATATCGAAACCGGCATGCGCGGTTTTGTCATCTCCTCCAAGGACAATTTTCTTGAGCCGCAAATTGCCGGCGAGCGCAAGTTCGACGACGCGCTGGCGACGCTCAAGCAATTGACCAGCGACAACCCCGATCAACAGGCACGCCTCACTGCTCTCGGACAGTTGCAAACGCGCTGGCTTGACGAAGATGTCCATTCAATCATCGCTCAGCGACGCCAGTTGACCCAAGACGCTGGCGCGGACGAGCCCTTGGACATCCGTATCAGCAGGGGTAGTGGCAAGGCCAAGATGGATGGCATGCGGAGCATCATTGCCGAGGTGACCCACGCTGAAGACGTGCTACTGGCACAACGCACTGAGCAGATGAACCAAGCGAAGGATCAAGCCGTCACGATCCTCATATCAGGAGGTTTGATTGCTGCCGTTTTAGCGATGACTCTGGCGTTTTCGCTCGGCCGCACGATTCGAGCACGCCTTCAGGTCGCGATCGATGCCGCGATCGCCGTGGCCGAAGGGCGCCTGGACACCGTCATCGATACCAGCACCAGCGACGAACTGCCCAAGGCATTCGACCGCATGCAGACGCGCCTGCGCGAGATGATCCAGCAGATCAGTCGGGCGTCCAACCAATTGGTTGACTCGGTACATATGATCTCTAGCGCTTCGGAGCAGTTGTCCACAGCGGTCAACGAGCAGTCCAGTTCAGCCTCGGCGATGGCTGCCACGGTCGAACAACTGACCGTGAGTATCAATCATGTCTCCGACAACGCTGATGAAGCAGGCAACCTCGCCAACCGCTCGGGCCAGCAATCGAAAGATGGTTCTGGGGTCATTCAGAACACCTTGACCAGCATGAACGGTATCGCACGAACCGTGCAGCACGCATCGACCAAGGTGTCGGAACTGGGACAGCACTCTGAGCAGATTTCCAGCATCGTAAGCGTAATTCAAGGCATCGCCGACCAGACCAATCTGTTGGCCCTTAACGCAGCAATCGAGGCGGCGCGTGCTGGAGAACAAGGGCGCGGTTTCGCTGTGGTGGCAGACGAGGTGAGATTGCTGGCGCAAAACACCGGCAAATCTACTAAAGAAATCGCCAGCATGATCGACAAGATCCAACTGGGCGTACGCGAGACCGTAGAAAGCATGCGTAGCGGCGTATTAGAGGTCAACCAAGGCGTGGAAATGGCAGGCTCGGCGGGCACCGCCATCACTGAGATTCGCGAGAGCTCGGGGCAGGTATTGGCCGTGGTCGAGCAGATATCCCTAGCTCTGCGTGAACAGACAGCCGCTAGCCAGGACGTCGCACGCAATGTCGAACGCTCTGCGCAAATGGCTGAGCAGAACAACCTGTCCGTGCAAGACTTGCTGCGAACCAGCAATGGCTTAAACGAGTTGGCCATGGGCCTCAAGCAGGAGGTCGGACGCTTCCGCTTGTAACGGTAGTCGTTAAACCGCGGGCAGTCTGAAGAACTGACATAGGGCTGGAAACGGAAAAGCTGCCTCGAAACTTGGGTTATATCCGGCCATAGACCCCGGAAGCAAAACTGCCGGGAACAGCGCGGCGGGCAGGAGCCTGCTGAAAGAGCGCTCAGGAGTTGATCCGTACAGCAACAAGATGCGCGGCTTGTGAGTTGGTTGCTCGTTGCGTTGCAGGCGATCCAAGGTGGCGACGTCAATAAGCGACTGATCCAGATTAGGTAGATCCAGACTGTTCTCCGAGGAAAACTCGTCCATTACAGGCCACCTATTCGATCTAGCTCGCGCTTCAGTTCCACCGGTGCAAGTGCGAAATGATCGAGATTGAAAAATGCTTCAAAACGCTTTCTAATCTGGTTGACTGTCGCGTCAAACGCGGCCTGGATTTCGCCGTCTGTTCCTTCCACATCCGACGGGTCGGCAAGGCCCCAGTGGCTTTTCACAGCAGGCCCAAAATAAACCGGGCATGGTTCGCCTCCGGCCTTGTCGCACACCGTGATCACCACGTCCGGTGGGGAATCCGAGAAAACCTCTGAGCCTTTGCTGTAGAGACCTGTGGTGTCGATACCCAGCGCTTGCAGCGTGCTCACGGCGCGTGGATTCAGCTGGCCGCTTGGGAAGCTGCCCGAACTGACTGCAGTAAAGCCGCTCGGGGCCAGGTGGTTGAATACCCCCTCCGAGAGAACGCTCCGGCAGCTGTTTGCCGTACACATAAAGAGCACTTTCATGGGGTTCTCCTAGACAGGAATGCTAAGCCGCAACGCCAGTGCCACTAGCGTCACTACCAAGATAGGGATGGTGAGGATGCTGCCGACTTTGAAGTAGTAGCCCCAGGTGATACGGATATTTTTCTGCGCCAGGACGTGCAGCCACAGCAACGTGGCCAGGCTTCCGATTGGCGTAATCTTGGGGCCGAGATCGTAACCGATGACGTTGGCATAGATCATGGCCTCACGTACCAGTCCGGTAGCGTCGCTGGCCTGAATGGAAAGAGCGCCGATAAGCACACTCGGCATGTTGTTCATGATCCAAGATAACAGCGCAGCGGTGATACCCGTGCCCAAGGTAGCGGCCCACACACCATGCACAGCAAATATGTTCAGTAGCGCCGAGAGCGAGTCGGTTACGGGTGCCATAATATTGTTAATGGTAGCCCTCGTTAAAGATCACGGACTTCAGTATCTGCTGGCCGCCAACTTGCTCTGTGGGGTACTTCAAATCGTCGCGGGTTACCTGAGGCTGGGGTCGCTGATGCGCTTCGTTTCCCGCTCCGTGGTCACCGGGTTTGTGAACGCGTTAGCGACTCTGATTTTCATGCCGCAGTTACCTGAATTGACCAACGTGAGCTGGCACGTCTACGCCATGACCGCAGTGGGTCTCGTGATCATCTACCTGTTCCCGTATGTACCGGTGACTGGCAAGCTGATTCCCTCGCCGTTGGTGTGCATTCCGATCTTGACTGCCATCGCGATTTACCTGGGGCTGGATATCCGCAGCATAGGTGATATGGGCCAACTGCCAGAGACGCTAAGGATTTTCCTGTGGCCTGAAGTGCCGTTGAACCTTGAAGCCTTGCGTATCATCTTTCTCTACTCCGCAGCGCTGGCAGTTGTAGGCCTGCTTGGGTCGATTATGACCGCAACCATCGTCGACGACCTGACCGATACCACTAGGAACAAAAATCGCGAGTGCAAGAGTCAGGGCGTAACCAACAACGCTGCCGGCTTGATCCAGGCACTGCCAGACTTGAGGCCGGTGGAAATCGCCGTTCGCGATCGCTTGAACACCCGGTGCGAATAGGGGCAAAAATGGGGGCATAACTTGATTTTTTTAGCTGAAAAAACCGTCCTAGAGCCTAGTCAAAATGTTTTTCGGGGATCCGGATAGCCTCTAGCCATATGATCCTGCCAAGGCATCACACCACATATTCATAGCAACATGCTTCGGCCCCAAAAGGTACCGAGCATCAGTTCAACACAGACTCATAGCTCAACAAACGGCAGCGGTGCATCGGTATCACGACGCACTGCGAACACATTCAATGTCATTGCCACCAACGAGTAATACCCAAAAACCCCGACAAGCTCTACAAGGCCAGGCTCCCCGAACGTCTGGATTGCGGTCGCATACAAATCTTCGTCAATACGACGCGTCTCGTACAACGACTTGCCCAGGCTATAGACCAGTTGTTCATCCTCGCGCGCAAATTGCGGGGCTACTTGCTGCCGCAGTGCATCAATAACCGAGTCTGTGATACCCGCGGCACGGGCGATCGGCTCATGAATCTGCCACTCAGCCTGCGACTGCCACCATGCGGCGGTGGAGAGAATCGCCAGCTCCGTCAAGCGCAACTCCAGCCGTGTGCCATATCGACAGAACGCTCCCAGTCGCTGGGCATGACTGGCCAGTTCGGGACTGTGAATCCAGGCCAGAAAAGGTCCATCCAGGTTGCCCCTCGGGCCCGCAAGAATGTCCTTGAGTACCGAACGCTGGGCTTCATCCATGGATGCCCCAGTCAGTTCGCTTAGCCGCGATTGAATGGCCATATCGGTATTTCCTCAGAGACTTTTCAACGTGAGTTGCAGTGCACTCTGGAGTTTCTCGGTAATCTCATCCAGGTGGTGGTCCTCGAGAATGAACGGCATTTTGCTGTCGCGCTCAGCATCAAGGCTCAGTTCAAGGTAATGCGCCTGCTTTCAGACGCACACCCAGTTCCGACTTAAGTCTCAAATCAATTTGGCTAAAGATGCGGGATTGAAGCCCTTCAAATCCCCGTAATCGCCTTTTGCGACCTTGGCGACCCAATCCTTGTCGCTCAACAGCACACGCCCTACTGCGATCAGATCAAACTCCTCACGCTCCATGCGCTCGATAAGCCGCTCCAGACTGGCAGGCGCGGATCCCTCGCCAGCGAATGCGTGAGTAACATCATTATCCAGACCGACCGAACCGACGCTGATAGTTGTCGCCCCAGTCACTTTCTTCGCCCACCCTGCGCAATTCAGCCCGTTCTCACCGTCAATTTCGGGAAATTCAGGGTCCCAGAAGCGTCGCTGTGAGCAATGCAGAACATCGACACCCGCCTCGACCAACGGCAGCAACCAGTCTTCCATCAGCGCAGGTGTCTCGGCGAGGCGCACCCCAAAGTCCTGCTGCTTCCATTGACTAACGCGCATGATGATCGGGAATTCGGGCCCGACCGCATGACGAACAGCAGAGACGATCTCTGCGGCAAAACGGGAGCGCTCTTTGATGGTCGGCCCGCCGTAGCCATCGGTGCGCTGATTGGTGCCCGCCCAGAAAAACTGATCGATCAGATAGCCATGAGCCCCGTGGATTTCAACGGTGTCGAAACCCAGTCGCTTGGCATCCGCCGCCGCCTTGGCAAAGGCAGCTATTGCGTCTGCAATATCCTCTTCGCGCATAGCCACACCGCGTGGCTGGTTTGGCGAATCGAGGCCAGATGGGCTTTCCACTGGCGCATCAGGTTCCCAGCCACTGACATCACGCACGGCACCGGTGTGCCAGAGTTGCGGCCCCATGCGGCCTCCAGCATTGTGAACGGAATCGATCACATTCTTCCATCCGGCCAACGCTGGCCCACCATGGAAAAAAGGAATGCCGGGCCCGTTACGTGAAGCGGGACGATCAACGACGGTTCCTTCTGACAAGATCAATCCGACTTGCCCCTCGGCCCGCCGACGGTAGTAAGCCGCGCTCCCTTCGCCGGGAATGCCTTCAGGCGAAAACTGCCTGGTCATCGGTGCCATGACAATCCGGTTTTTCAGCTCAAGCGACCGGATGGAAAGAGGACGAAACAGGATGCTGGTATCAGGGTTTGACATTGTATGGACTCCATTTGCTTTCGGAAGCCATATAAGTATATTTTGTAAACCAGATGTCAATTAGGCACTTAGAGTAGCCTAGATATACACGAGGAAACTTCGATGCTGGAATTAAAGCCGCAATGTTTTTCGTCCGACTGCCCAAGTCGGGCACTATTCGATCAAATCGCAGACAAATGGTCGATGATGATTCTGACCGTTCTTGATGAAGGGCCGCATCGGTTTAACGCCATCAGGCGTCGTCTGGAGGGTGTCACTCAGAAGGCACTCACGCAGTCCCTGCGGCGTCTGGAGAGAAACGGCCTTGTGTCGCGCCAGGTCATCTCTTTCTCCCCCGTAGCAGTCCAGTATGAGATCACCCATCTGGGTCAGACACTGCAGCAGCCATTTCGCGAATTGCATAAATGGACGCTCGATAAACTACCCGAGGTTGAAGCGGCCCGGATGAAGTTTGACCAGGCGGGAGAGTTAATAAGTAATGGTTGATTCAGGTGGCCGGTTGAATCATTGCAGCGACTTTAAGTTGGCATACATGGCTATATAAGATGGGCGTACCGCCGGTAGCGCTGTCGCCCTGATTCAGTGACAGGGGCGTTCGATGCGCGTGACTGCGTTCCAGGCCCGATACGGCTTTCCCGTAACTCATCCGCCACACTCAGCGATCAAATCATGGAGGGTATCTTGCCAGATAAAAAACCGATTGCAGCGGCTGGTCAACGCTTTGACGAGTCAATTTGGCGAACTGCCCACTGGCTAAATGAACCAAGCCATTGCCTCGCCTATTCAGACGACTCATTGGAAGTGGTCACTGAATTTCAGACCGATTTCTGGCGTGTAACTCACTACGGATTCATACGAGACAGTGGGCATTTTCTAGGGTTTAAAACCACGGGTGGCTTCACTGCTCAAGTCAGGGTCACGGCCGATTTCCGTGAGCTTTATGATCAAGCCGGGATTATGGTCAGGCTTGATGAGCAGACATGGGTCAAGGCGGGAATTGAGTTCAACGATGGAAATCCAATGATCAGCAGCGTGCTCACAGAAGGCAGATCAGACTGGGCGCCTGGTTGCTTTACGGGAGATCCCGGCGACTTCTGGCTTCGTGTGACCGTTTCCGAAGGTGTGCTGCGCTTGCAGTATTCAACAGACGGACTGATCTGGCCATTGCTCAGACTTGCCCCATTTCCAGACGCCGAAAGTTATCAGGTTGGTCCTATTTGCTGCACACCGCAGCGCCAAGGTTTGAAGGTAAGATTTTCCGAATGGTCTTTGACGCCTCCCTTGGGGCGAGACTTACATGATTTGAGCTAACTCGACTTATTCGAGCGCAGTCTTGACCTGGCACGCCGGTTTACTAACCGGGTTGCGGATTTTTAGACGTGCAGGCGTGTAGAACCGGCCTGCCTTTGGTCAGTCATCGCGAGCAAACCGAAAGTGTCAGGGTCCAAGACTTCACCCATCCTGTTCAGGAGATGCCAATGAAAAACCTCATGACTCCACTGGCGTTACTGCTTGGCATGGCAGGCAGTCAAGTGATGGCCGACACCGCCTCCAATCCCTTGGACAGCGAGCGCTGGCAGTCCCGGCCATTGATCGTAGTTGCCCCCGACGCAAGCGACGCAACCTGGCTTGAATTTCAGCAGGACCTGACGAAGCCCGCCAACCGCGAGGCCTTTGTCGAACGCGAAATGGTGCTGTATTCCGTGGTCAATGGCGTCGGCAAGCGCAATGATCAGGCCATGGACCCAAAAGCTACCTCGGCGCTACTGAGTACTCTGGGTGTAAAGCCGGATGGCCCGACCCGTTTGCTCTTGGTGGGCAAGGACGGCGGCACAAAGGTGGACCAGTATGCGCCGCTGGACATCAGTGTGATTTTCGCGACGATCGACAAAATGCCGATGCGCCAGAATCGCTAGCCTCACGCTCAAAGCCTGCCGCCGCTCATGGAAGTTAAAGCTGCAGTCAGCCCCCTGAATACCTCCGGCCTATCAGTGACCGGCGATCACTTCACCGGACTGCCTGTCGCCCTGTGCAAAGCCATGGGCTCGCGCTCGGGATGCAATCGCCAGACTTAGCAGCAAAAGTACCAATAGAACCCAAGGGAAAGAACTCACGCCCCATTGCCCAAGCAGCACGCCACCCAGTAGCCCACCGCCCGCAATTGCGCTGTTCCAGACAACGACGTTCATCGAAAGCGCGACGTCAGCGCCCTCACCTGCCGAGTCCGCAAGCGCAGTTTGTAAAAGCGTAGCCGCGCCACCAAAGGTCAGGCCCCAGATAAATACACCGACGTAAATAGCCGCGGCAGTGCTTGAAAACAAGCCGAGGAACACCGAAACCGCTGCGAAAGTTGCCAGACTGGCCAGCACAGTCTTTCGCAGATGACGATCAACCAACCGTCCCGTGACCCAAATGCCCGCCAACGCGGCGACACCAAAGGTGAGCAACACCAGATCCACGTCACTTGCGAGCCCGGCCTCGGCGACAAAGGGCGCGACGTAGGTGTAAAGGATGTTATGAGCCAGCATCCAGGTGAACACGACGCCCAATACAGAGCGCACACCCGGCGTAAAGAACACCTGACGGAGCGCCATGCGCTGTGACGAAGACTGGCCGGGATAGTCCGGCACTTTGAGCAGCACCCAGACGATCAGCACCAGGGTCATCCCGGACATCAAACCAAATGCCATGCGCCAGCCCATGAAGCTACCCAGCCAGGTACCCAAAGGCACGCCGAGCGACAACGCGATGGGCGTTCCCACCATGGCAACTGCCAGCGCGCGGCCCTGCAATTGAGGCACAACCATCCGTCGCGCATAGCCTGCGATCAGGCTCCAGGCCAGACCCGCCGAAACGCCTGCGAAAAATCTCGCGACTAATGTCAGCCAGTAATTTGAAGACAACGCAGTGATGGAGTTGAAAATCAGAAAGCCGACAATTGTCAGCAGCAAAACTGTTCTGCGACGCCAGCTTTGTGTGGCAATGGTCAGCGGTATGGCTGCCAGCAGTGAGCCCAACGCGTAAACCGTCACCATCTGTCCGGCAAACGATGCCGATACTCCCAGGCCACTGCCGATCTCGGGCAGCAGACCTGCGGGTAACGTCTCAGTCACGATGCATATGAACCCCGTCATCGCCAATGCGAGCAACGCCCCAAGCGGAAGCCTTTCGGCCTGTCTCTCGTCTGTAGCCATTCGAATCTCCCGACTAATATACTGATCGGTATAAATATAGGGAGAAGCAACGAGGTGGTCAATGACTTATGTATCGATTAGTATTTAAGTGACTTTGATCACGTACGCTTGGAGGACTCTGGACATGGCACAGATGGGACGTCCGCGCACGTTTGACCGTGACGTGGCAATCACTCAAGCACTGCATTTATTTTGGGAGCATGGCTACGATGCGACATCTCTCAGTCAGCTAAAGGCTCACATCGGCGGAGGCATTACCGCACCCAGCTTCTACGCCGCCTTTGGCTCGAAACAGGCACTGTTCACTGAGGTAATGGAACGCTATCTCGCCACCCACGGCAGGGTTACCGACAGCCTTTTCGATGCGACCCTGCCGCCCAGGGAAGCCATTGAACTCACCCTTCGCCGCTCGGCGAAAATGCAGTGCGAGGCCGATCATCCCAAGGGATGTCTGGTGTCGTTAGGCCTGATGAGCGCTTGCACGGACGAGAGCAAGGCCATCTCCGAGCCACTCGCACGGGCGAGAAACCTGAATCGTGCAGGTATAGTCGCCTGTATCGAACGCGCCATTAGCACAGGCGAATTGCCTGCGACGGTGATGCCGGAGACTCTTGCAGCCGTGTTCGACAGCTTCATGCTGGGCCTGTCGACGCTGGCGCGCGACGGTGTACCGCATGCCACGCTGGATGGCGCAGTGAGTCAGGTGATGGGGCTGTGGGATGGCTTGCGTATTGTTGCCGAAGAGTGATGGTGAATAGCGTTGCATTCGACTGATTGGCTTCGATCGAAGCCCTGCGATCGAGATACTCGCCTGCTAGTGGAGGTGACTACCTGCTGTCTCCAACGGGCAGTCTCTTTGGCTGATCCTCTCCTCCAGATCAAACGTCGCCACACCCAGCCCCGTTTCCGTCACCTCGTCCCGCAACACATCTCAATGATCCGGTGAAACGTTGCGGTTCCTGCTTTTATCGTCTTGAATGCCTGGCTGAGTCTGCACTTAATGCCCAGCCAGACACATTGACTCAACCCGGCTCAGCTCACTCGGCGTTGGCCGGCACCGGTGTATTGAGCAACTGTTGTTCCCACAAGTAAGCGACACCGCTTCCGGCAGCGTGCTGCAGCATCACGTCGGTCAATGCGCCGGCTGTCTCAGCCCGGGCCCAATCGCGCTGCCATTCGGCGGCAATAGCCAGCCAGGTCATCATGTTTGCACCCGCCGCGATCATGCGCTGGATTGCCACTTGGTGGGCTTCGACGGAGACACCGCCCGATGCGTCGGTAATGACTGTGACGTCCCAGCCTTCTCCAAGCGCCTGGATCACCGGCATGGCGACGCAGACTTCAGTCCATAGGCCGGCGATGACCAGTTGCTTACGGCCCGTTGCCTTGACTGCATCCACCACCTTCGGATCTTCCCAGGTGTTGATAAGGGTTCGGTCGATAACCTTTTGGTCGGGAAATACATCGAGGAGTTGAGGAAAAATCAAACCGCCACGCTCTGCCTGCACGCTGGTCAGAATAGTGGGTACGCCAAACGCCTTGGCAGCCTTGGCGAGGCCAGTCGTGTTGTTCACGACCATTTGCGGTTCATGGCTATTGAGATTGGTGAGTTGAAAGGGCTGGTGGTCGATTAGTACCAGTACGGAGTCTTCCGGGCGAAGAAGTGAAGCGAGCCCGTTACGAAAAGTCATTAATCCATCCTTTGTTGCCGCGATTAGCGGGATTATTAGCGGGGTCAGTTTCGGGCAACGTGCGTTTTACGCGACGTGGCCTGCTGCACTGTGCGGCTCCTGCATGCGTTCAGGTAGTAGCACCTTTTGATTAGCTGTGTCGCAGAAAGGGGAACGCTGACGACGGCATCAAAGACGTACACTCCAGCCAGAACAGTGCACATGCACAAGGGGAACGCAGACATGGACATCGAAGAGCTTCAGACCTTTGTAGAAATGGCCGATGCGGGTGGTATTTCGCGCGCAGCGCTGCGCCTGGGCGTGTCCAAGTCCATCGTCAGCCGCCGACTCGCCAGGCTGGAAGCCGAGCTTGGCGTGCAACTGATGACGCGTTCCACTCGCGGCGCCGCCCTCACCGAAGCGGGGGCAACTTTTCGCGACTATGCAGACCGAGCCTGCGCTGAAATCGAGATGGCACGGGAAGCGATTTTGCCCGCCGGCGAGCTTCGTGGCCGGTTGCGCATTGCAGCGTCACTGACGTTCGGCCCAACACACTTCGCGCCCATACTTGCAGAGATGGCGAGACGTCATCCCAAGCTTCAGGTTCAGACGAGCTACAGTGATCGCTTCGTTGACCTGATCGGGGAAGGTTACGACTGCGCGATTCGGGTCGGCTACCTTCAAGACTCCACCCTGATCGCCCGATGCATCGGGGCAATCGCTGGCAAGCTGGTGGCGAGCCCGGCCTACCTAGCGGCGCATGGGACACCTCAGGCACCCGATGAGATCGTTACCCATCAAGCCCTCATGCAAGGCACTGAGTCCTGGCTTTTTCTGGATGGCGAAAAAACTGTTACGGTACATCCGCAGGGCACATTCAAAGCCGACAATGGCATCGCACTGGTTGCCGCCGCCATAGCTGGTATCGGCATCGCCTGGCTGCCAGACTGGATCACTCATAAGCACGTGGCCAGCGGCGAACTGGTGTCAATCATGACCCGGTATCCCCCGCCGCCAGCAGGCGCTTATGTAGTTCGCCCGCCGGGCCAGCATCCTGCTCGGAAAATAAGAGTGCTCACCGACCTGCTGATTGAATACTGTGACCAGGGGGCAAAGATTCCTGAAGCGACGCCTAATTGACATATCGGTAAATTTCGATACCCTCGCGCCATGGACTTACTTGAAATTTTCAAAGCGCTATCAAACCGCACCCGTCTTGAAATCCTGAAAGGGCTGAAAGACCCGGTGAAAAGCTTCCCTGCGCAAGATGAGGGTGACGTACACACGGTTGGCGTTTGTGTCAGTAGCATTCAAGAAGGCGTCGGGCTGTCGCAGTCAACGGTGTCGGATTATCTGGCAACGCTGCAACGAGCTGGATTGATTGAAGTAAAGCGCATTGGTCAATGGACCTACTACAAGCGCAACGAAGCAACCATAAGTGCCTTGGCCGAGCTGATCGGAAAAGAGCTGTAATTTTTACTTACCTATATCGAAATTTCCCGATATCCCTTTTAACCGAAACCGCGTACGTTGATGACTAGCGTATACGCAGCCAGTTTTTACGCTCCTCAATATCGACAATTCCCGATATCCCTTTTTTTAGAAATGAGGTTTTACAATGAAAGCAATGATGCTCATAGCGTTCGGTGGCCCCGACTCGTTCGAACTCCGTGACGTGACCAAACCCGCCCCGGGTTCCGGAGAGGTGCTGGTTCGTATACACGCCACCTCCATCAACCCCTTGGACTATCAGGTGCGCCGGGGCGACTACGCCGACCTGGTGTCACTCCCAGCTATAAGTGGCCACGACGTATCAGGCGTTGTGGAAGAGGTCGGCCCGGGTGTGACAGCTTTCGCATCCGGCGACGAGGTTTGGTACACCCCGCAAATATTTGACGGCACCGGAAGTTATGCCGAGTACCACGTGGCCTCCCAAAGCATTGTCGGCAAGAAACCTGCAACGCTGAGCCATCTTGAGGCGGCAAGCCTGAGCCTGGTCGGCGGAACGGCATGGGAAGCACTGACCGTACGTGCGGCACTCAAGGTGGGCGAAAGCATTCTGATCCATGGCGGCGCCGGCGGCGTAGGTCATGTAGCAATCCAGTTGGCAAAAGCCATTGGAGCGCGGGTTTTCACAACCGTACGCGAAGCCAACGTTGAGTTCGCCCAAAGCATGGGTGCCGATGTGATCATCGACTACGAAAAAGAGGATTACGTCGATGTCATCAATAGGGAAACCGATGGGCGCGGCGTCGACGTGGTGTTTGACACCATCGGTGGCAACACCCTGACCCGCAGCCCTGACGCCCTCACGCAACTCGGCCGGGTTGTTTCAATCGTCGACATTGGCCAACCACAGAACCTCATTCAAGCCTGGGGTAAGAACGCGAGTTATCACTTCGTCTTCAGCCGCCAAAACCGCGGCAAGCAGGATGAGTTGAGCACGTTGATCGAACGCGGCCAGCTTCGCCCACATGTTGGCGCCGTCTATTCACTTGCCGACCTGGCTCTTGCCCATACGCTGCTGGAGACACCCAACAATGGTCTTCAAGGAAAAATCGCAATTGAAGTCGTGCCATCGATTCAAGGGGAAGCCTCATGATTTATGAGATTGCTGTACTACCCGTACACAAGGAACACATCGAAACATTCAAGGATGCATTTGCCAAGGTCGCGCCGTTGCTTTGCCGGGCGAAGGGTTATCTCGGACACATGCTGGCCCAAGGAATCGAAACCCCGCAGCACTTCAACCTGATCGTGCGCTGGCAAACACTCGAGGATCACACACCGGGCTTCGAGGCGAGCCAAGACCACAGGGTGTTCATGCTGAACCTGAAGGAATTTTTCTCGGAAGAACCGCAGGTTTATCACATTGAGGGAGAGGCTTTTGCTCCAGGCAATCCCTCTTTCTGAGGCTTTCACTATGCTCGGAGAAATCGGGTCAACTGACATTTCGCTCAATGACCCGATACTATCCGGTGGACGACCTCTCTCCTTGTCCCTCATGTAAGGCATATTCCTGATCCGTGTAGCTGAAGCAAAAGATGAGCCTGCTATCAGAACACTACGCCCGCTATCTAACTGCAATCGATAGCCCCCCTCCGAGGACTGCCGACTTTGCGGCTCGATCGGGGCGGGTGCGTTTACGTGGTGACGGATTAAAAACGTCACCTTCGAATGCAGTTAAGGCCTTCGCAAGATCTAAGACGCCCTACCGTTTCTTCAGGTTTTGCATCACGATATAAGCCCAAGTACTGCTCGCTGGAGCCAATATGTATATTGTCCAGGATTCCCGCTCAGACGAAATCCTCAGGCTTGAGCATCTACTGGAGGGGTTCAACTATACCGTCTGGATCAGCGCATACGGGCCTTTTGAGTTGAACAGAACGCTTGAGGAGCAACTGTCTCATTCCATTGGTAACGAAGTAATCATTGGTAACCATTCCAACGTGACGGCAAGCGAAGCCCGCAGCGAGATTACAGAGCAATTGCTGCACTTGGGAGATGAAGGTTATGGCCCAATAGATCTAACTGCAAAGCAGGCAGAAATCCTGACTCTCCTTGAGGCCTTGTTCACGCATGTGAACATCGACCAAGCCAACGCCGTCACTTCGTTTTGTCTCACCAAAGGCCATCCGGCTTACCCAGTGTTCTGGGAGTTTTCTTTCGATATCCATGTCGGTGGGAAACGATGGATTCTGATGGGTAGTAGCAGCGACTAGTCTACGAAGACCTGACTTTCGAACCCCTTTTAGGCAAAGCCCTCTGCTGATAACTGCGCTGGTCTACTCTTCGTTCGCGACAGGCAGCGTTCACCTCAAACGGCCGTGCTGCAAGGATACAATCTGTAAATCGAAAGTTTTTGAAAGGCTCATATGAACGCTTCATTGAATTCCCAATACGTTATGGTCAATTCAACCCTTGAGCCCAGCATGAATATAATCAGCACAACAATGTACCAATAGAAACACACGAGCCGCTCGCACGGACGAGGAATCTGAACCGTGCGGGTATCATTGCCTGTATCGAACGCGCCATTAGCAAAGGCGAATTGCCTGCGACGGTGATGCCGGAGACTCTTGCAGCCGTGTTCGACAGCTTCATGTTGGGCCTCTCGATTTTGGCGCGCGACGGTGTTCCACATGCCACGCTGGATGGGGCAGTGACTCAGGTGATGGGGCTATGGGATGGCTTGCGTATTGTTGCAGAGGAATGATGGTCGGCAGCGTTGCGTTAGGTGTCGCCGGAGTCGTCGAACGCATAGTGGTCGACACACTGCACTACAAGGGCAATTATTCGGATCGTTTGTCGATCCAGGCCGCCTGCGTAAAAGGTGGCACTGACGACAGATCGAGACGCAAAGCCTCATCTGGCGCGAGCTTTTGCCGGAACAGAAAATGGAGATGGATCGAGAGCATTTCCATGAGGAATAACTCCCCAGCCTGGGAGCGATCACCCACGTCCGATTGAACGTCTTTCCAGATGGTGGCGTCAGTCAATTGAGGCTGTTCGGCAAACCGGCGGTTGGGCGATAGGAATTTTATGCTGTGATTCAGGCTTGACGCCTCGCGAACAAGTTCGCTCTTACCGGGTAGTGCGTTTCAGGTAGGAGGCAACTTGTTGGCGAGAGGTTCTACACGGTGAGTCAGGCCTGACGCCTCGCGAACAAGTTCGCTCCTACCGGGTAGCGCATTTCGGGTAGGAGGCAACTTGTTGGCGAGAGGTTCTACGCGGTGAGTCAGACCTGACGCCTCGCGAACAAGTTCGCTCCTACCGGGTAGCGCGTTTCAGGTAGGAGGCAACTTGTTGGCGAAAGGTTCTACACGGTGAGTCAGGCCTGACGCCTCGCGAACAAGTTCACTCCTGCCGGGTAGTGCGTTTCAGGTAGGAGGCAACTTGTTGGCGAGAGGTTCTACGCGGTGAGTCAGGCCTGACGCCTCGCGAACAAGTTCACTCCTGCCGGGTAGTGCGTTTCAGGTAGGAGGCAACTTATTGGCGAGAGGTCCTACGCGGTAAGTTAGAACTGACGCCTCGCGAACGAGTTCGCTCCTACCGGGTAGCGCGTTTCAGGTAGGAGGCAACTTGTTGGCGAGAGGTTCTACGCGGTGATTCAGGCTTGACGCCTCGCGAACAAGTTCACTCCTGCCGGGTAGCGCGTTTCGGGTAGGAGGCAACTTGTTGGCGAGAGGTTCTACGCGGTGAGTCAGACCTGACGCCTCGCGAACAAGTTCGCTCCTGCCGGGTAGTGCGTTTCAGGTAGAAGGCAACTTGTTGGCGAGAGGTCCTACGCGGTAAGTTAGAACTGACGCCTCGCGAACGAGTTCGCTCCTGCCGGGTAGTGCGTTTCAGGTAGGAGGCAACTTGTTGGCGAGATGCCGTGCGCGGTGAATCAGACCAGACTTTTTTCGAAATAGACGCGTTCGAAACCATGCTCGGTGCGCCGCCCCACCTCGATATACCCAAGCCTGGGGTAAATCAGGAGGTTGTCCGTCATCTTCTCGTTGGTATAAAGATGCACCGCATTCATTCCGAGCCGTCGGCTGGTTTCTTCACAAAAGCGGATCAATGATTTGCCGACCCCACGTCCTGTTGAGCCGGGCATCACTGCCACATTTTCCAGCAGCACATGCTGTTGCTCGGCATAAAACACCACGAAACCTTCAAACCTGGCGTTTTCATCGATTGCCACGTAAACGATCCCCGCCGCGATTTGCGCCGCAAAGTCGGCAGTCATCGGAGCAGGTTTGCGACCGATTGCAGATACATAGCGGGCGTAGGCCTGTTCAGCGCAGTGTCTTATGGCAGGCTCATCTTTTGCTTCAGCTGGGCGGATCAAAAATATACCTTCTGTAAGGAATGTGGCGTGCGATTGATACTCTGGCAGATCATAAGTGCAGATGTCGACGGGCTGTTTTCGGCGACCGGAGTCGGACACAGCATGTAAATTGGCAGCTTTTGACAGGCTAATACGCACCCTGTGTTTAACTTCACAACACCCTATGGTCAATTAGACGCTTGAGCCCGGCATGAATATCATCAGCGCAACGATGTACCAATCGAAACACACGAGAGCGCCTCACCCGGTGCTCACGCTTGATTCCATCCCACTTGCAAACTGGGTCAAAGGCATCGTTTACGACGGTGAGGGCAACGACGAAACCAACGGACTGGTTCCTGCGCAAGGCTGGTTGATTGATGACGATGACTCGAACTACGCGTGGAGGATTCTCGAACCTGTCATGGAAAACTGTTCGACCATCGTGCCGCTGTTGGTCTGTCCGGATGACATGGACCTGAGCTGCACGGTTGCGGTGGTCGAGCAAGTGATACGGGGTGACACCGTCATTTGGGAGCGTTTTGGTCGGGCCGTCGACACTATTTCCGGTGTGATCACGGCCGTACACTGGAATGAGATGAATCAGAGAGTGTCATTCCCCAGGGACCAGTTTCTGGACGCCTTGTCAGAATTCAAAAGACTGACCAAGCATGAGTGGGCCTGAGGGCGATCTGACTGAGCCGGCCGAGCGAGCTGGAATCAAAGCCAGTATTAAAAGCTTCTAACGGACATACGAGTACCCAATGGACTGTGTCATTCGAAACGCGATAAATACGGACGCCCCCGCCATCAGCAGGATTATCGTGGCAGCACTGCGCAAATCCAATGCTCAGGATTATTCGCCAGACATCATCGAGCAGGTACAGCAAAGCTTTTCACCCTCGGCGATTCTGCACTTTCTGACCTGCCGCCAGGTGTATGTCGCGAGCCTTGATGATCATGTCGTTGCAACCGCAAGTCTTGATAACGACATCGTGCGGAGCGTGTTCGTTGACCCGGTCCATCAAGGGAAAGGCATAGGGCATCGGCTGATGTCGACGCTGGAGGCAATCGCAACGCAGAACGGCGTGAAGCTGCTGCGCGTGCCCTCTTCGATTACGGCTGAAGGGTTTTATCTGTCGCTGGGCTTCCAGAAGCTCAGGGACGAGTTCCACGGCGCAGAGCGCACGATCATCATGGAAAAAGTTCTGAACAAGTCACTTCCCTCCTGATCAAAAAACCTTAAAGCCGCCTTTAAGTGCAAGAATCTTCGCACTGGATCGTTTTGGAGATCACCATGCTTCGCGCGTTTGAACAATGGCTCGACCCGTTTCCACCCGATGAAGTACCGCCGCCGCCCGAGGGCTTGGCGCGTTTTCTGTGGGCCTGCACGCGGGGTGCCCGTGGTTATATCCTTGCGTTTGCGCTGCTCAGCGCAGGTGTATCGATTTACGAAGCCTGGCTGTTTTCATTCCTCGGGCAGGTTGTGGACATGCTGTCGACCTGGCAGGCCGGGGGCGATGCGGCCGCTCAGGAAAGCAGCGTGCTGTGGAGCATCGGCATCATCTTGGTGACCAGCATCGGGCTGGTGGCGTTGCGCACGATGGTGCAGCACCAAGTCCTGGCGATCAATTTGCCCTTGAGGCTGCGCTGGGATTTCCATCGGCTGATGTTGCGGCAGAGCCTTTCTTTCTTCTCCGATGAGTTCTCCGGACGGGTCACCACCAAGGTAATGCAAACGGCGCTGTCCGTGCGTGAGGTGCTGTTCACCCTTATCGAAATCGCACCCGGGATCGGGGTTTACTTCATTGCGATCATCGCATTGGCCGGTAACTTTGACCTGAGGCTGATGCTGCCTTTCATTGCCTGGATCGCGTTGTTCGGTCTGGCCATGCGGTACTTCGTGCCCCGTCTGGGCAAGGTCGGCCAGGAGCAGGCCAATGCCCGGTCATCCATGACCGGTCGTATCTCGGATGCCTATACCAACATCACCACGGTGAAGCTGTTCTCCCATTCCAAACGTGAGGCGCATTTCGCGCGTGCAGCAATGGAGGACTTCAAGGTCACTGGTCTGCATCAGATGCGTCTGGTCAGCCAGTTCGAGATCGTCAACCAGGCATTGGTGGTGGCGTTGATCATGGGTGCCGGTGGTTATGCCCTGTGGCTGTGGCATCAGGGTCAGGTCGGCACGGGTGCTGTGGCAGCGATTACCGCCATGGCGTTGCGCATCAATGGCATGTCGCACTGGATCATGTGGCAAATGACGTCGTTGTTCGAGAACATCGGCACCGTACAGGACGGCATGGCCACCTTGACCCGCGGCCCCAAGGTCCAGGATGCGCCGAACGCGGCGACACTGGAGACAAAGGGCGGCGCAGTCACCTTCGACAACGTGAGTTTCAATTACAACGGCGAACGTCAGGTGCTTGAAGGCCTGACCCTGAACATCCGCCCCGGTGAAAAGATCGGCTTGGTGGGTCGTTCCGGCGCTGGCAAATCAACGCTGATCAACCTGCTGCTGCGCTTCTATGACGTGGACAACGGCACGATCAGCATCGACGGGCAAAACATCGCGCGCGTCACCCAGGACAGCCTGCGCAGCGCTATCGGCATGGTCACGCAGGACACGTCCCTGCTGCACCGGTCCATTCGCGACAACATCGCCTATGGTCGACCCGATGCGACCGACGAGCAGATCCGTACCGCCGCAGCCAATGCCCAGGCCGATGGCTTCATCAGCCAATTGAGTGACAAGCAAGGCCATTCCGGCTATGACACCCTGGTAGGCGAGCGCGGCATCAAGCTGTCGGGCGGCCAGCGTCAACGCGTTGCAATTGCCCGGGTCATGCTCAAGAACGCCCCGATCCTGCTACTCGACGAGGCCACCAGCGCGCTGGATTCAGAAGTCGAAGTGGCCATCCAGGAGAGCCTTGATGAAATGATGCAGGGCAAGACCGTGATTGCCATCGCTCATCGCCTGTCCACCATTGCTGCTATGGACAGGCTGATCGTCATGGACGACGGCCGTATCATTGAGCAAGGCACCCACGCCGAGTTGCTTGCAAAGAATGGCACCTATGCGCGGCTATGGCATCACCAGAGCGGCGGGTTTCTCGGGGAAGATCAGGGCGTAGTCGAGGCCGTGGAATAGGCCCGAAGACAGGCTGGCTGTGGCAATGACTTGCGAGCGGTGGTATTGGGTCGAGAGCGGCATCGACCTATTACTGCCAATGCTCGCACAGCTTGACCAGCTCATCGACCACGTACCTCACCTTGGGCCGCAGATGCGACACCTTCGGCCAGACGGCATGGACTTCCACCGGCTCCGGCTCATAGCCGCCCAACACCTCTACCAGCCTGCCCGCTTCCATATCGTCCTTGAACAGGCAACGCGGCATCTGGCAGAGGCCAATACCCGCGACGGCTGCAAGGATCATGGCCTCACCGTCGCCTATCTGATGAGTAGAGGGTGGCGCATAGCGCACGGTTTGTTCTCCCTCCCTGACTCGCCATGACAGTGGCTGGCCCCGTCGATGGCCTACGATGCAATGATGACGATTGAGATCTTCCAGAGTGTCAGGTACGCCGAAACGCTCCAGATAATCCGGCGCAGCGCAGATAGCCCAACGTTGTCGCGCCAGCTTGCGAGCGACCAGGCCGCTTGTGTCCTTGAGTTCGCCAAAACGCACCAGCAGGTCGATGCCCTCCTCGATCGGATCGACCAAGTGATCAGAAAAGGTCATGTTCAACTGCAACGCTGGATACTTTCTGGCAATTTCAAATAACAAAGGCGCCACTACCCGACGGCCAAATGCGACGGGTATATCCACTCGCAACCGGCCAGAGGGCTCCCGAGTCCCCGCCCCCAGCCCACTCTCCGCTGCCCCGATTTCTTCAAGCGCAGTGGAGCATGCGATGAAGTACGCATCGCCATCAGCCGTCAGAGAAATTCGGCGAGTAGAGCGGTGAAACAGCTGCACTCCCAAGCGTTCTTCAAGGCGGGCAATAGACTTGCCAACAGCCGATTTGGAAATACCCAATCGCCCCGCTGCCTCGGTGAAGCTACTCGAACGCGCCGCCATGACGAAGGTGAGAACGCCTTGAAACGAATCGGGGGGGATCATGAGCACCTTCGACTGTAGATATAAATGCTACCCACTTTATAGTTTCAGGCTGTTTATCGCCAGACGCCTCTACTCTAGGATTACTGAATGTCGCGGGCTGATCACTTCAGACCGAGTTTTTATCCCAAGAGGAACACATCATGCCCGTAGTACGCGTTAGCTGGTTCGAAGGTAAAGAGCACGCTCAGAAAGCCACCGTCGCTGCCGAAATCACACAAAGTATCGTTAAAAACACCGGCACCCCTGCCGAATACATCTACGTCATTTTCGAGGACGTCGCGCCATCGGACTGGGCGGGCTCAGGCAAGCTGTTCGGTGAAGCCCCCGCTAAATCCTGAGCCTTTTCACCGAATGCATCGGCTTGGCCAGCGATGCATCCTCCCCTGGTGTCATCTGACGCCGCCGATGGAAGAGCCCCTCGTATGCATCCATATATTTCCTGCCTGTTCTCCCTGGCAATCAAACCCGGCGACTTTCCTGAGTTCAAAGCGCTGATCGCGCAAATCGTTCCGGCGACCAGGCTTGAACCGGGGACACTGGTTTACGAGTACAGCGTCAACGAAGATCAAAGCGTTGCGCATATTCTTGAGCGCTATAACGTCGAATCCGTGGTCAGCCATGTGGACACCACCTTTGCTCCATTCGGCAAACGCTTCCTCGAACTGTGCACCATCACCAGCCTGGTGGTGTATGGCACCCCTGATGCCGAGATTCGCAAACGTCTGGATCCGTTTGGTGCTGCGTACATGACACCGTTCGACGGCTTCAGCCGCTAACTCATCTGATCCGCGCAGACTCGCCGACTGAAAAACGGGCTGCGCCAACTCGCCCCCTTCACTGCACAGAGAGCACCATGTCCGCCATCGCTGACGTTATCAAGACCCGAATTTCCGCCAACAACTACGACACCGAGCGCAGACTGTCAGACCAGGAGATCGCCGATCTGATTGATCTCGCCACCCACGCGCCTTCTGCGTTCAACCTTCAAAACTGGCGATTCATCGCCGTGCGCAGCGAAGAGGCAAAAGTACGCTTGCTGCCCTTGGCCTACGGCCAACAGAAAGTGATGGACTCAGCCGTGACGTTCATCGTCTGCGGCACCTTGAATCCGCAGGAAACGATCTCTGCGTCTCTGAAACCGTCGATGGATGCCGGGGTCATCGACAAAGCCGTTTACGACATGTGGGTAGGTGCGGCTCAGGGAATGTACGCTGAAAACCCGCAGTTGCAGCGCGACGAAGCCATCCGCTCGGGCTCGCTCGCCGCCATGACGCTGATGCTTGCCGCCAAAGGCCGGGGCCTTGATTCGACCCCGATGATCGGCTTCGACCCAGCGGCCGTTGCGCAGGCTTTCAATCTTTCAGCTGTCGAAATCCCTGTGATGCTGGTGACCGTGGGTTATCCGGGAGAAACCAACTGGCCGCAAAAGCCGCGTAAAGCGGTCAACGAGGTTCTTCAGTTCGTGTAACCAAAAAAGCTGCCAGCGCGACTGACGAGGCATATGGAAATGCTGGCAGCCCTTTTCAAGTCATAACGGCTTGCTTCAACCGCTCAGGACGTTTCTACGCTTTCTCCTATGTCTATTTCCAACTCCTCGTTACGAGCCATTCTTGCCGCCGCCTGCCTCGGCTTTCTGGTCGTCCAGCTTGACGTAAGCGTCGTCAATGTTGGTCTTGGGGCTCTTGAAAACGCATTTGGTACCGATCTCACGGGCCTGCAGTGGGTGATCAACAGTTATGCCCTGCCCTTTTCCGCGTTGCTGATTCTTGGTGGCGCCTGGGGCGACAAGTGGGGTGCAAAATCGGTATTTGCAGCAGGCTTCGCTATTTTCACCCTCGCCTCCATTGGCTGCGGTCTGGCAAACAGCATGACGATGCTCATTGCGATGCGCGTCGTGCAGGGAATGGGCGCAGCGCTATTGATCCCCACATCATTGACGCTGATTCGATTGTCATTTCAAGACCCTGGCGCGAGGCGATCTGCCGTTGCCATGTGGGGTGCCTGTGGAGGTATCGCCCTTGCGGCTGGCCCCGTCATAGGCGGCTTAATGATCCAGTATCTCGGCTGGCGTAGCGTGTTTCTACTCAATGTTCCGATAGGATTGCTGGCAATCATCCTGATCATGCGCTTCGCTCCCGACTCTCCTCGCGTAGACAAGAAAATCGATATACCCGGTCAGGTCAGCATCGCGATATGCCTTGCAGCACTGACCTGGTCGCTGACTGAATCAAGCGCAAAGGGCTGGGTGAGTGAGACCCTTCTGATGATGGTCATTGCCGTTACTGCTGCGGTTGTATTCGTCGTAGTCGAACGACGGGTAAGCCATCCGATGTTGCCCGCCCGTCTGGCAACCAACAAGGTACTGGGCAGCATGGCGTTGGCAGGCGCGGCCATCAATCTGACGTTCTATGGGACGGTTTTTGTTTTCAGTATTTATTTTCAGACGTTTCTGCACTACGACGCGTTCAAAACCGGCTTGTCCTTTATCCCGTTGACTGCGGTGCTAACGCTGTCGACGATGCTCTCCTCACGCATCGCCAGGAAAGTTAGCGCGACACGAATCATCACTACAGGCTTTAGCGTACAGATCGTCGGGTTTTTAGCCTTGTCGCAGATTACCGCCGACAGCTCATTCTGGCTGCTCAATGGCGCGCTAATGCTGGTAGGAATGGGCAGTGCGATGTCTGTCCCGTCTATCACCAACTCGATGCTCTCAGCCGTCAGCCAGCATGACGCCGGAGTCGCCTCAGGACTGATGGCCTCTGCCCGACAACTGGGTGGTGTGATTGGCGTTGCAGTGTTCGGTACGTTGATTGCCCACTCTGACAAGGCATCATTCTCAAGCGGCATGTCCAACGCCATGTTGCTGTCAGCGCTGGTCTTGATGCTCTGCATTGGAGTGAATCTGTACATAGCACGCGGCTCAAGCGTTGCAGCGCAAACTTGAGAAGGCGCTCACCCCTATCGGGAAGGAGCGGCGCTAATCGCTGACCTTCATGACTGATTAGTCAGCGATCAAAGCGTCTGTGGCTACAACATCTGTCGACAGCTCCGGTTCGCATCAAACGATGTCATCGACCACGCCGCCATCAACCCTTAGCGCCGCACCGGTGGTGGCTGACGCCTGAGTCGAGCACACATACACGATCATGTTCGCGACTTCTTCGACGGTAGCGGCACGCTGGATGATCGAGCTGGGACGATGCTCCGTGATAAATGCCTTGGCGACGTCATCGAGGGTTTTGCCCGTACGCTCTACTTCGCTTTGCAACATGCCTGCAACGCCGTCGGACAACGTCGGTCCCGGCAGGACACTGTTGACCGTCACGCCGCTACCGGCGACGCGCTTGGCCAGACCGCGGGCTAATGCCAGTTGGGCAGTTTTGGAAACGCCGTAGTGAATCATGTCCGCCGGGATGTTGCGTGCAGACTCAGAGGACACGAACACTACCCTGCCCCAGTTTTTCGCAACCATTGCAGGCAATAATGCGCGGCTCAGACGCACACCTGACATGACATTGGTCTGCCAGTAGCTGTCCCAGACCTCGTCGTCAGTTTCAAAGAAGTCCTGAGGGCCATAGATCCCGGCATTGTTCACCAGGATGTCGATATGCCCAGCGCCTTGCACCAGCGTTTCAACACCATTTGCAGAGCTTAGGTCAGCGGCAATGCCAGTGATTTTCGCACCCGGAACTTCGCTGGATAATTTGGCCACCGCATCCTTTACAGAACCTTCACTGCGGCCATTGATCACCACTTCTGCGCCAGTCTGGGCGAGTCCTTTGGCAATCGCAAAACCTATCCCGCCGGTCGAGGCGGTGACCAGCGCACGCTTGGTATTCAACTGAATGTTCATCTTCACTCCATCATGATCGGGTGGGCATAAGCCACCCTATTGGAGCTTCCACAGCCTGTATAGAAGCAATCGACGACTGTAGAGCGTTAAGACCGCTGGATAAATGCCGATTCTGGAGATGCATTCAAAACGCAGCGTTTCAAAACAGTTGAGGATTCACTGCATCTGGGCCAAATGTCATCAGCGCAAAATCCAGAAAACTGCGCAGCTTGGGCGTCAACCGACGGTCAGGTGGGTAAAGGACATGCAGCGGACGTGAGGGGATGGGATACGTCGGCAGGAGCGGAACCAGATCGCCCGCCAGCAATGCCTTACGCACCAGTTCTACCGGCTGGAGCAATATCCCCAAACCCGCCAGCGCCGCGCACAAAAGCGGTTCACCGTGATCCGCCATCAATCGGCTGTTAATGGGGACGATCACCTTGCCTTCCGGCCCGTCGAACGTCCAATGGGTCCTTAGTTCTGTGTGCGTAAAGCCCAGACACTCGTGATCCTGAAGGTCCCATGGAGTTTTGATGGCAGGCTTATCCCGCAGATAGGACGGCGCAGCGCACAGCACCAGCTGATAAGGCGCCAGGGGACGAGCCACCAGGCCACTGTCGGAAAGCTGACCGACCCTGAACACCACGTCGAAGCCTTCATCAATAACGTCAACCGCGCGGTTTGCCAGCGTCAGCTCGACACTGATCATGGGATTGGCTTTCATGAATTCCGGCAGTTTTGGTGCAAGCGATTGCATTCCGAAACTGACCGGTGCGTTAACCCGAAGCCTTCCCGTAGGCGTTGCTTGTGTTTCGGCCGCCATGTTCTCGGCGGTTTCAACCTCTGCAAGGATGGTCTTGCAGCGCTCATAAAACTCGCGTCCGAAGTCGGTGAGGCTTTGCCGCCTGGTCGTTCTGTTCAACAACCGCACGCCCAGATGCTGTTCGAGGTGATGTACGTGCTTGCCGATCAATTGCGCGGACATCTGCATCGCGTCACCGGCTGCACTGAACGAGCCCATCTCAACTGCTTTGACGAACGCCGCCATACTGCTAAGCCGATCCATTAACAATGATCCGTTTCGAATGTCGCCGCATTTTGAGTATTTATTCCAATACTGTTCAAGCCCTATTCTCGATCAACATTCCTGATAACCGCTGGCGAAGATCATCATCAACCGGACTTCCAGAGGTCGCGACGGGTGCCTGGACATGTCCATCGCCAATTCCAGACTGCAGGTGCTTCCTTCTTGAAATACCCATTGAAAGCTGTCCCGCTTAACACTTTGCTCACCGAAGATTTTTACTTCCCCCACGAGATCATTGGCCAGCCCTTTCGGACATCTGACTTCGCTGATCTAAAGATAAGCAGCTTCACCACCAGCGACGCGATCAACCTGAGTTATTGGGAAGCAGGTACCGGGCAACCGTTGATTTTTATCCCAGGCTGGTCGGCCAATGGTGCGATGTACTTTCACCTGATGCATCTCTTGAGCACGCACTACCGTGTGTACGTGCTGGACGTAAGAAACCAGGGTCTTTCTGAACGGGTAACCTTTGGTCATCGCATTTCCCGCTATGCCATGGACGTGAAGGAATTTGCCAACCACCTGGGTGTGTCGCAGGCCAACTACTGCGGCTGGTCCATGGGCGCTTCGGTGATGTGGGCCTTCATTGATCTGTTCGGTACCCAAGGCATTCGTACACTGAGCATCATTGACCAGGCACCCTCGATCTATTGCCACGCTGACTGGACAGAGCAGGAGCGACTGGAGGCAGGGGCGTTCACCACGTCACCCGAGCGGATGATTGCCTCCTATGCGCACGGCACCGCCACCAACATGCTCGTTTCTGGAAGCCGGGTTGTCGAGCGTGCGATGGCGATGGACTCACCCTACTTTCATAACGTCATCAGCCTCGTGCAAGAGGTGGTCAAAGATGACATGGCATTTACCTCACAGGTGCTTTTCGATCACGTAACCAACGACTGGCGAGATGTGATCCGGTCAAAGATCAATGTGCCGACCGCGATCTTCACCGGCGAGTACAGCGACTGGCTGGAGAGTCAGCGCTGGATGAATTCGGTCATCCAGGACTCGGTGCTTCACGTGTACACCAAGGCTGAGCAAGGCGATCATTTTCTGGCCTTCAAGAACCCGGAGAAATTTGCCGCGGACCTGCACAGCTTTTTGCAACGACACTAACTCGATGGATGACCGCGCCCTGATTTTCTGGGAGTGCGGACGATCCTGATACAGCGCTCCTTTTATCCGGCTGATGGCTTGATTTCCCCTTTTTATCAGCCGGCTTTTTTGGTCAGCGTGAATCACTGCTCCCATACCGGATGGGCGAATCGTTCCACCAGAAAGTTGATCAGCGCCCTCACCTTCGCAGGCAAATGTTTACGGGTCGGGTAGACCACGTAGATACCCAATTCGACGGAGCGGTACTCGGGCAATATTTCAATCAGATCGCCTCGCCGCAGATCCTGCGCCACCATAAAGCTGGGCTGCAACGAAATGCCACCCCCGGCCAAGGTAATGGCTCGGCAGGTATCCCCGTTATTGCAACGAACCACTGAGCGCGTGTTTACGCTTTCACTGCCTTGTGGTCCTTCGAAATGCCATTCATTCCCGCTGGCAAAGTTGCTGTAGGCAACCACCTCATGCTGTTCGACATCTGACAATTTGCGGATGGGTGCATGACTGGCCAGATACGCAGGCGATGCACACAAACACATCCGGGTGCTGGCCAGCTGTCTCCCCACCAACGAAGAATTTTCCATGCGTGCGATACGCACAGCAGCATCAATTCCTTCGTCCACCAAATCCACTAGACGATCACTCAGGCTGATCTCCAACTCGACTTTGGGATAGGCGCTCATGAAGTCAGCCCAAATCGGCGCCAGGTGCAGCACGCCAAAACTGACAGGGGCGTTTACGCGAAGAACGCCGCTGGCCTCAGGCGAGGTGGACGATACGGCTTCTTCTGCCTCATCCATCATTGCCAGCACCTCACGGGCCTGGTGATAGAACTGACGCCCCTCATCCGTCAATGACAGCCTGCGAGTCGTGCGGTGCAGTAACCGCGCGCCGAGCCGCTCCTCCAGCCCGCTTACGTAACGCGATATGGCCGCTTTGGACATGTCGAGTGGCTCCGCGGCCCCGACAAAACTGCCTTTATCTACAACGGTGCAGAACACCTGCATTTCCAGCGCCCGATCCATGATTATCTCACCTAGTGGAACTATCCATCACATTTAACCCAGTTTATCCCTATCAGGCAATCTATAAACTGAGCCCATCGAAACGCAACTCAACTCAGAAAGAGGTAATCATGAAAATCACAGTAATTGGTACCGGCAACATGGGTTCAGCCTTTGCGAAACAGCTTTCTGCCGCAGGGCACAGCGTGCGTATCACCGGCCGCGACATCAGCAAGGCCCAAGCGCTGGCTGGTCAGTACGTAAATGTCAGCGCTTTTGTAGCGTCCGAAGCCTTGGGCGACAGCGATGTGATCGTGGTCGCCACCGCCTATGACGATGCTGCCGCAGCGCTGCAAAGCCTGGGTGATCTGACCGGCAAGGTGGTCATCGACATTACTAACCCGCTGAGCGCCGACTACATGTCGCTGACCGTCGGCCACGATACCAGTGCCTCGGAAGAGATCGCCAAGGCTGTGCCGCAAGCCAATGTGGTGAAAGCGTTCAACACCCTGTTCGCTCAAGTACTCGCCGATGGTCCGAAGTTCGCCAATGACCAGACCGGCAGCGTATTTGTTGCCAGCGACAGTGAGCGCGCCAAGCAGACCGCTATCGCATTGGCTCGCAGCCTGGGCTGGAACACGGTGGATGCTGGCGGCCTGGTTAACGCTCGCTACCTGGAGCCCCTGGCAGGTTTCAACATCTACCTAGGTTACGGCGCAGGTCTGGGCACTTCGGTCGCTCCGGTCTGGCTGAGCAAGTAATCAACATTTAATCCATCAGGAGTCGTCACCATGAACACTTCATTCCCCCTGCTGTTTGTGTCTCATGGTGCTCCTACGTTCGCAATCGAGCCCGGCCTGGCTGGCCCAAAGCTGGCTGAGCTCGGTCGCGAGCTACCAAAACCTGACGCCATCGTGGTGCTGTCGCCGCACTGGATGACCCGTGGCGAAATCAGTGTTACGGCGAGCACCGCACCTAAAACCATTCACGACTTTGGCGGTTTTCCGGACGCGCTGTATCAGGTGTCCTACCCGGCTCCCGGCGCACCAGAGTTAGCGAGTCATATTGTTGATCTGCTGCAGACAGCGGGCTGGAAATCCCGGCTGGATCCGGCTCGCGGCCTTGATCACGGGGCATGGGTACCGCTTCTGTACCTGGCACCGGAAGCAGACATACCGGTGGTTCAGGTCTCCATGCCGGCAACGCTTGATACGCGCAGCGCATGGCAACTTGGCGTGGCACTCAAGCCTCTGCGTGAGATGAATGTCTTGATCGTGGCGTCAGGAAGCCTCACCCATAACCTTTACGAATTCCGTGGCGCAACAGCCCACGGTGCGGACTACGTCAAGCAGTTCGCAGCCTGGACCGCCAGGACCCTGCAGGCGGGGACCATAGATCAGTTGTTGGACTACAAGCAGTACGCGCCTTCAGCCGAACGCGCCCATCCAACCGATGAGCATTTTTTACCGTTGTTCATTGCGCTGGGCGCAGCCGGTAACAGCTATCAGACGATGGTTCTGGATGGCGGAATCACCCACGGCGTACTGGCCATGGACAGCTACCTGTTTACCTCGATCGATAACGAAGGGTTCGATTCAGTTCAACCCGTTGAAGGTGTGAAATAACGTCATGCAAAACATCACTTTTTCTGAACCGGCACGCGAATCCGAATCAGGTATTTTCTTCCGTAAAGCCTGCAATACCGCCAGCCCTAAAGCACGATTGTTGTTGCTGCACGGCGTAGGATCAAACGAAGCCAATCTGGCCAGTCTGGCTGCGTCCCTGCCAGAAGACATCGAAATCTTGTTGCTCCGCGGCCCGTTGCAGGTCAGCCCTCAAGGCTTCGCCTGGTATCAGGTCAATTTCACCAGCAATGGACCTTCGTTCAATCAGGAACAGGCGGAGTCCAGTCGCCAACTGTTAATCCGGTTTATCGAAGCGCTTCCTCCGCTTCCCACTGTGATTGCAGGCTTCAGCCAAGGAGGAATCATGAGCGCCAGTGTTGGCGTTACACAGCCTGAACTGGTGGCAGGCTTTGCGCTGCTTAGCGGGCGAATGCTGCGGGAAATCGAACCGCGAATTGCGACACAGGAGCAACTGAAAAACGTCTCAGCGTTTATTGCTCATGGTCATCACGACAACGTGCTACCGATCGACTGGGCACATGAAGCTGACGCCTGGCTGAGCCGGATCGGTGTGGAGCACCAGACTCATTTTTATGACATGGCACACGAAATCGTCCCGGAAGAACTGGCTGACTTCTCTCAGTGGCTGAACCAGACACTTTCACTTTCCAACTGATACGTCTAATAAACCAAAGGAAGCTCCATCATGATTGATTCACGCACCGCTCCATACGCCGCACTGATTATGCGCCTCGCGCTGGGCATCATGTTCATCACCCATGGCCTGACCAAAGTGTTGGTCTTCACCCCGGCAGGAACCGCTGGCTTTTTCGAGTCCATTGGCTTTCCAGGTTTTCTGGCCTATCCGGTCATGGCGTTCGAAGTCATCGGCGGCCTGATGCTGGTTCTGGGCGTGTATGCCCGCTGGATTGCCGCAATCGCTGTGGTTCAACTGTTCGTTGCAGCGACTGTGCATTTCGGCAACGGCTGGAGCTTTACCAATGCTAACGGCGGTTGGGAATATCCAATCTATTTGTCCGTAACTGCGCTGGTTGTCGCTTTGTTGGGTGACGGCGCGTTGGCGGTGAAGGCTTCCAAAGCGTAACGACCCGAACTTATTGATGCTCAAGCCCAAGGTCATCGATCAAAGGGGTTGAGCATTGATAGTGATCAAGCAGGCACCCTCCACGCCGATATTCGCATGAACATTCTGAGCGCCCTATTACAAACAAAGTGATGGGAGTGTCCAAGCCTCTCGGCTGTTTTTGGCTATCGCATTCAGCGCTAAGCTCTTCGGCATCAACCAGCCAGGCGTCTTTTCCTTACGCTTGAACCACTGCACTGACTAGCTGCAAACCGGCCTGACCACATGTTTTGAGTGGCAAGGATCTGGCGATTCGTTGAAACACTCATCAGACCTGAAAGCCCTCGCAGTTAAACGTTGCACCTTTATATAGAAACGACAGAGGCGCAACGCTCGCCGACTGGAAGAGCGTTTCATGGGCGCAAATATTTCAAACACGCACGCTGACCTGATATAGGCGTTTTGATTGCCTGGGTCAATGAGCATGATCACTTGGAGAAAATCTTATGAAATCTCGTGCTGCAGTTGCATTCGAACCGGGCAAGCCGCTCCAGATCGTCGAGATCGACGTTGAGCCGCCGCGCAAGGGTGAAGTTCTGATCAAGATCACTGATACCGGTGTATGCCATACCGACGCCTTCACCCTTTCGGGTGATGATCCGGAAGGTCTGTTCCCGGTAGTGCTGGGCCATGAAGGTGCCGGGATTGTGGTTGAAGTAGGCGAAGGCGTGACCAGCGTGAAGGTTGGCGACCACGTCATTCCGCTGTATACCGCCGAATGTGGCGAATGTCTGTTCTGTAAATCCGGCAAAACCAACCTGTGCACCGCCGTACGCGCCACTCAAGGCAAAGGTGTCATGCCGGATGGCACCTCGCGCTTTTCCTACAACGGCCAGCCGCTCTATCACTACATGGGCTGCTCGACCTTCAGCGAATATACCGTTGTCGCTGAAGTCTCTGTCGCGAAGATCAATCCGGATGCCAACCCTGAGCACGTCTGCCTGCTTGGCTGTGGTGTGACTACGGGGATTGGCGCGGTCCACAACACGGCCAAAGTCCAGCCAGGCGACACAGTCGCTATCTTCGGTCTGGGCGGTATTGGTCTGGCGGCAATTCAAGGCGCCCGTCAGGCCAAGGCTGGACGCATCATTGCGATCGATACCAACCCTGCCAAATTCGAACTGGCCCGTTCGTTCGGCGCCACCGACTGCGTCAACCCGAAAGACCACGAACAGCCGATCCAGCAAGTGATCATCGAGATGACGGGCTGGGGTGTTGATCACTCCTTCGAATGTATCGGTAACGTGCATGTCATGCGTGCAGCGCTCGAATGCGCTCATCGTGGTTGGGGTCAATCGATTGTCATCGGTGTCGCCGGTGCCGGTCAGGAAATCTCGACCCGCCCCTTCCAGCTGGTCACCGGTAGGACCTGGAAAGGCTCGGCGTTTGGCGGCGTAAAAGGTCGCAGCCAACTGCCGAAGATGGTTGAAGACTCGATGAAAGGCGAGATTGAGCTGGCGCCTTTTGTCACTCACACCATGTCGCTGGATCGTATCAATGAAGCGTTTGATTTGATGCACGAAGGCAAGTCAATCCGCACCGTCATCAAATACTGATGTATTCCCCTGTTCCGGGGCACTTGCCCCGGAACTTATTCCACATCACCCATAGATCTGGAGATACAAAGTGAGCGATGTAAAACTTCACCCCTTGCTGGATAACGGCATTAAACCGGCAACTGCCGATTTCGCAGGCGGCACTCTGCGATGCCTGTGTATGACCGACAAGGTTGAGATCAAGATTGAAGCCCAAACCCTGCATAACCACGCCTGTGGCTGTAGCAAATGCTGGAAGCCAAAAGGCGCCAGGTTTGCCGTGATCGCCGTTGTGCCTCGCAACAAAGTGAGCGTCATCGCCAACGCAGCGAAACTGGCCATCGTCGATGAAAGCGCTACCATCCAGCGACACGCCTGCAAGGACTGTGGCGCACACTTGTACGGCCGGATCGAGAACCAGAACCACGCGTTCCACGGCCTGGATTTTGTGCACACCGAACTGTCCCCTCAGAGCGGCTGGGCTGCACCAGGTTTTGCCGCGTTCGTTTCATCAGTCATTGAAACAGGTACCCCGCCAACTGAAATGGACGAGATCCGCAACCGTTTCAACGAAATTGGGTTACCCACGTATGACTGCCTTTCCCCGGCACTGATGGACGCCTTGGCAACACATGTAGCCAAGCAAAATGGCGTTATTCAGGCCAGCTGAAATCACTCCAGGCTGATCAACGTCGTAGTTCACAAACAGAGGCAGGTACTCACTGCCAGGGCCGTTCGTCTGTTGAATATACTGGCGAACGGCTTAAGAATGCCTCGATTGAAGTCGCCGACAGGTTCGCATTCCTTCATTGCACAATGAGACATCTGTCGCTCGCTTACCCAAGAAAGACGACATTGAAAACCTCGTCCTGAAATATGGGCTCTCGTTAAAAAGCAAACCACATGCCTTGCTGAGTCAATGCAACTCCGACTGGGTTCGACATCATCTGATCTTCACAACGACCTTTCCTTTAGCATGCCCCTTGGCTAAATACTCCAGAGCTTCCTTCGCCTGCTCGAACGCAAAGACCTTGTCGATCACCGGACGAATCCGTTCGGACTCAAGCAGTGTACCGATCTCCCCAAGCTGGGCGCCGTCGGGGCGAACGAAGAGGAATGAATAGGCAACGTCTTTGCTCTTCGCAAGCCGGATGATCCTGCGGCTCATCAACCCAAAGACAAAACCGAGGAAGACATTCAATCCTCGAGCCTGGGCGAACGCTTTATCCAGAGGGCCAACCAAAGAAACAATCTTTCCGCCAGGCTTGAGGACTTCAACGGACTTCTCGATCACGTCGCCTCTGAGCGTACCGAGCACCAGGTCACAGTCGCGCAGAACGCCCTCGAACGCTTGCTGCTTGTAGTCGATTACTTCATCTGCGCCGAGGCTGCTGACCCTTTGTACATTGGCCGTACTGGTGTTGGTCGCCACCCTGGCGCCGAGGTGTTTCGCAAGCTGGATCGCGAAACTGCCAATGCCTCCGGACCCGGCCGGGATGAACACTTTCTGGCCCGGTTGAAGATCGCCGCGCTCTTTGAGTGCTTGCCACGAGGTAAGTCCTACCATCGGAATGGACGCTGCTTGAACGAAGTCCAGATTGGCAGGCTTCAGCGCGGCAGCACTTTCCGGTACAACCGCACACTCAGCGATGGACCCGGTACCGAGGTCGAACAGGCTGGCATATATCTCATCTCCTGCCTTGAAGCGCGTCACACCGCTCCCTACCTGAGTCACCACGCCCGCCAGATCACTGCCCAGAATGGCGGGCAGTTGAAACTTCAGAACAGGCTTGAAAATACCGGTAGGGATCATGTTGTCGATGGGATTAATCCCTGCAGCATGCACTTCAACCAGCAGTTCATTGGGCTTCAACCCGGGAAGGGAAACCTCAGCAAAACCAATTTCCGGGGATTTGCCGTAGCGTTTGAAGGTCAGCGCTTTCATGGTGCTTGGATTCCGTGACGGTC